>NZ_CAMHZD010000001.1 GCF_946190065.1 Streptococcus mitis
AACTCGATATGAAGCATGATCGCTATACTGGTAATTGGAAAGGTATTATTAAGGGTACAGAATACACAGCAGAAAAACAGCTTGTGTTACCTTATGATGTGACATTGAAAAATGGTAAGGTTATCAAAGCAGGTGATAAGATTGAGAAAGGTAGCACTTATGCCTTTACCTTTGAGTTCAACCAAGCTACTAATTCAGAGTTTATCAAGAAACTGGTGACTGTTAAGTGGGATGCCAAAGGTGGTCAATGGTCTTACGTTATCAATCAAGACTTCCTAAACTCCCTAGGAGTTAAAGGAACATTCGATGCAGACTTCTACATCGAGGCGGAGCGTATTGAAACGGGTGATAAGATTGAGAATACTTTCATCAATATTGTCAATAAACAAGAAATGACTGCCAAGGTTATTACTCGTACACCAGAGCCACCGAAACCAAAACATCCAGAAAAACATGCACTTGATAGAACTGGAAAGAAAGTCCTTGATGGCAAAGAAGTCCAGCTAGGAGATATTATTCAGTACCTTCTTGATGGTGCAACTGTTCCAGAAAGACACCATATGTTGTACCAATATGACGGTTTGGATAAACTCGATATGAAGCATGATCGCTATACTGGTAATTGGAAAGGTATTATTAAGGGTACAGAATACACAGCAGAAAAAGAGCTTGTGTTGCCTTATGATGTGACATTGAAAAATGGTAAGGTTATCAAAGCAGGCGATAAGATTGCCAAAGGTAGCACTTATGCCTTCACCTTTGAATTTAACCAAGGTACTAATTCAGAGTTTATCAAGAAACTTGTAACTGTTAAGTGGGATGCCAAAGGTGGTCAATGGTCTTACGTTATCAATCAAGATTTCCTAAACTCTCTAGGGGTTAAAGGAACCTTTGATGCAGATTTCTACATCGAAGTCGAGCGTATTGCAGCTGGAGAAGTTGAGAATACTTTTGTCAATATTGTCAATGGACAAGAAATGACTGCGAAGGTAACAACCCACACTCCAGAACCACCAAAACCTGAAGAACCAGGAAAACCAAAACAATCACTGCCAAATACTGGAACAGCAAGTAGCATGCTTCCAGTTGTAGGAATGATTTTGGGATTGTTGAGTCTTGCAGGTCTTCGTAAGTCAAAAGAAAACTAATTTGACGAACTAAAATGAAAGGATGACCACAAGCTAGGGTATAACTCTCTTGTGGTCTTTATTGAAAGGAGAAAAAATGCAAGTATTTATTGCTTCTGGACGTGTTGCATTCATCCCAAGCGATGCAGTAGGTCGAACTCAAAACGGTCATGTGAGTTTTAAATTTGAGTTTGTTTGTGACTCTAGCATGACTGATGATACAAATAAATCAATTTCTAGTTTCTTCCATGTGCAAGTATACGGGAAACAAGCAGAATTGATGGCTCAGAGTTTATCTAAGGGCTCTCCAATTCTCTTAAAAGGAGAAATTATCCAACGACCATATAATGATGAACAAGGTCAACGTCGGACGTATCAGTTTATTTCACCAAACCAACAAGGAGGAATCACTTTCCTTGAAAATAAGGAGGCATCTAATCGACGTAAGCAGGAACAACAGGGCTTTTCTCAGCCGACACCAAGTTATAATCCTCCATCCTATCCTGAACCAATGGATGCGGATTCCCCGTTCTAGAGGGATTGAAAGCATACAAGGACACTTGTGTGCTTTTTTTGTTGCTTGTTTATTATATAAAAAGTTATATAACTTATGATATAACAATATCTTTTGTCCCTTTAACAAAGAATTTGATATTATCCTTTAGAATAGAGGGGAACTAAGAAATAATCAGAAAGGAGTGCAATGATGACAAGACAAAAATACAATTATCTGTCTGATGAATTGATTGCGGAATCTCTTCAGGTAACCAATTACTTAGAACAAAGTCGATCCAGTCGATTGAATGTTCTTCAGTTGGATGGAGAGAAATGGTTAGAAAATTACTTTCACCGTTATGAGAAAGCCTCTCCAAGGCTACAGTTTCACATATTTCTCTTTTCGAGCTTCTATACTCGAAAAATGGAATGGTTTTTGGAAGGTGTAAGGGGGTAGTAGTTTGTTTGAGTTATTTGAAGTAGTATTTTATACCCTTATCCAACTGATTCGAGCCAGTTGGATCACTACCTTCCTTTTTCTAGGAGGCGCAGGTTACTACCTATTCAAACTCTTCCAGCCGTATTTTTTAAGACATTATCAAAGGTTATTAAGAGGTTGGAAAAATCGTAAAGAAATTGATTGGAAACAAGTATGGTTCAAATCAATTAGAGAGTTGTTCAATTGGATGAAGTCATTCTTACCTAAACTCTTGGCGCTTGTCTCTCTCATCCTTTGGAATGTTTTCTTCAGGATATTCTATACCATCCCTTTTGTTAAACGAGAACGGAAACGTTTTGATAAAGAAATGAAACCCATTCTTTATTTTAAAAGTTACCGCAGCTTCGTTTATATGGGATTAGGTTTTAGCTTTATTGCTTTTATCTTAACCAATTACCTGGTTACTGTTTTGAGGGCTACAATCCGCTTTCTATACTTTAGTATTTGGTCGTTTAAAGATGCTAGTAAGGCCGTAAACTTTGACTTAAACAGCCTCTTGTTTCAAAGTTTATTGAATGCTAAGGTCTTCTTGATAGCACCGATTTTAGCATTTCCAATCTTTCTATTGGGATTAGTTATCGCCTGGAAATCTGCCTGGATAAACTTCGAGCAGTTTCGAGACTATAACAACAATGAAGAAGGAGATGACCGATTTGTGACGATCAATGAAATTCGTCGTCAATACAAAAAGATCCCCAATAAAGCTTTAACTTATCCAGGTGAAGGTGGTGCTCCTGTATTTCATGAACTGACTCATGATTTAGCAGGTCAAACACTGAGAACTCAGATGTTATGGCAAAATAGGAAAATCAGTCGATGTGTGACCAATGCAGAGCGGATTTTAGGTATGTTAGCTTTTCCTTCAGGTTACTACTACATTGAAGATAAGCCTACTAACTTGTTAGGAATTGGGATGACTCGTTCAGGTAAAGGGGAGGGTCATATAACTCCAGCAATTGAAATCAATAGCCGTGCGGAGTTGCAGCCATCAATGGTTATAGCAGACCCGAAAGGGGAACATTATCAAGCCTCCTACAAACTCATGAGGCAACGTGGCTATGAAGTTAATGTTCTTTCTTTCCAAAATATGGATTGGTCTATGTCCCACAATTTCTTAGCTTTGGCCATAGCAGCCGCAAAGAAGGGTTACTATGAGAAGACTCAAACCTATGTCAACGCAGCCGCAGAATCCATTTATCCGAAACAAAAAGGTGGAGAGAAAGGAAATGCGGAATACTTCCGTAAGTCTTCTATATCCCTATTTAACGCTCTGACAATGGCTTTGATGGATCGAGCTAATGAAACCTATCAAAATGGTGAAGATGATGCCTGGGATACCATTACGATTCCTAACGTTGCGAAATTCTTGGCGACGATGGGGTCTGAAGAAGTCTTTGTAGATGGTGCTGGTGAAATCGTCGAAAATCCAAGTAGAGAACAACAAGTGTCGAAGAAGTCAAAAATCACAGTCTATTTTGATAATTTGAGACAAATCAATCAAAAACAATTTTCGAAATTTAGACAAATGGCGGATATCGAATTTCGTGCTTCAGACTTTGGTGGTGATGAAACCAAAGGGAATGTCTACTCTAGTATGATGACAGGAATCAACCTGTTCTTGCAAGACAACGTGGCCAAACTGACTTCTAAAAACTCGATTGATTTAGAGTCTTTTGGTTTCCCACGTCGATTGTCTGTTAAGTTGAGATCTAGCACCAATAGTCAGCTTAAAAATGAATTCAGGCACAAAACTGCTAAAGTAACGATTACAGGATTGAAGAAATGGGGGAAAGTCCAAAAGAAAGTCGATTATGTAAAACAAGCGACGGCTTTAGTCGATGGGGAGGGCTATCTGACCTATGCCATCGAGCCTAAACTTCCAGATCAGTTTACGGTAACGATTGATTTCAACCATAAGAACAATGGCCATTCCCCTGTTCGAGATCAAGTCTTCCAGTTCTCAGCTGAAAAAGTCTATCGAAAAGATGGAGATAGTTTAGAGCTAGATGAGTATACCAAGAAGCCGATTTTAGATCATATCGATATAACCATCTTAAAGACTCAAGAAGATACCCAAAATCTTCTTCAGGAGTCGGATATTGAACTGATTTATTCAGATAAACCGAAAATCATTTACCTGGTAACACCGCCAAACCGCACAGAGTACAATGGGATTGTTTCTTTGTTCTTAGATCAATTATTCAATGCTAACTATGAGCTTGCTCTCTCAAGTGGTCGTAAATGTATCAATCGCATTCTCCATATCTTGGATGAGTTTACAAACATGCCAGCTATTCCTCACATGGAGACAAAAATTTCTATTGGATTGGGACAAAACATTCTCTATTACCTGTGGATTCAAAATCTTGAGCAATTGGATGATAAATATGGCCAAAATGTTGCTCGAACCATTATGGATAACTGTTCATTGAAGGTTTATGTTAAAACAACATCTTCAGATACCAATAAGAAATTTAGTGCTGAGTTGGGTACACGTACCATCACCAGAAGACGGCGCTCCAGCAATATCCTGGACGAAGCCAATCCAAATGTAGCTGTCGAGAATCCAAAACAGGAGTTGTTGACACCAACACAATTGGCCAAGCTTCAGGAAGGAGAAGCGGTTATCTTACGTGGAGTCAAGGGTCGGGATAATGTTGGACGTAAGGTCACAACGGATCCAATCTTCGCACATGATAAAAACAGCTTCCCTTACAAGTACATGTTCTTACAAGAGGAATTTGATACATCGATGACTCTTGCGGATATTCCAGTCGAAAGTGCGCACCGTGATCTAGAACTTCAGGAGATCGCAGTTGATGCAGCTACAGCCTTCAACAACATCATAGACTGGAGGCAACGTTTGACCATGCCTCTCCTCAGCAACAATGGAGAAACTCCTAAACTATCAGGTCGTCATAGTAAAGGACAAAAGGTACAATCCCAATCATTTACATCTACAGATGAACTATTCCAGGCGGCTGTAGCTAGTGTCATTCACGGTGACTATGATTATTATGATGACGGAGATGACTTCTTTGCGGATGAAGTTATCTAAAAAGATGTACAATAAGTTATATAAACACTTGCAAGAAAAAAAGCTGTTTGCTATAATAAAATAAAGAATGGTTAGGAGATAAATGATGAAAGCAAAGTACTTTTTAAGAATTGTTTTAGTAGGTTTAGCCTTGATTTTACTTGGAGCTTGTGGTCAAAAATCACCTGATTCTATTGCTAAAAATGTGCTAAAAGATAGCTATACAGGCTTTTCACCAGAACATGGTTATGAGAGTACTGATTTTAAGGGTGGAGTAGGAACTACCTTGAAATTTGATAAAGAAAAACGAACCATCTCGAATAACGACGGTGAAAGTATTAATTATAGTGTCCTTTCAGAAGAACAAGTGAAGACAATTCCAGCCGCTTTCAGAGGCACTCTAGTTAGTTTAGAAAGTCAGCTGAAAGGAAAAGAAAATTTTACAATCGCTGTTGATTATAGGGATATAGATAAGCCAGAAGAAGCAGAGGCCTATTATCAAGTCGTCTTGACCGAGGGTGGTAAAAAAATCCGAATCATTGAACTTCGTCGTGGCTATAAAGAAGACAATGCTTTCTATGATTTCAACGGAACCGCAGATTAACGTACAAAAGTCTCAATTACTTGAGGCTTTTTTTGTTGTCAGAATTTCATTGTCCCTTTAAAAACGATTTTGCCATTATCGAATATGATAGGGGTATCTTAAAAAGAAAGAAGGTATCTTTAGTGCACTATCAAACCTTTTCAGATTTGGTGAATGAGATTAAGAATCTCGATGGCGAAATCACAGGCGAGAATGCAAAAAAGCTGGCAGAGTTCTATTCCTATTGGAATAACTATTTAGAACCGACCCCTGCATTTATGGCGTTTCTCACCTATTTACCAGGGGGGATCGCAAAAGCTCTTTATCAAATCACTTCCAGTCTAGAACATGTTTTTAATAATATGTTCAAGCTCTTTGGTCTCTTCGGATATTTGGGAGATCAGAAGACGATTATAGGCCAGTTCTTTTACTGGTTTCAGATATTAGGAACGTCCTTGTTTACTCTGATTTTGGTTGTGTCGGCTATAGCAGGGGTTTTTACAAAGCCAGTCAAATACAAAGGAGTCATCACGAATTTTCTTTTGGTAACTGCTGTAACTGCTGTATTGCCACTAGCTTTGACCACCATCTCAACAGCAGTGGCACAGGATGCCATGTCTATCCAGACGGTCTCCAGTGAAGCCCCTTCAGGTAGTCAACCGACTTCCTCCTTGGCT
Organism: Streptococcus mitis; assembly: GCF_946190065.1. GTDB lineage: Bacteria > Bacillota > Bacilli > Lactobacillales > Streptococcaceae > Streptococcus > Streptococcus mitis_DE. The sequence continues at coordinate 6,419 of NZ_CAMHZD010000001.1, forward strand.
CTTCAGCCCATGAAAAATAATGTGGTAGACTTAAAAGTCTTGATCTACAAGGATTTCTCTACAGAGTTGTTTCCAATGGATGATTATGGCTACATCAAGCCTGTTCAGGAGGGCTCTACCCCTGTCAATAATATCACGGATGACCTTGCACAGCGGGATACGACTGATTTTGCGTCCAAGATTGATTTTGGGGCAAATTATGGTACAACAAATCCAGAAATGTTACGAAATATAGAGAAAAACGATAAAATAAAAGGGATTAAGGGCTTGTTCCTCCATAAGTTAAATCCCAATAATACTGGAGTTGAAAGCATTACAGAACACCGAGTCATTAATCAATTGAGTGCTTTTGAATCAGTTTATATGCGCTATAAAGTCAACTGGATAGGGATGTTTCTTCAGTACATTATCCTTGTTGTTCTCTTGGTCAGCATGATCATTAAGCTTGTCAAATCAATTTTTGATATTTTGATTGAGGCAATGATCTCTCCGATTCTTGGTTATAGTTCTCTATCCAACTCCAAGAAATATAAAGAGTTGTTAAGAACGATTGGCGGTGCTTTAGCTGGAATTTTCTTTGAAGTTATCATTATGCGTGTAACACTTGAGATTTTCAGAGATTTGCCAATCCTTTCTGTTTCAGCAGTATCTAAGCTTTCTGGCGGATTCTTTGATGGACTCAATATGTGGGAACAGTGTCTTGCAGCTGCCTTTGTCTATATTGGAGTATTCTTTGCGGCAATGCAAGGAGTGGCCATGATTGAACGCTGGCTTGGAGTTTCAACAGGACATAGCGAAACAGCTCAACAATTGCTTGGTGCTATGATGATGGGGAATGCCTTTGCGGCTGGAGCAGGAGGTGTCTTCAATGGGGGTATGGCGCTTGGTCAATTTGGTATGGATATGGCTAAAAAAGCTCCAGATGCCCTGTCTAAAGGAAGTCAGATTCTGGGGAATAGCTTAGCTAGAACTGGAGGTGGTATTCAAGGTGCTTTGAACTCTGTAAAAGACCAAGGCTTTATGAATGCGGCCAAAGGTGGTGTAAGCAATATGGTTGATTTGGCAGAATGGAAAGCTTTTGAAACTATGAAAAATACGAAAGGGGCAGTTGGCAATGTTTTAAATAACTTGGATGATAAAGCCGTCTCTGCTCACAATGCGACCTATAATGCTTTGAAAAACGATGCTGTTCCTGGACTTGATCAATTTGGACCAGTTGACATTCCTGAGCCACCAATCGATCTAGGAACAACGGATGCACCTATTGTTGAGTCAACTTCTTCAGCTGAAGAAATAGGGTTCCCAATTCAAAATCCACCACTTCAAACTGAAGGAGCAGAGCCACCAATCCAAAACTCAACTCATCTAACTGGAGGAACGGAAGCTTCAATTCAAAACTCAACTCATCTAACTGGAGGAACAGAGCCACCGATCCAAAATTCAGCTCATCCAACTGGAGGAACGGAATCTCCAATTCAAGATTCATCTCATCTAACTGGAGGAATGGAGACACCAACCCAAGGTTCATCTCCATCAGTTGTAGAATCGACACAACCACCGAAACAACCAGACTCTCCTCAACAAAAGTTTCAACAGAGCATGAGTCAAATGCAATACATGAACCAACAGATGCAACAAGCAGGACAGCGTATGCAGGGAGGACGTCATATCACAGGTGCTGAAAGTCCTGAAGAGGAGGAATAGGATGAATTATGGATTTAACAGGGAAGAATATTGTTATCACAGGAAGTCTACGTCCTCTAACTAGAGAAGAAGCAGTACGATTTTTAGAAAGTAAAGGGGCTGTCGTGCAAAACTATGTGTCATCTAGGACAGATATATTGGTTGTAGGACATAAGCAGTTGAATCTTTTTGATCTAGATAAAAGGTCTAAGAAGCATGATGCAGCGCTTAGAAGACTATCAGAAGGCCAATTGATTACTTTTCTTTCTGAAGAATCATTCTTTGACTTAGTTAAGAAGTCTCAAGATTGAGGCTTCTTTTTGTGTGTAAAAGTATGTTATAGATGTTGACATTTTTTTAAAAAAATGGTAAACTATTAACATATCACATAGATAGTTAAAGATTGGAGAAGAGACATGGGAATTTTACAGAGTCACTTAGAAATAGAATGCGACCCAAGATTGGCAGGAGAATTAGCTTATAGTATAAAAGAAGCCTATCGATATCTATGGGAATTGATTAATGCTACTCCTGTATTGCAACATCCTGAAATGCGTAAAACTTATGGTCATATTAGACAAGCCTTAGTAGATGTTGCTCTACGTTTAGTTTTAGAAGATTCATCTATGCCAGTAGACGTGCAAATGATAGCTGCAACGAACAATAAAAGAAATGGCTATACCTATACTATGATTGAGACAAAGGGAGCTATTATATCCCCTGTGAAAACAAGAAGTGTAAGAGCTGTTCCTAAAAAAGCTCTGCATAGAAGTGTTGCTAGTATTAAGAATAAGCAGTTTGATCTATTCACTACTCAAGAAGATATCAATAAACGGTATGATGAGACTACTCCCCCATTTATACTACTCACTTATGGTGGACCAAATCATCATCTTCAGTTTGTTCAGCTTGGACTACCTGATGTTGATTCAGAACAATGGATTGAGAAAGTAGATATTTTAAATGCTCCACGCATTATAACTTCTACAGAACAAGAACGAGCAACCCAAAAGAAACTAGATTTGACATTAACAGAGCTATCGGAAGATCTTCGTAGGAGAGTAGTAAATGGAACAACGAATATTTAATCCCTCTAAATTAACAAAAGCTAGAATAGCTAGGGGATTAACAAAGAAAGATTTAGCAGAACGAACTGGGATATCCCGACAGATGATTTCGAATTATGAATTAGGTAAAACGCAACCAGGAGCCAATAACCTAATGACTATTGTTGCCGAACTAGATTTTCCATATAATTACTTTACTTCTGAATCAAAAAGTTTTTATGAAGGAGCAACTTTTTTTCGTAGTCAGTCTGCATCCACCAAGAAAATAAGAGATATGCAAGCAGTGAGATTGGAATTTCAAAAAGAAATTTATGATTTTTTATCTCGCTATGTGAATTTTCCCCAGTTAGTTCTTCCTGATATTCTAATGAAAAATATTCATGATATCACTAATAAAGATATTGAAGAAAAAGCCAGAGAATTGAGAGAGATTTGGGGACTTGGAATAGATTTACCAGTTTCTAATTTACTTGAAGTAGCGGAAATTAATGGTGTCATTATTGTTGAAGCAAATATGTCCGATGAAACACTAGATGCGGTATCAGAGTGGATAGGAGATAGACCGTTCATAATGTTGACAGACAACGGCGAATCAGCAGTTCGCAGAAGATTTAACATCGCTCATGAGATCGGACATATTTTACTTCACGGAGATATTGAAAGTATTCATGATTATACATCACAGGAATTAAAGAATGTTATTGAAAAACAAGCTAATTATTTTGCTTCTTGTCTATTGTTGCCTGAAAATGGTTTCTTAAAGTCATTGTTATCTACTAATTTAGATTTTTATATTGAGTTGAAAAAATATTGGAAGGTTTCTATTCAGGCTATGATTATGAGAACACATCAACTAGAGTTAATAAGTGATGATCAAAAGTTGTATCTGTTTAAGAAAATTGCTTTTAATAAGTGGAAGAGACAGGAGCCGTTAGATACAGAGATAATTCCTGAAAAACCAAGCCTTTATAGAAAGGTATATGAGCTGATTGTTACAAATGATATTCTTCAGAGGAATGAATTAATTTCCTATTTATCCCTGCCAAAAGATGAATTGGAGAAGTCTTTAGATATTTCAATTGATGAACAAAAACCACCAAAATATGGTCCAATTTTAAGAATAGTTAAGTAAGAAGTCTCAGTATTGAGGCTTCTTTTATTGTGTAAAAAAGTATATAACTTTTTGTGTAATTTATTCCTGAAGGATGATGGGAAAAATGCTATTGTCCCTTTAAAAGATATTTTCGATTATTCATTATAATGTGAGTGTCAAAACAAATATAAAGGAGAAATTAATGTACGGTGAAAAATATGGTGTACCTAGAGATATTTATGCCAAAATCAAGATTATAGGACTTCTTATTCTGGATATTACATTTGTAGGAATAACTGGGCTAATCGCTCTAAGCGTTGGATTAAGAATTTTTCCGAAAAGTCAATGGATACAAATGTTCGCATTCATATTTTTAACACCAGTTATGAGTTTGTATCTGGTGTTGCCAGCTAACGGTGGTAAAAAGAATTGGCACAGTATGTTTCTTTTCTTCAGACGAAGAAGAAAACGTTACATCAGTTTGAACTATATCAGAAGGAGAAAATCATAATGGCAATTAAACAAACTTCATCCAAAAATATTGAGAAACGCCCTTTAGGACGTATTCGAGAAATGAAGAAGCATACTCAGGAATATTTCGATTTACATTCTTGTGTTGAGTTGTTAGACGTAAAATCAATTATTCCAAACAGACAGGCTTATATCCAGTTAGTAGATTATGGATACTTGCAGTTTATGGAAATACCAGGTAAAGACTTAGGGTCGATGTCTTATAACGAGGTGATGCGTACAATCGAAAATTTTGAAACTTGGTTAACTCGATTTGGACCTAATATCCAAGTAGAGACGACAACCTTGCCAACAAATACTGATACACAAATTTCTGACTTGCGCCATCATTTGAATTTAGTGCGACAAGATCTCTCTAAGATATCAGTAAATGAGAGACGTTTTTTACAACTCAAAGATCGTGAGCTTTGGCTTCAAAGTCAAATTAAAGTTGAAGAGAGCATACGACAAGAAGTCTATAATACAGAGTTTATATTGTGGCTATTTGCACCTACAACAACTGAATTGGACGAATTAGTTCGGAAGGCGCAAACTTATGGAAATAATGATTTTGTTCCTCAAGAAATTAGCTATAGGAAGAAAATTCAGATTATAAAACAATACAACAATATGAATGAGAAAGTATAGGAGGGATAGTATGCCTGATTTATCAAAACGTAGACAAAGACAATTAAAGAATGAAGGATATGACCTTGCTTTCCTTAGCCAGATTCAACCGCAAGGAAATATTGATTTTAAAAAGGATGATCGTTCCTGGTTAAGTGGAGATGGATATCATACGGTCATACACTACTATGAATATCCAACTGAAGGAATGGATCGTTTTTGGCTTTCTGAATTATTACTATTACCTGGTACACGTGCCTTCTTATCACTGTATAAAGAAGATAATAGACAGCTTCAAAAAGAGATAGAGGACTCTATTGAAGAAAAATCAACACGTATTACTAATAACAGTAAATTAACAAATAATCGGAAAGAACTAGATGAAATTGACAATCTCAATAAGTTAAGTCGAGACATTGATAAGCGGAATATAGCTATGTATGGGATGTATATTCGTGTCTTTGTGTTCGCATCAACCAAAGAAGAATTGTTTAAGAAAGTTGAAGAGGTTAAAGACAAAACGTCTAAATTCAAATCAACTATCCTATCAGGAGAATTAGAATTTGAATATCATGCTCCTTTTATTCCAGCTGAGTATCAGATTGATTTACCAAATCATCGAAGAGGAATACCTACTCCAGCCCACTCAATAGCTGGGGGATATTTCTTTAATCATACGAAGCTTGAAGATGAAAAGGGATTTTATCTTGGTTGGACTCCAACAAACGGAGCAGTAAATTTCAACTTCCTAGAACGTGATGAAAAAAGAACACGTTCGTTTATGATTCTATCTGGGAATCCAAAGATGGGCCAACGTTCTTTCCTTATGAAACATACAGATGGTCTTTATGCAAAGGGACACTATATTCGTAATTTTGATGCTACTGGTCAGTTTCTTGACCAGACAAGGAAGCAGCATGGATTGATATTTGATTTATCAGGTGAAGCTAACCGAATTAATATCTTCCAGGTATTTCCAACAGTAACCAATGAAGCAGGGACTGAAATTGATAAGAAAAAGTCCTACAATCTTCATATAGAAAAATTAAAGAGTATTTATAAACTCCTGAATAATGAAGTGACAGGAGATGATTTAATCACATTTGGAACTCTCTTGAATGAATTCTATATTGAAGAAAATTTATGGGCTCGGAACCCATCGTTGAATCCAGAAAAACTGAAAGCAACGGATCTTGTCAATGAAGACTATCCTATCTTGTCAGATTTCATTTTGTTTGTTGATGCCTATAAACGTCGACTAGAACAAAGTTATAGCACGGATATGGCTGAAAACAAAGCCGTTAAACGTATTTACAATACTTTTAATGAATTATTGACAACAAACGCAGAAATTTTCGAGGGGACAACCGAATTTCAAGATATCTCTTCAGAGCAAGTTGTGACATTTGATTTTTCTGGATTGAAGAGTGCCCCTCATCTCTTAAATGTTCAAATATTCTCAGTTCTTTCTCTTGTTTCAGCAGATATTGTTAATAACGGTAAACGTTGTAAGCAACTACTGAAAAGGAACCCTAGCTTAACAGAGATGGATATGCAACACTATATTGTCAATATTAGTGGTGCACAGACACTCATTAATCCTAAGCATGAGAGCAGTGTGAATCTCTTGGCAGATATGATTGATACAATGGGGGAAAACTTTGCTGGAGTTGTGTTGTCCGTAAATTCTCTGAGGGGTATTCTGTTTGAGACAGGTATCGGCACTCATAAGGATCCATACGTAACTGCGGTTCAGAGGATTTTTGGTCTGATGCAGTATAGAATTTTTGCTCAGACAGATGAAACTAGCGTTCCACTATTAGCCAATGCTTTATCAGGATCAATGAATCAGTCTGAATTAGAAACATTGCCTCGCCTAGCCAAAGGACAGTTGTTTATGAATATTGCAGGAGTTGGAAATCTAGTATTTAACCAGCAATTATTAGCTCCAGAAGTTGAGCGCTATGGTGGTATCGAATAAGAAAGGACATTAAATTTAAATGGTTAAAAACAAATCAGGAATGATTACAAGGACAAAGCAGAAATTTGATGAATATGTTTTGATTCGTAAATGTCGTATGAAACAAGAAAGAGATTATTTTGCTTCAGAGGGAGAATCAGATCCAAAACGTCTAGAAGCACAAAAGGAGCGAGATAAGGAATTTTTGAATGGTCTCAAGAAAATAGGTCTAGGGTTCATTGTATTTTTAGTTTTTTATGGCATTTTACGAACAATATTAGGATTGTGGTAGATAGGGGAGGTATCTATGAAAAAATTATTAAAGCCTAAGATTATCCTTCCTTTTGTAGCGATACTGTTAATTATCAATGTTTGGATGACCATGTTGGCTGGGATTATGGGCGCTATAGCTAGTAGTGGTGGACATGATTGTGGTGCTGTAGAAACAACATCTTCAACTAGTGACTCAACAGTGTCTTCAGCTGATGGTTCCATAGATGGTTTTGTAAAAAAGCATAAGGAATCCTATATTCTATCTTGGAGAGCAGGAGGTTTTCTACCTTCAGCTTCCATCACTCAAACTATGATAGAGAATGGCTTTAATTTTACGAATCCTAATGGAACTTCCTTCTGGATGGCTCATAACATGGGAGGTGTTAAAACCTCCAGAAAAAGTGATTTTCCAGTCACTATTGCGACGTATGGTGAAGACAGTATTGACTTAACAGGAACAAAGCCTGGAGCAAACGTTGGAGACGGTACAGGAGGAGCTTATACTTGGTTTTCTAGCTATGATGCAGGAATTGTAGGGAAAGCTGAGTTTATGGCTCATCAAACCCTTTATAAAGGGGCTATAAACAATATAAATGGCATTGCAACTCTATCTGCCATAGCAGATGGTGGATGGGCCACAGATGGCACTTATAAGAGCAAGCTAACTGATATGTACGAAAAGCTAGGTACTAAGTATCAGTGGCTTGATAAGGAAGCCATTGCTGCTCATGGTGAGAAACCTTATGCAGTATCGAATACACAAGATGCCAGTTCTTCAGATAATGCTATTTCTTCTTCAGCTGAAAAAAGTGATTGTGGTGAATCAGGTGGTAGTGTCGATGGAACAGGAAAAGTTCCTTCAGATGCGACTGCGTGGGGGTATAAACCAGAAGATTTACCAGATAGTTTGAAACCGTTTATTGTCGATCCTAAGAGTTTAGGCATGGATTATGCTAAGTCTACAGGGTGGTATAATCCTGGAAGGGACGATTTAGCTGGACAATGTGTGAATCTTACAATTAGTGTCGCAAATCATATATGGGGTCATTCTGGTTCAGTTCAAGGTAATGGGAAAGATCAGGCAGCAGCTTGGGCATCAATATTCGGGAATTCACTTAAGTCAACTCCCAAAAGGGGTGCTATCTTTTCTACACAGGTGGGAGGCGGAGGCTATGGTCATACAGGAATTGTATGTCATGTCTTTGAAAACGGATCTATCTTATTTGTAGAACAAAATACACCTTTAAGTGGTTGGGATACGTTTAAGACCCCTTATACATGGGACTATCGAATTTGGACTCCAGAACAACAGCGAGCCCAAGTTATTTCGTTTGCCTATCCAGATGATAGGGAACCTAAATTCAATTCAAATTAAAAGGAGTATATAAGATGATTGATTGGATAAAGGAGAATATGGTTGTATCGATTGTAGTAGGTATTCTATTGGTTTTGGCAGGAATAGGGATTGTATCGAGTTTCAGGCCATCTCAACAAACTAAAATAGAAGAAGCTGCCCAGGTGAGTTCTTCAGGAACCACTCAAAACGAGCCGTCTTCCAAAGAGGAAACAGCAGACGAGAAGAATTATCGGACAGCTAAGTTAAAACTAGAACGCCCCTATGCAGAGGCAAGCTCAGAAGACAAAAAAGAAGTGTTAAAAGCCTTTGAAGAAGCAGTAGCAGATATAAAAAAGACGAATTTTCTTCCAAATGTCAAGGGAACAATCGAGAATCATTTATCTATGACACAGAATGCGATGGTTCAAACCTTTGCGATGGCTATTCTAACGAATCAGTATGATTTTCAACCTAAACAATTAGAAGTGATGCCGACAGAATCAGAGGACGTTATTCAATTTTTAGTTGTCTTGACTAAAGGTGGGGAAGAGAATAGCTATTTCATTGGTAATTTCAATACTACAGTTCAACAAATCCAACTAAAAGCCTATGTTGGTGGGAATATAGGCGGTACATATGGCTAAAAAGTTGCACAAAAAGTTATATAACTTTTTGTGCTTTTATATTGACAAATAAAGTTGTTTTAGATATAATTAAGTATATAAAAAGTTATATAACAAAATATACAATTATCCAAGGAGGGAATCATGAAGATTCAGACAACAAACTTAGGTAAAGGTGGCGGTGGTAAGACTACAGATACCTTTAATGAAGGGGATTGGTTGGCACGTGTTAAGGGGCTTAGAACATTACTCATTGATGGAGCTTGGGAATGCAATTTGACAAGAACATTTGATGTAAAATACGAGAAAACCGTCTATGATATATTTACGACTGGAGAGTACGAAATTGTTCCAATATCAGAAAATCTCAGTTTGATTTGTGGTGATGAGCGTTTGACAGATGAGCAGTTAGATCTGGCTAGTCGAAACAACAAATATCTCCAGTTGTTTATGTGGTTTGGCGAACATTACGAGGAGTTAGAAGCACAATTTGATGTCATTCTAATTGATACGCATAATGACGAGAGCCTAGTTACGGCTAATTTTATAGCCGTATCAGATATTGTCTTAGCTGTTTCTGATGCCTCTCTTAATGGTTTTCGTGCCTGGTTATCTTTGAAAAATTTTGTAGACTTCATCAAGAGCGAAGCTATCGAAGTCATTACTAAGAAAAGCTATGTTAAAGCAGAACCTTATCTTATTGGAAATAAGATTGAGTACTTTGGAAACAATGTAACAGACACCTGTAAACAATTTTTAGAAGTTGTTGAAGAAGATTCGGCTTACCTAGGTTCTATCCAGAAAAAAGAGCTCATGGCCAAGAGTCTTGTGATCAGTCAGAGTGTCTTTGAGCAGCATGAAGAGATGACAGCTAACCAAAAAGAGACACATCAAAAGTTTTATGATAATATAAACTACGTATATGAAAATATTTTGAGTGTGTTAGAAGGAGAGGTAGCATGACAGAGAATCGATTCGCACAAGTAAAACAAACATTCCAGAGTACACCAAAGAGAGAAAAGACTCCTTCGTCTAGGAAACAAAATCAGGAGGCTAGAAAGTCTCCTGAAAGCTATAATAAAAAGCAAAGATATCCATTCTCTTTACATCATAATGTTCGATATGATATGTTAGATGCTTTAGTAGAGTATCATGGTGAGAAATCAGCTTCATCTTATATCGAGAAGATGATTATAAGAGAATGGGAAAAGATGCAGAAAAAAATTAAGTAATGAGATATCGGAAAGGATGATTTTTTATGATAGATTTTAGTAAAGAAATAAAGAAGAAAAATGATAATGACGATGAAGATCCACAATCAGGGAGAGATTATCTTCATGATATGAAGAAAAACAAAAAAATAAAGGACGAGGAGCTTCTTAGAAAGTTGCACGAGGCAGAGTCTAATATCTCCAGTTCAGATGAAAAATCACTTGAAATGGAGAAAGAATAATGAAATACTTATCAAATTTATCAGATATTCCAGAATTTTCTTCAGCAGCAACAGATTCAGGACAATTCTTTATTCCTCGTCCAATAATGGACAATCCACAGTTCAATGATTTGAAGAGTAGTGGAATTTTTCTCTACATGCTTTTATTAAATCGTTTAAGAGCTGCAGTTGACTTTGAATTAAAAGGATATGATGAAAATGGAAATACTTTTGTATGTTACCCTATAGAGGAGCTAATGGAGGCTCTTCAATCAGATAAAAGTAAAGTGATTTCTTTGAAAAAGAAGCTAAAGAATCATGGTTTAATTGAAGAAATCCGCCAAGGATCCAATCTACCCAATAGAATTTACCTAACAGATGAGATTTTAAAATATTACTGATAAAGTAGGAGGAATCTATAATGATTTTCGTTGATGTTAAAAGACTTGTTCAGCTCTTCTTTATTTTTCTAGGAGCTATAGCTGTATATATGTTCTATAAGACATTTGGTCTTAGTATGGTGTTTATAATTGTTTTAGGGTTGGCTGTTTTAAAATTCGCTCCAGCTTTCCTTCCAGTTGTATTATTATTGTATTTTGGGCTTCACTTTACAGGTGACTTTTCCTTTATTGCAGATGGGATTGTGACAATTTTATGGAGTATCATTTTGATTCCGATGGCTATATTCACTATTGACATGAGCAAATCCTATTTTAGTAAAAAAGAGAAACCCTGGTATGACAAGTAAGAGTTTATCTGAAAAGATAGGCTCTTTTTTTGTCAGAACAAAGGATTATTTGAACATTCAGGTCAAAATTTATTAAAATAAGCGTAATTTTAATAAGGGAGGATTCTGAATGACTTTCTTTGATGAGAGAGAACTAAAAAATCAATTGCTGTTTCAAAATGCAAAAGAATTTTATAACTTTGTTTCTAGGTATGATGAGGAGATGATTCCAGTCATGAAAGCAAAGGGGTATACCTGTATTCATTCAATGGAGCGAACCGTCGCTTTTACATTTGGTGAGTTTACTTTCAGAAGAAGACGTTGGAAAAAGGGAGATCATTGGGTCATTCCAGTAGATGAAAAGTTGGGGCTTCAGAAGAACGTCCGCTTCTCCTGGGAATTTATGTATCAGGTGGCCAAATTATCTACTTTAATGCCATATGATAAAGTAACTCAGGTGATCCAATTGACTTATCACATCTCTATCACAAAACCAATTGTAGTAAAAGCTGTAAAAATTTGTGAGAAGTTATTGGAGGAAAGAGAAGCCTATCGCTATTACGAAGAGGGTAAAGAAGTTAGCAAAAGAAAAGCCCAGGTTATTTATATTGAGGGTGATGGTGTGATGGTTAAAGCACGTGACTCACAGAAGGATAATAAACATTATGATTTATCCCATTTTGTAGTCCATACAGGAAGCCAGAAAGTTGGCAGCAATCGATTTGAACTCCAGGACAAAAAAGAATTTATTGGCCTTGACAACCGCTTAGTGAGGGAGCAGGTAATCGATTATCTATTCAATAATTACGAAGTTACGGATCAGACTTTATTGATTACGAACTCTGATGGAGGTCATGGATATACACCCTATGTTTTCAAAGAAATTGCGAAGGTTTTGCGAATTAAACGACACGAACATTTTTGGGATGAGTACCATGTAAATAAGGAGTTGAAGAATTATTTAAAATTTTACTCTGAAGATCTATTAGAGAGAGCTTTCCAGGCGATTAAGCAACATGATAAGCAGTTGATGAGAACTGTTCTGGATACGACTGAAAGTTATATCGAAACAGAAGAAGAACAAGAGTCATTTGAGAGGTTCAAGAGTAAAATATTGAGAAATTTCCAATACACTAAACCAGCCGAACAAAGAGGATTCAGTCATGCAGGAATAGGGATAATGGAGAGTCAGCATCGTAAGGTCACTTATAGAATGAAAAAAAGAGGAATGTACTGGACACTTGCTGGAGCTGAAACGATGAGTCGGATAATTGTTTTGAATTATGAGGATTCTTTGAGGGAACTATTCTTTGGTAACTGGAGAGAAGATTATGAAAAATTTATTTCTTTAGAGGAAGTTTCTGCTTATACCATTAAAAAAAGAATGAGTAAAACGGAAAAAGAAAATACATCTAGATATCAATGTTACCCTGATAGTAAAAGATTATCTTACTTCCGAAAACAATAAAAATATATAATAAAGTATATAAAAAGTTATATAACAATAACCTTTGTAAAAAAAGGTCTTTTTGTGCTACAATCAAACATAAAATACTTGCACGGTATGTAAAAATGTGTTATAATTTACTTAAATTAATCGAATAAAAAAAGACGAAAAGTGCGCTAACACTTCTCGCCTTACCGAGTAAGAACTCACCCTTCTTACTCAGTCTTTAATTAATGATACCTGATAACTGTATCAATGTCAAGACTGAGCAAGAAATTTGTTCAGTCTTTTTTTAAAACTCGGTGATGTTCTCCTAGAAAATTATGAATTTAGGCGTTCTAAAAAATTCTACCGCATACCTCACTAGAAAAAAACTTGTTATTAGAGCAAATTTCTGTTATAATAAAACAAGTTTCCACCCTTAGTGTAATGGATATCACGTAAGATTCCGGTTCTTGAGATGGGGGTTCGATTCCCTCAGGGTGGATGTAAATAGCCTAAAAAAGCCTTTAATAGGTTTTTTTCTTTACACCGTCTCAAATTTGCACCTAAAACTGAAAATCTATTTTTAAAGAATATCCAAATCCCCTCCAGTCCCGTTTTAAAGTGACTCAGGATGCTTTTTTTGATATAATAAAAAGGACTGTTATCAGTTAGAAAGAGGTTGGTATGAAAGAATTACAAACTGTACTAAAGAACCATTTTGCAATCGAATTTGCAGATAAAAATTTACTGGAGACTGCCTTTACTCATACGAGTTATGCCAATGAGCACCGCCTCTTAAAAATTTCACACAATGAACGCTTGGAATTTTTAGGAGACGCTGTTCTACAGTTATTGATTTCAGAATATCTGTATAAAAAATATCCTAAAAAACCTGAGGGTGACTTGTCTAAACTCCGTGCTATGATTGTCCGTGAGGAGAGTTTGGCTGGTTTTGCGCGTGATTGCCAGTTTGATCAGTTTATCAAACTGGGTAAGGGGGAAGAGAAGTCTGGTGGGCGCAATCGTGATACCATTCTTGGTGATGCCTTTGAAGCCTTTCTTGGTGCCCTCCTTTTGGACAAGGATGTGGCCAAGGTTAAGGAATTTATCTATCAAGTCATGATTCCTAAGGTTGAAGCAGGCGAGTTTGAGATGATTACAGACTACAAAACCCATCTCCAAGAGTTACTTCAGGTCAATGGGGATGTGGCTATTCGTTATCAGGTGATTTCTGAAACGGGTCCTGCCCACGATAAGGTTTTTGATGTAGAAGTTCTTGTTGAAGGTAAGAGCATTGGTCAAGGTCAAGGTCGTTCTAAGAAATTAGCAGAGCAGGAAGCTGCCAAAAATGCCGTTGAGAAAGGGCTGGATTCATGTATTTAAAGGAAATCGAAATTCAGGGATTCAAGTCTTTTGCTGATAAGACCAAGGTCGTCTTTGACCAAGGTGTGACGGCAGTCGTTGGACCCAATGGTTCTGGAAAGTCGAATATTACAGAAAGTCTGCGTTGGGCCTTGGGAGAGTCTAGTGTCAAGAGTCTCCGTGGGGGCAAGATGCCGGATGTTATTTTTGCTGGAACTGAAAGTCGCAAACCGCTCAATTATGCTTCTGTAGTTGTGACTCTGGATAATAATGACGGATTTATCAAGGATGCAGGCCAAGAAATTAGGGTGGAACGCCATATCTATCGTAGTGGAGATAGCGAATACAAGATTGACGGCAAGAAAGTGCGTCTGCGTGATATTCATGACCTCTTCTTGGATACTGGATTGGGACGAGATTCCTTCTCCATTATTTCCCAAGGGAAGGTTGAGGAGATTTTTAATTCCAAGCCTGAAGAACGCCGAGCTATTTTTGAAGAAGCTGCTGGAGTTTTAAAATACAAGACTCGCAGAAAAGAAACTGAGAGCAAACTACAACAAACTCAGGATAATCTAGACCGCTTAGAGGATATTATTTACGAGTTGGATAATCAAATCAAGCCTCTTGAGAAGCAAGCTGAAAATGCCCGTAAGTTTCTAGATTTGGAAGGTCAACGCAAGGCTATTTATTTAGACGTTTTAGTTGCTCAAATCAAGGAAAATAAGGCTGAACTAGAGTTGACAGAAGAAGAGTTAGCACAGGTTCAGGAACTCTTGACGAGCTACTACCAAAAGCGTGAAAAATTAGAAGAAGAAAATCAAACTCTTAAAAAGCAACGTCAAGATTTACAGGCTGAAATGGCCAAAGACCAAGGCAGTTTGATGGATTTGACCAGTCTGATTAGTGATTTAGAGAGAAAATTAGCCCTATCGAAATTAGAATCTGAGCAAGTAGCCCTCAATCAACAGGAAGCACAAGCCCGTTTGGCTGCTTTGGAGGATAAGAGAAATTCTCTCAGCAAAGAAAAAACTGATAAGGAAAACTCTTTAGCACTTTTAGAGGAAAATCTAATCCAAAATAATCAAAAACTCAATTGTTTAGAAGCTGAATTGCTGGCTTTTTCAGATAATCCTGACCAGATGATTGAGCTCTTGCGTGAACGTTTTGTAGCACTTTTACAGGAAGAAGCCGATGTCTCAAACCAGTTGACCCGTATCGAAAACGAGTTGGAAAATAGTCGTCAGCTTTCTCAAAAACAAGCAGATCAACTAGAAAAGCTCAAAGAACAACTGACTACAGCTAAAGAGAAGGCTAGTCATCAAAAAGAAGAGCTTAAAACGGCCAAGGAGCAGGTTCAGAAATTATTGGCTGACTATCAAGTCTGTGCCAAGGAACAAGAGGAGCAGAAAACTTCCTATCAAGCTCAACAAAGCCAACTCTTTGACCGTCTGGATAGTCTCAAAAACAAGCAGGCTAGAGCCCAAAGTTTGGAAAATATCCTGAGAAATCATAGCAACTTTTATGCAGGTGTTAAGAGTGTTCTCCAAGAAAAAGACCGCCTTGGTGGGATTATTGGGGCAGTTAGTGAGCACCTGACCTTTGATGTGCATTATCAAACTGCCCTTGAGATTGCGCTTGGTGCAAGCAGTCAGCACATCATTGTAGAAGATGAGAACGCGGCGACTAAGGCCATTGATTTCCTCAAACGAAACAGAGCAGGTCGTGCAACCTTCCTTCCGTTGACGACTATCAAGGCGCGTACGATTTCTAGTCAGAACCAAGATGCTATTGCTGCAAGCCCAGGTTTCCTTGGGATGGCAGATGAGCTGGTTACTTTTGATATTAGACTGGAAGCCATTTTCAAGAACTTGCTAGCAACAACAGCTATTTTTGATACAGTAGAACATGCGCGTGCAGCCGCGCGCCAAGTTCGTTATCAGGTCCGTATGGTGACATTGGATGGGACAGAACTTCGTACAGGTGGTTCCTATGCAGGTGGAGCCAATCGTCAGAACAACAGCATTTTCATCAAGCCAGAGTTGGAACAATTGCAAAAAGAAATTGCTGAAGAAGAAGTAAGTCTTCGTTCAGAAGAAACCGCTTTGCAGACCTTGCAAGATGAGATGGCTAGATTGACAGAAAGTTTAGAAGCCATCAAATCTCAAGGAGAGCAGGCACGTATTCAGGAGCAAGCCTTGTCCCTCGCTTATCAGCAGACCAGTCAACAAGTTGAAGAGCTAGAAACTCTTTTGAAACTCCAAGAAGAGGAATTAGATCGTCTTTCTGAGGGAGATTGGCAAGCAGATAAGGAAAAATGCCAAGAGCGCCTCACTACTATCTCCAGCGACAAGCAAAATCTGGAAGCTGAGATTGAAGAGATTAAGTCTAACAAAAACGCCATTCAAGAACGCTATCAAAACTTGCAGGAAGAGGTAGCGCAGGCTCGCTTGCTTAAGACAGAACTGCAAGGGAAAAAACGTTATGAAGTGGCTGACATTGACCGTTTAGGCAAGGAATTGGACAATCTGAATATCGAGCAAGAGGAAATTCAGCGCCTTCTCCAAGAAAAAGTTGACAATCTTGAGAAGGTTGATACAGAATTGCTCAGTCAACAGGTAGAAGAAGCCAAAACTCAGAAAACAAACCTCCAACAAGGTTTGATTCGCAAGCAGTTTGAGTTGGATGATATTGAAGGTCAACTGGATGATATTGCTAGTCATTTGGATCAGGCTCGCCAGCAGAATGAGGAGTGGATTCGCAAGCAAACACGTGCTGAAGCTAAGAAAGAAAAGGTCAGCGAGCGCTTGCGCCATCTACAAAGCCAATTAACAGACCAGTATCAGATTAGCTATACTGAAGCACTAGAAAAGGCACATGAATTGGAAAACCTCAATCTGGCAGAGCAAGAGGTGCAGGATTTAGAGAAAGCTATTCGCTCACTGGGTCCTGTCAATTTGGATGCTATTGACCAGTACGAAGAAGTTCACAATCGTCTGGATTTTCTAAATAGCCAACGAGATGATATTTTGTCAGCGAAAAATCTGCTCCTTGAGACCATTACAGAGATGAATGATGAGGTTAAGGAACGCTTTAAATCAACCTTTGAGGCTATTCGTGAGTCCTTTAAAGTGACCTTCAAACAGATGTTTGGCGGAGGTCAGGCAGATTTGATTTTGACGGAAGGAGACTTGCTGACAGCTGGGGTTGAGATTTCTGTCCAACCACCAGGTAAGAAAATTCAGTCTCTAAACCTTATGAGTGGTGGGGAAAAAGCCTTGTCGGCTCTAGCTTTGCTTTTTTCTATCATTCGAGTTAAGACTATCCCATTTGTCATCTTGGATGAGGTGGAAGCTGCGCTGGATGAAGCCAATGTAAAACGTTTTGGGGATTACCTCAACCGCTTTGACAAGGACAGCCAGTTTATCGTTGTGACCCACCGTAAGGGAACTATGGCGGCGGCTGATTCCATCTATGGAGTGACCATGCAGGAATCGGGTGTCTCAAAAATTGTTTCGGTTAAGTTAAAAGATTTAGAAAGTATTGAAGGATGACAATTAAACTAGTAGCAACAGATATGGATGGAACTTTTCTAGATGGGGATGGGCGCTTTGATATGGACCGCCTCAAGTCTCTCTTGGTTTCCTATAAGGAAAAAGGGATTTACTTTGCAGTGGCTTCGGGGCGCGGATTTCTATCTTTAGAAAAATTATTTGCAGATGTTCGTGATAATATTATTTTCATTGCGGAAAATGGCAGTTTAGTCGAATATCAAGGTCAAGACTTGTATGAAGCGACCATGTCTCGTGAGTTTTATTTGACGACTTTTGAAAAGCTGAAAACGTCACCTTATGTAGATATCAATAAATTGCTCTTGACGGGAAAAAAAGGCTCTTATGTGCTAGATACGGTTGATGAGACCTATTTAAAAGTGAGTCAGCACTATAATGAAAATATTCAAAAAGTAGCGAGTTTGGAAGATATCACAGATGACATTTTCAAATTTACAACCAACTTCACAGAAGAAACTCTGGAAGCTGGGGAAGCTTGGGTAAACGAAAATGTTCCTGGTGTTAAGGCCATGACAACTGGCTTTGAATCCATTGATATTGTTCTGGACTATGTCGATAAGGGTGTGGCTATTGTTGAATTAACTAAAAAACTTGGTATCACAATGGATCAGGTTATGGCTTTTGGAGACAATCTAAATGACCTGCATATGATGCAGCTTGTGGGACATCC
Source organism: Streptococcus mitis (assembly GCF_946190065.1). GTDB lineage: Bacteria > Bacillota > Bacilli > Lactobacillales > Streptococcaceae > Streptococcus > Streptococcus mitis_DE. The sequence goes on from NZ_CAMHZD010000001.1 coordinate 24,783, forward strand.
TGTAGCTCCTGAAAATGCACGACCAGAAATTTTAGAATTAGCAGAGACTGTGATTGGTCACCATAAGGACCAGTCGGTTATAGCTTATATGGAGGGCTTATAATGGCAGATATAAAATTGATTGCATTGGACTTGGATGGGACCTTGCTGACTACTGATAAAAAGCTGACGGATCGTACTAAGGCAACCTTGAAAGCAGCGCGTGATCGTGGTATTAAGGTTGTATTGACAACTGGTCGTCCCTTAAAAGCTATGGATTTCTTCCTCCATGAGCTGGGGACTGACGGCCACGAAGATGAGTATACCATTACCTTTAATGGTGGTTTAGTACAGAAAAATACAGGTGAAATCCTTGATAAGACAGTCTTTTCATATGATGATGTGGCACGCTTGTATGAGGAAACAGAGAAATTATCACTGCCTCTTGATGCCATCTCAGAAGGAACTGTTTATCAAATCCAATCTGACCAAGAAAGTCTTTATGCCAAATTTAATCCAGCTTTGACTTTTGTTCCAGTGGACTTTGAAGACTTGTCTAGTCAAATGACTTATAATAAATGCGTGACTGCCTTTGCTCAAGAACCCTTGGATGCAGCTATTCAGAAGATTTCTCCAGAATTGTTTGACCAATATGAAATCTTTAAATCACGTGAAATGTTGCTAGAGTGGTCACCAAAGAATGTTCATAAAGCAACAGGTTTGGCAAAACTAATCAGCCATCTTGGAATCAACCAAAGTCAAGTTATGGCCTGTGGTGACGAGGCCAATGACCTCTCTATGATTGAATGGGCAGGGCTCGGTGTTGCCATGCAAAATGCTGTTCCTGAAGTCAAGGCAGTCGCAAATGTAGTGACTCCAATGACCAATGATGAAGAAGCTGTTGCCTGGGCTATCGAAGAATATGTGCTAAAGGAGAACTAAGATATGGGATTATTTGACCGTCTATTTGGAAAAAAAGAAGAACCTAAAATCGAAGAAGTTGTAAAAGAAGCTCTGGAAAATCTTGATTTATCTGAAGATTTTGAATCTTCTCTTACAGAAGCTGAGGAAGTTCCTCAAGAAGAAGCAGAAGTTGAAATTGTTGAACAAGCTGTGCTCCAAGAAGAGGAAATCCAAGACACAGTTGAAGAAAGTACGGATTCAGAGCCAGCTGTAGAGGTTTATCAAGAAGAAATAGAAGAATTGCCAAACTCAGAAGAAGTCTCAGAGGAAGAGAATCCTGAGCTCTCAGAGACTGTAGAAGAAAATAATTCTGAAGTGCTTGAAGCAGAAAGGCCTCAGGTAGAAGAAACCGTTCAGGAAAAATATGACCGCAGTCTTAAGAAAACTCGTACAGGCTTCGGTGCTCGCTTGAATGCCTTCTTTGCTAATTTCCGCTCTGTTGACGAAGAATTCTTCGAGGAATTGGAAGAACTGCTGATTATGAGTGACGTTGGTGTCCAAGTCGCTTCTAACTTAACCGAGGAGCTACGCTACGAAGCCAAGCTTGAAAACGCCAAGAAACCAGACGCACTTCGCCGTGTCATCATTGAGAAATTGGTTGAGCTTTATGAAAAGGATGGTAACTACGATGAACACATCCACTTCCAAGATGGCTTGACCGTCATGCTCTTTGTTGGTGTGAATGGTGTTGGGAAAACAACCTCTATCGGGAAACTAGCCCACCGCTACAAACAAGCAGGTAAAAAGGTCATGCTGGTTGCGGCAGATACCTTCCGTGCAGGGGCGGTAGCTCAGTTAGCTGAATGGGGGCGACGAGTAGATGTTCCAGTAGTGACTGGACCTGAGAAAGCTGACCCAGCCAGTGTGGTCTTTGATGGAATGGAACGTGCCGTGGCTGAAGGTATTGATATTCTCATGATTGATACCGCTGGTCGTCTGCAAAATAAGGATAACCTTATGGCCGAGCTAGAAAAGATTGGTCGTATTATCAAACGTGTTGTGCCCGAAGCTCCGCATGAAACCTTCTTGGCACTTGATGCATCAACAGGTCAAAATGCCTTGGTACAGGCCAAAGAATTTTCGAAAATTACTCCTTTGACAGGAATTGTCTTGACTAAGATTGATGGAACTGCTCGAGGTGGTGTTGTTCTAGCCATCCGTGAAGAACTCAATATTCCTGTAAAATTGATTGGATTTGGTGAAAAAATCGATGATATTGGAGAGTTTAACTCAGAAAACTTTATGAAAGGTCTCTTGGAAGGCTTAATCTAATCCGAAGCAAAAATCCTGCAAGGTACAAACTTGCAGGAAATTTTTTTATTCTAAACGACCATCTTGACGATAGGCGATATCTGGTTGCCAAGTCCATTTAGCACCAAATTTTTCAAGTAAGTCAAAGCTGGCTTGAGGTCCCATGCTTCCAGCTTTATAGTCATGAAGTGGGGCACCATTTTCAGCCCAGAGCTCTTCGATACGGTCAATCAATTTCCATGATGCACCAACTTCATCCCAGTGGCTAAAGTTAGTTGAGTTGTTATTTAAGACATCATAAATCAATTTCTCGTATGGTTCTGGAGAAGCACCAGTTGCGGTCGCATCTGTACGGTAATCAAGTGAGTTAGGGGCCAAGTTGAATTCTTCTCCTACTTGCTTTCCATTTAGGCTAAGAGAGAAGCCTTCTGTTGGTTGGATATAGATGGTCAAAATGTTTGGAGCAAGTGGTTCTCCAAAGATAGAGTCCATTTGCTTAAAGACGATGTTGACATGAGTTCCTTTTTCAGTCAGACGTTTACCAGTACGGAAGAAGAAAGGAACACCACGGAAGCGATCGCTGTCTACAAAGAAGGCACCAGATGCAAAGGTTTCAGTTGTTGATTCTGGATTTACATTTGGCTCGCTACGATAAGAGATGTATTTCATGCCATCAATCTTACCAGAGCGGTATTGACCACGGATAAAGTGTTCTTTAAGTTCTTCATCGGTTGGATGATAGAGGTTTTTAAAGACCTTAATCTTTTCAGCACGAATCTCGTCCTTTGTGAAGCTTGCTGGCTTGTCCATAGCAAGGAGGGAAAGCAGTTGAAGAGTGTGATTCTGTACCATGTCGCGGAGGGCACCAGATTGGTCATAGTAGCCACCGCGTTCTTCTACGCCTAAGCGCTCCGCAAAGGTAATTTGAACATTGTCGATAAAGTCTTTGTTCCAAACGTTTTCAAAAATCAGGTTTGCAAATCGAACTGCAAAGATACTTTGGATCATTTCCTTACCAAGATAATGGTCGATACGGAAAATTTGTTCTTCGTCAAATGTTGCTAGGAGTTCGTCATTCAACTTGCTTGCGCTTGCGTAATCTGTACCAAATGGTTTCTCAACGATTAAACGCTCAAAACCTTTACCGTCTACAATGTTTTCAGACTTGAGGTGTTTGGCAATGGTTCCAAAGAACTGAGGTGCCATAGACAAGAAGAAGAGCTTGTTGTGTTCCGCTTGGTACTTGTCATTTAGTTCAGCCTGCAATTGACGCAAAGCAATGTAGTGTTCTGTATCATTGACATCATGACTTTGATAGTAGAAGTGGCTAGCGAACTCTTGAGCTTGTTCAGTACTATCTGCCAAATCAAGGATCGATTCGACAACAACAGATTCAAAATATTCCTTGCTCCAAGGACGACGGGCAGTTCCAATAACTGCAAAGTGCTCGGAAAGATTGCCGGATTTATATAGTCTAAAAAGGGAAGGGTAGAGCTTGCGTTTAGCCAGGTCTCCACTCGCACCGAAAATTGTAACAATAACCTTAGATGACATCTAGCTACCTAATTTCTATTTTTATTCCTAGTCTTGCTAGGTATGAGGAAACCTCATTTCATAAACTTAATTCTAACATAATTTTCCGAAAAATCAAAAAATCCAATACGAGATAGAAAAAAACTGCAAGGAAATCCTTACAGTTTAAGTTTAGACGTTTAAGACCTTGTCCAAGAACTCTTTCAGACGTGGGTGTTGAGGGTTATCAAATATTTGATCAGGTGTTCCGTCTTCAAGGAATTCACCATCTGCAGTAAAGATAACGCGGTTGGCAACCTGACGGGCAAATCCCATCTCATGGGTTACGATAATCATGGTCATGCCTTGTTCAGCCAATTCCTTCATAACGTTTAGTACGTCTCCGACCATCTCAGGGTCAAGGGCTGAAGTTGGTTCATCAAAGAGCATGATGTCTGGATTCATTGCAAGTCCACGAGCGATGGCCACACGTTGTTTTTGACCACCTGATAGGCTATCTGGGTTAGCATTAGCTTTATCTGCTAGACCAACCTTTTCAAGCAATTCCATTCCCAATTTCTCAGCTTCTTCCTTAGTCATTAACTTGTGCTCAATAGGAGCAAAGGTGATGTTGTCCAATACAGACATATGAGGGAAGAGGTTGAAGTGTTGGAATACCATACCGATATTTTCACGGACGTGGTCAACGTTGGTTGTTTTTTCAGTTAAGTCATAACCGTTCACAGTGATGTGACCGCTCGTAACTTCTTCTAGAAGGTTGAGGCTACGAAGAAAAGTTGACTTACCAGAACCTGAAGGCCCGATGATACAGACAACGTCTCCTTCGTAGAATTTAGTTGTAATCCCTTTTAGGACCTTATTTTTTCCATATTGCTTGTGTAAATCATTTACATCAATTTTTAATTTTGCCATTAACGAATCCTCTTTTCTAAGCGTTTCGCTAGTTTAGTCAAAAGTGTGATAATTACAAGATAGAAGATAGCAAGGATTGCATACATCTTGAAACTTTGGTAGTTACGGGCAATGATAATCTTACCAGTTTGGAAGAGTTCAACCAAACCGATAGCAGATACGATAGTTGTATCTTTAAGAGCGATAACGAATTGGTTAACAAAGTTTGGCAACATCAATTTAGTTGCTTGTGGCAAGATAATCTTACGCATGGTTTTTCCATAAGAAATCCCCAAGCTTCGGCTGGCTTCCATTTGTCCAACTGGAACGGCCTGAATACCACCACGAACAATCTCAGCGATATAAGCAGCTGCATTGAGCGATAGGGCAATGGTACCAGCAACAAAGTCGTTAATTGGACTTTGTTGGCCTGTGATGGACTCGATAAAGTTTGGAATTCCCCAGAAGATGAAGGCTGCAAGAATCATCAATGGAATACCACGAATAACGTCAACGAAAATCTCAGAGATGACGCGAAGAGATTTGTATGGGCTAACGCTAAACATACCAAAGATAATCCCGATGACAATGGCAATAGCAAATGAGATAAGAGCTAGAGCAAGAGTGATACCAAGACCGCTAAGGAGTTGTTTGTAGTTGTTTTGAAGCAAGCCCCAGATTGTTGTTTCGTCAACAGTGCTTGTTGAAGCAGCTGAAGATTCGCTAGCTAGGTATTTGTCAAGAATCTTTTGGAATTCACCGTTTGCTTTAAGGTTTGCAAGTCCGTTATTGAACATTTCAATTAATTCTGGATTTGCTCCTTTTTTAACAGCAAAGGCTGTTTCACCGATTGGAGTTCCAGCGATTGGGGTTTTCAATTTTTGTCCTTGGCTGATAGAATATTTGAGAACAGGTTCATCATCCATAACGGCATCAATGGCACCAGTATTTAAACTGTCATACATTGATGAACCATCAGCGAAGGTTTTAATTTGATAACCGTATTTGCTTTGATTTTCTGTTAGGAAGGTTTGAGAAGCAGTTCCGTTTTTAACACCGACCGTCTTCCCTTTCAAATCTTCATAAGAAGCAATGGTGCTTGATTCTTTGACGCCGAGGATTGTGTTTGCAGTGTAGTATGAATCTGAGAAATCAAAAGTCGCCTTACGAGCATCTGTGACAGACATACCAGCAATGATACCATCTGCTTGACCAGCTTGGACAGCGTTAATAGCGGCATCGAAACCAGGGTTGATGATTTCAATTTCAAAACCTTGGTCTTTAGCGATGGCCTTAATCAATTCCATATCAATACCAGTAAATTGGTTGCTTGAGTTTTGGAAAACAAAAGGTGCAAAAGAAGAATCGCTGGCAATGATGTATTTAGCTTTAACAGGAATAGCTTTTAAGCCTGCTAGAGTAGTTGTAGTTGGCACTGCTGAAGATGATGAAGCAGTCCATTTCTTGATGATTTTATCAAGACTACCATCTTTTTTCATTTCAGCCAAGGCTTGGTTAAATTCAGTAACCAGGTGCTCGTATTTGCTTCCTTTTTTAACACCGAAAGCAAAGCTACCTACAGCTTCCCCATCCATTTCGATATGGAGGTCTTGACCTTGGTTGATGGCATACTCGATAACAGGTTTATCATCCATCATAGCATCAATGGCACCAGCACTTAAGCTGTTGTTCATCAAATCACCAGTGTCAAATGTTTTAATGGTAAAGCCGTATTTGTCCTTAATACTTTCAAGGAAACGTTGAGCGGCAGTTCCGTTTTTAACACCAACAGTTTTACCTTTTAATTGGTCATACTGACTAATCTTGTGTGCCTTTGTAGTTGCAATGACAACTTTTGTATCATAGTAAGTATCAGACATGGTAAAAACTTTTTCACGTTCTTTCGTCTTTGTCATCCCTGCCATGATAGCGTCAGCTTGACCAGCTTGAACCGCATTGACCGCTGCGTCAAACCCAGGATAGGACATCTGAATGTTCCATCCTTTAATCTCAGCGACTTTGTTGATAATGTCAACATCAATTCCTTTATAAGTTTGATCTGAATCTTTAAACTCAAAAGGTGCATAGGCGGTATCAGACACAATCTTAATCGTTTCTGCCTTCACAATACCTAATGAGAAAATTGGGAATAAAATTAGCAAAAATGCTAGAAATTTTTTCTTCATTTTTAGTCTCCTTTTCCGAATATTTTCCCATTATATCAGAAAAAGTAAAAAAAGGCAAATTTTTTATATTTTTGTGTCAGAAAATGTAACATAGGTTATTTCTTTTCTTTCTTGAATTGCTACTATAAAGTGCTATAATAATAGTATATAATAGAAGAAAAGAGGACAGGGATATGAAGAACAAAAGAATATTTAAAGACTTCCAAGCTTCAAAAATGAGTTTAAACATTTACACAAGCCCCTTGCTAGCCTTTGCTTTTGTCTTCATAGGAGAGTTTGTGGCTTATACTCTGTATGGTATTAGTTTGTTAGCTCTCATCGGACTTGCTAGAAATTTTGGAGAGACTGGTCAAAATCTTGCAACCTATTTGCAGACCTTGCATCAGAGCTTGATGGATAAAACAAGTGACTTTCGTTTAATTTTAGAATTGCTGGCCTTTGGTTTTGTTCTTAACACTGTGTTTAGATGGACTAGAAAAGTTGAGAAAAGACCTATTCGAACTTTAGGATTTTATAGAGAGAATTTCCTCAGCAATCTTCTTATAGGATTTGGTATAGGTCTGGCACTTTTTCTTCTGACCTTGTTAGGTTTGGTGGCCTTAGGGCAATATCGTTTGGAATCCATTCACTTGAATCTTTACTCGCTTGTCTTTGTAGTCTTTACTATCCCTTTTTGGATTTTACAGGGGACAACAGAAGAAGTGGTGGCCCGTGCTTGGCTCCTTCCTCAATTGGCCTCAAGAACCAATCTAAAACTTGCTGTTCTTATATCTAGCCTATTCTTTACCCTGCTCCATATGGGCAATTCTGGTATCACCCCTCTATCTCTAGTGAATCTCTTTTTATTCGGAGTTGCCATGTCACTTTACCTTCTCAAAACCGATACAGTTTGGGGTGTTGCAGGTATTCATGGAGCTTGGAATTTTGCTCAGGGAAATTTATTTGGGATTTTAGTTAGTGGACAACCATCGGGAACGTCTCTGATGACCTTTTTACCACAAGGCAATCAAGCCTGGCTATCAGGTGGTTCTTTTGGGATTGAAGGTTCTATCATGACAAGTTTAGTCTTGTTACTTTTGATTTTCTATCTCGCTCATCAATTAAAGAAAGAAAATGAAAGGATGTGACTTCGTTCCGTCCTTTTCTTCGTGAAAATGATATAAGTGTGCTAAAATAGGAATAGCACATCGAGAGAGGATTCTTATGATTAACCGCATTACAGATAATCAATTTAAACTAGTATCAAAATATCAACCATCAGGAGACCAACCTCAAGCTATCGAGCAGTTGGTAGATAATATCGAGGGGGGCGAAAAAGCTCAGATTCTCATGGGGGCGACTGGAACAGGGAAGACCTATACTATGAGTCAGGTCATTTCCAAAGTCAATAAACCCACTCTAGTTATTGCCCACAATAAGACTCTGGCAGGACAGCTCTATGGGGAGTTTAAGGAATTTTTCCCTGAGAATGCTGTTGAGTACTTTGTATCTTACTATGACTATTACCAACCAGAGGCCTATGTCCCTTCTAGTGATACCTACATTGAGAAGGATAGTTCTGTCAATGACGAGATTGACAAACTTCGTCACTCAGCGACTTCGGCCCTTCTGGAGCGTAATGATGTTATCGTCGTAGCTTCCGTCTCTTGTATCTATGGTCTGGGTTCGCCCAAGGAATACGCTGATAGTGTCGTTAGTCTGCGTCCAGGTCTTGAAATTTCTCGTGATAAACTCTTGAATGACTTGGTTGACATCCAGTTTGAGCGAAATGATATTGATTTCCAACGGGGAAGATTTCGTGTGCGTGGAGATGTGGTGGAGATTTTCCCAGCTTCCCGTGATGAGCATGCCTTTCGAGTAGAATTCTTTGGAGACGAAATTGACCGTATTCGTGAGGTTGAAGCTTTGACAGGTCAGGTCTTGGGAGAAGTGGATCATTTGGCGATTTTCCCAGCTACTCACTTTGTGACCAATGACGACCACATGGAAGTTGCTATAGCCAAGATTCAGACCGAGTTGGAGGAGCAGTTAGCTATCTTTGAAAAGGAAGGCAAACTGCTTGAAGCCCAGCGCTTGAAACAACGGACAGAGTACGATATCGAAATGCTGCGTGAGATGGGCTATACCAACGGGGTTGAGAACTATTCACGTCACATGGATGGACGGAGTGAGGGTGAGCCTCCTTATACCCTTCTCGACTTCTTCCCAGATGATTTTTTGATTATGATTGACGAGAGTCACATGACTATGGGACAAATCAAGGGCATGTACAATGGAGACCGTTCGCGTAAGGAAATGCTGGTTAATTATGGTTTCCGTTTGCCATCAGCTTTGGACAATCGTCCTCTCCGTCGGGAGGAGTTTGAGAGTCACGTTCATCAGATTGTTTACGTTTCAGCAACACCAGGCGACTATGAAAATGAACAGACCGAGACAGTGATCGAGCAAATCATTCGTCCGACAGGGCTTTTGGACCCAGAGGTGGAAGTCCGTCCGACTATGGGACAGATTGATGATCTCTTAGGTGAAATCAATGCCCGTGTTGAAAAGAACGAACGAACCTTTATCACAACCTTGACTAAGAAAATGGCAGAGGATTTAACCGACTACTTTAAAGAAATGGGCATTAAGGTCAAGTACATGCACTCAGATATCAAGACTTTAGAGCGGACAGAGATTATCCGTGACCTGCGCTTGGGTGTCTTTGACGTCTTGGTCGGAATCAACCTCCTTCGTGAAGGGATTGACGTTCCTGAAGTGAGCCTCGTAGCGATTCTTGATGCTGACAAAGAAGGTTTCCTTCGTAATGAACGTGGTCTTATCCAGACCATTGGACGTGCTGCTCGTAACAGTGAAGGGCATGTTATCATGTATGCGGACACTGTGACTCAGTCTATGCAAAAAGCTATGGATGAAACAGCTCGCCGTCGGAAAATCCAGATGGCCTATAATGAAGAACATGGTATCGTTCCACAAACCATTAAGAAAGAAATCCGAGACCTGATTGCCGTGACCAAGGCAGTTGCCAAGGAAGAGGACAAGGAAGTCGATATCAATAGTCTCAATAAACAAGAGCGTAAAGAACTCGTCAAGAAACTCGAAAAACAAATGCAAGAAGCCGTTGAAGTGCTTGACTTTGAACTAGCAGCTCAGATCCGAGATATGATGTTGGAAGTGAAGGCGTTGGATTGAGGGATAAATATGATCGATTTAAGAAAACTAATAGAAGAAGATTTGGTGCCTTTGTGGGAAATTGCTTATTCACAATCTAATCCAATTTGGAAGCAGTATGACGCTCCCTATTATGACGATTATCAGTATTTTCCTAATTTTCAAGAATTTAAACTACAAAAATTAGAATCCACTCTAAACAACTCAAATCGCCGTGGTATTTTTGTTGATGATAAACTAGTTGGGACTGTTTCGCGCTACTGGGTATGTAAAGAAACAAGATGGATGGAATTGGGAATTTGTATTTATGACAACAAATTTTGGAACTCTGGAATTGGAAAAGCTGCTATGCTACAGTGGATAAATCGAACATTTCAGGATTACTTGGAGTTGGAGCATCTTGGTTTGACAACTTGGTCAGGAAATTTTGGTATGATGAAATTGGCTGAAAAATTAAGAATGAAAAAAGAAGCTCATATTCCAAAAGTTCGTTATTATCAAGGTGTTTATTATGATAGTATTAAATACGGCATTTTGAGAGAAGAATGGGAGGAAGCAAATGATCATTACTGTCAAACAGATGGAAACTTCTGAAGAGATAGAAGGTAAGTCCCTCGTTCACTGGCAGACGTGGAGAGAGGCTTATGATGGCCTTTTGCCTGCAGAATTTCAGGAGACGATGACACTAGAAAGATGTCGATTCTTTAGTCAAAAATATCCAGAAAATACATTGATCGCGATGGATGGCATGAAGGTGGTTGGTTTTATCAGTTATGGTAACTTTCGTGATGAGACTATTCAAGCTGGTGAAATTATTGCTTTATATGTTTTAAAAGACTATTATGGAAAAGGTATTGCACAAAAGTTAATAAAAGCAGCTTTGATTGCTCTTAATCATTTTTCTGAAATTTTCTTATGGGTATTGAAAGATAATAAGCGCGCAATTGCTTTCTATCAAAAAATGGGCTTTACTTTTGATGAACAAGAAAAGATACTTGAACTTGGAAAGCCCATAAAGGAAAAACGGATGGTATTCTATTCTAAATAATTTTAAAAAGTAGAAGCTAATGGTACTGGTACCAAGTCTAAAAATTTAATAAATTAGAAAGTGAGTAAATTTATGTCTCGAGCACAATTAACGATTTTAACAAATATTTGTCTGATTGAAGATCTCGAAGCTCAGCGCGTGGTGATGCAGTATCGCGCTCCTGAAACTAATCGCTGGTCCGGTTATGCCTTTCCAGGAGGCCATGTAGAAAATGGCGAATCTTTCGCAGAGTCTGTCATTCGTGAAATCTATGAAGAAACAGGGTTGACTATCCAAAATCCTCAACTTGTCGGCATTAAAAATTGGCCACTAGATACAGGTGGGCGCTATATTGTCGTTTGTTATAAGGCAACTGAGTTCTCTGGTACCCTTCGCTCTTCAGATGAAGGAGAAGTTTCTTGGGTGCAAAAAGACCAGATTCCAAACTTGGATCTGGCCTATGATATGCTACCTTTGATGGAGATGATGGAAGCATCGGACAAATCTGAATTTTTCTACCCTCGCCGTACAGAAGACGATTGGGAAAAGAAAATTTTCTAATCCTTTACTAAATAACCTAGCTGATCCAAGGCCTCCTCGATATAGTGGAGGTCTTGTTGTGTTTCGGCTTCGACTAGGTGGTAATGGACACCATCTGTCAATTCAGATAAAGGTTTAAAATCAGAATGCTCGACTTGTTCTAGAAAATGTTGAACATCTCTGCGGCAAGACAGTTTAAGCAAGGTTTCAATTTCTCCATAAACGGGATGGTCAATCAAAGTATTCTGGACACGCCCTCCATTATCGACGATAGCAAGGAGTTCTTGACCGATTTCTTCAACTTCATGTTTCACCTTGAAAAGTTTATGGACATAAGGATTGGTATCAATTTGCTTATAGACGTAGCCACGATTAGTAGATAGGATAGGAGCGCCATCGGCTCTCAAAATTGCAATGTCCTGCACAATGACCTGACGTGTGACATGAAAATGTTCCGCCAAACTTTGGCCATTAAGGGCTTTAGGAGTTTCTTTCAAGAGTTGGAGCAGAGCTTGTTTGCGATCTTTTGTCATAGCTTTTCCTTTTAACGGCGTTTTCGAAGCACTTTATAGACAGCTAGTGCTAATGTATAGTCTACCATACTATGGATAATTGTGCCAAATCCAACTAGTACAAATAGAACATAAAACATATTTTCTACATTGGTACCAGAAGTTGCGTAGAAAACGACACAGGCCAATACTTCAGCAAGGGCATGGATAAGCGCTAAAACAAAGTTGAAAATCCAAGAAGATTTTGCTTTATCTAGGGTATCGGGAAATTTTTGTAGGTAAAGAGCTCCTAGAGTTCCAAAAAAGATATGGGAAAAAGCTCGAAATACGATAACCATGGGATATCCAGCCATCAAAAATCCAAAACTAGAGGCTAGTATGACAAAAATTGCCATTAAGGGCGACAAGAACATGGCTATAAAAATAGCAATGTGACTTCCCAAAGTGTAAGAAGCAGGTGGAATGACAATCTTGAAAGGCATAACAATTGGAATCAAAATTGCAATAGCTGTTAAGAGGGCTGTCATTGTCATAAATTGTGTCTTTTTCCGTGTATTCATAAGAATCTCCTTTTTATCTGTATATACACTAGTATAGTACAATAAAGAAGACAATAAAGCAAGGATTTACTTAGGTTTATAGGTCATTTTTAGTTAGATATTGGTAAAGATTTCACTAATAATAGTAACTATATCAAACAAAATCTCCACCTTCAGGTTTGAAAGTGGAGATTGTTTTTATTTTTTCAAAGTCTGTAGTCGTGGAACAATGGCTAAGGTTAGAACTGCGGAAATGACTAATTCAGCAATCGAATTTGTTGAGATAACAGTTGCTAGGAGTTTTTGGATATTACCATCAAAAACATTTCCAAAAAGGTAGAAAATTCCACCAAGGACAAAGACAGTATTTGTCAAGGAACCAAGGGCACCAGCTAGAATCAGACCAGTCTTATTTTTCATCAGCTTATAGACTAAGTAAGGAGTTAAACCAATCAAAATACGTGGGACAATGGCAATGATAGCTGAGTAGATGTTCCCATTTGGTACGAAAGGAGAGAAGAGGTAGCTGGTTGGCAGAATCGTAATTGTGTTAACCGTCAAGCTAAGTAGCCCCATCAAAAATCCAAGTGTAACCCCAACGCGTGGACCGTAGATAATGCTGGCAATAATGACAGGAATATGAACGATGGTCGGTTTGATTGGGAATGGAAAAAGGTTAAAGATAAGTGAGCTTAGAAAATGAATCACAAGCATGGTTGCAAAGAAGATAGCAATGGGCGCAATATTAGATCGTTTTTTCATCGAGAGTTTCCTTTATTCTTTCTAAAATAATTGTGAGGTCGGCTAAAGCTCCTCGTCCATGGTCTCCACAAGCTAGTAGGGATTCCTTAGGAGCAATCAGCTGATAGCCGTAGGTTTCTAATGTTTTCAGATTAGCCTGAGTTGCTGGATGTTCATACATCTTTGTATTCATAGCAGGTGCGATGAGTTTGGGAATATGACTTGGCAAGGCTAGAGCAATACAAGTTACTATGTTGTCCGCAAAGCCGTAGGCTAGTTTTGCAATAGTGTTAGCTGTTGCAGGGGCCACGATAAATAAATCTGCTTTTTTTCCAAGTTCGATATGATTGACTTGATCAGGATAGGGTTCCTTCATGACATCTAGGTGGACAGGATTCTGTGATAAGACCTGTAGTGTCAATGGTTGGATAAACTCTGTAGCAGCCTGAGTCATTAAGACAGTGACATGATGACCTTGTTTTTTTAGAGAACTGACTAAATCTGCCGACTTGTAAGAGGCGATTGACCCCGTTACAGCCAAGAGAATGTTTGCCATAGCTTTCCTTTCTACGAATGATAGCCTTGAATTTTTTCAAGGAGGAGATCTGCAATTTCTTCTTTAGTTTGGACTGTTTGAAGCTGATTTTTTTCAACAAAGATTGCACGATGTTGATCTGCTGAAATTTGAGACAGGTCATTTGCAATAATCAAGTCTGCTTGGTTTTTGATAAGACTTTTTCTAGCAACTTCAACTAGATAATCTTCGTTAACATCAACCAGCAGTTTGAAACCAATCAGATGAATAGCAGGATTCCATTCCTTGACCAGAGAGATGATTTTGGGTGTCTTTTTTAGGAACAAAACCTGAACCTCGTCAGTTGAAGAAATCTTAGTCTGATGATTCTGCTTGCTTAAAAATTCTTCTAGATTGGAGCTAGCTTGAACTTCCTCAAGCCCTGTCATATAAACAGGAGTGTAGTCAGAAACAGCCATTGAGTGGATCAAGACCTGATAATCCTGAACATGTTCTTGCATTTCAAGTAGAAGGTCCTTGGTATTGTTAATTTCTCGAATACTTAGGTTGGGATGGGATTCTGGCTTCACAGCTCGTTTTGTCGTAATTAAACAAACTTCATGCCCTGCAGCAAGCAAGGTTTCTGTGATGATTTTCCCCAAGTGGCCTGTAGAATGGTTAGTGATAGAGCGGACGCGATCGATAGCTTCACTGGTACCGCCCGATGTAACTAAAATTTTCATAGCACTATTGTACACAAAAATAAACGGTAAGTAAAATGAAAGCGATAAATTTTTGGTAAAAATGAAGATTTACTATAGTTTCAAACTATAAAGCCATATAAAATTTAAGAAAGGACTCTAAAAACCTTAAAAACAGGGATATTTACGAACGTTTAGAGAGTTTTAGGATGTTAAAAATCTTGTTTTGTGTTATAATGAATTATCACATTAGAGGTTAGAGGAGTTTTGAATGAAAACAGATATTGAAATCGCACAGAGTATTGAGTTGAAACCAATCGTTGATGTTGTAGAGAAACTTGGTATTTCTTACGACGATTTGGAGTTGTACGGAAAGTACAAGGCTAAGCTCAGCTTTGATAAAATTCGTGCAGTTGAGAGCAATCCAGTTGGAAAATTGATCTTGGTTACTGCCATCAATCCAACACCTGCAGGTGAAGGAAAATCAACTATTACCATTGGTCTTGCGGATGCCTTGAACAAGATTGGCAAGAAAACCATGATTGCTATCCGCGAACCATCTCTTGGTCCAGTAATGGGGATTAAGGGTGGTGCTGCTGGTGGTGGTTACGCCCAAGTCCTGCCAATGGAAGACATCAACCTCCACTTTACTGGAGACATGCATGCCATTACAACTGCTAACAACGCTCTTTCTGCCTTGATTGATAACCACTTGCACCAAGGAAATGAGCTAGGAATTGACCAACGTCGTATCCTCTGGAAACGTGTAGTGGACTTGAACGACCGCGCCCTTCGTCATGTGACCGTTGGACTTGGTGGTCCTCTAAATAGTGTTCCTCGTGAGGATGGCTTTGATATTACAGTTGCTTCCGAAATCATGGCAATTCTTTGTTTGGCAACAGACATCGAGGACTTGAAACGCCGTTTGGCTAATATCGTTATCGGATATCGCTATGACCGTACACCAGTTTCTGTAGGTGATTTGCAGGTTGAAGGTGCTTTAGCATTGATTTTGAAGGATGCTATTAAGCCAAACTTGGTTCAGACAATTTACGGTACACCTGCCTTTGTACACGGTGGTCCATTTGCTAATATTGCTCATGGATGTAACTCTGTTTTGGCAACGACAACAGCCCTTCACTTGGCTGATTACACAGTTACTGAAGCTGGTTTTGGTGCAGACCTTGGTGCTGAGAAATTCCTTGATATTAAGACACCAAACTTGCCAACATCTCCAGATGCAGTTGTTATCGTCGCAACCCTTCGTGCCCTTAAGATGAATGGTGGTGTAGCTAAAGACGCTTTGACAGAAGAAAATGTAGAGGCAGTTCGTGCAGGTTTTGCCAATTTGAAACGCCATGTTGAAAATATCCGTAAGTTCGGTATTCCAGCAGTTGTTGCGATTAACGAATTTGTATCTGATACAGAATCTGAAATTGCAGCCTTGAAAGAACTTTGTGCCTCAATCGATGTACCAGTTGAGTTGGCAAGTGTCTGGGCTGATGGCGCAGAAGGTGGAGTAGCACTTGCTGAAACTCTTGTCAAGACTATCTCTGAAAATCCAGCTAACTACAAACGTTTGTATGATAATGACCTTTCTGTTCAAGAAAAGATTGAAAAGATTGTTACTGAAATCTACCGTGGTAGCAAAGTGAACTTTGAGAAGAAAGCTCAAACACAGATCGCTCAAATCGTTCAAAATGGTTGGGACAAATTGCCAATCTGTATGGCTAAAACTCAATATAGTTTCTCAGACAATCCAAATGCACTTGGAGCACCTGAAAACTTTGAAATTACCATTCGTGAATTGGTACCAAAATTAGGTGCAGGTTTTATCGTTGCCTTAACTGGTGACGTCATGACCATGCCAGGACTTCCAAAACGACCAGCTGCTCTCAACATGGATGTTGAAAGCGATGGAACAGTATTAGGTTTGTTCTAGTATATTGCAATTTACTTTATACTCTTCGAAAATCTCTTCAAACCACGTCAGCTTTACCTTGCCGTATATATGGTTACTGACTTCGTCAGTTCTATCTGCAACCTCAAAACAGTGTTTTGAGCTGACTTCGTCAGTCTTGTCTACAACCTCAAAGCAGTGCTTTGAGCAACCTGCGGCTAGCTTCCTAGTTTGCACTTCGATTTTCATTGAGTAATAAATGAGTTTGGAGATTTTAATCCAAGCTCATTTTTTATCTAGATATAAGGAGTTGCCTTCTACACGTAACTAGTCTAGGTAAAGATATTTTCCCTGAATTCTGATATAATAGAAATAGTGACTTCAAGAGTAAGGAAGAGAAGATGAACGCATTATTAAATGGAATGAATGACCGTCAGGCTGAGGCGGTGCAAACGACAGAAGGTCCCTTGTTGATTATGGCGGGGGCTGGTTCTGGAAAGACTCGTGTTTTGACCCACCGTATCGCTTATTTGATTGATGAAAAGCTGGTCAATCCTTGGAATATCTTGGCCATTACCTTTACTAACAAGGCTGCGCGTGAGATGAAGGAACGTGCTTACGGACTCAATCCAGCTACTCAGGACTGTTTGATTGCGACTTTTCACTCCATGTGTGTTCGTATTCTACGTCGTGATGCGGACCATATTGGCTACAACCGCAATTTCACTATTGTAGATCCTGGTGAACAGCGAACTCTCATGAAACGGATTCTCAAGCAGTTGAACTTGGATCCGAAAAAATGGAATGAACGAAGCATCTTAGGGACTATTTCCAATGCCAAGAATGACTTGATTGATGATGTAGCTTATGCTGCCCAAGCAGGTGATATGTATACACAAATCGTGGCTCAGTGTTACACGGCTTACCAAAAAGAGCTTCGTCAGTCAGAGTCGGTTGACTTTGATGATTTGATTATGCTGACCTTGCGTCTCTTTGATCAGAATCCTGATGTTTTGACCTACTACCAGCAGAAGTTTCAGTACATTCATGTTGATGAGTACCAAGATACCAACCATGCTCAGTACCAACTAGTCAAACTCTTGGCTTCCCGTTTTAAAAATATCTGTGTGGTTGGGGATGCGGACCAATCTATCTACGGTTGGCGTGGTGCTGATATGCAGAATATCTTGGATTTTGAAAAGGATTATCCTCAAGCCAAGGTTGTTTTGTTGGAGGAAAATTACCGTTCCACTAAAACAATTCTCCAAGCGGCCAACGAGGTCATTAAAAACAATAAAAACCGCCGTCCTAAGAATCTCTGGACCCAAAATGCTGATGGGGAGCAAATCGTTTACTATCGTGCCAATGATGAGCTAGATGAGGCTGTATTTGTGGCTAAAACTATTGATGAACTTGGTCGCAGTCAAAACTTCCTTCACAAGGATTTTGCAGTTCTTTATCGTACTAATGCGCAGTCCCGTACTATTGAGGAAGCCTTGCTCAAGTCCAATATTCCATATACAATGGTTGGCGGAACCAAGTTCTACAGCCGTAAGGAAATCCGAGATATTATCGCTTACCTTAACCTCATTGCTAATTTGAGTGACAATATCAGTTTTGAGCGTATTATCAACGAGCCTAAACGTGGAATTGGGCCAGGAACCGTTGAAAAAATCCGTGACTTTGCGAATATGCAAAACATGTCCATGCTAGATGCTTCTGCTAATATCATGTTGTCTGGTATCAAGGGTAAAGCAGCCCAGTCTATCTGGGATTTTGCCAATATGATTCTGGATTTGCGAGAGCAACTGGACCACTTAAGTATTACTGAGTTGGTTGAGTCGGTACTAGAAAAAACAGGTTATGTCGATATTCTTAATGCCCAAGCGACTCTAGAAAGTAAGGCTCGGGTTGAAAATATCGAAGAGTTCCTTTCTGTGACGAAAAATTTTGACGACACCTCTGATGTGCCAGAAGAGGAAACTGGTTTGGACAAGCTGAGTCGTTTCTTAAATGACTTAGCCTTGATTGCGGATACAGATTCAGGTAGTCAGGAGACATCAGAAGTGACCTTGATGACCCTGCATGCTGCCAAAGGTCTCGAGTTTCCAGTTGTCTTTTTGATTGGGATGGAAGAAAATGTCTTCCCGCTTAGTCGTGCAGCTGAGGATCTAGATGAATTAGAAGAAGAACGCCGTCTGGCCTATGTAGGAATTACGCGTGCAGAGAAAATCCTCTATCTGACCAATGCCAATTCGCGCCTGCTTTTTGGTCGTACCAACTACAACCGTCCGACTCGTTTTATTAACGAAATCAGTTCAGACTTACTTGAGTATCAAGGTCTGGCTCGTCCATCAAATACAAGCTTTAAGGCATCATATAGCAGTGGTGGTCTCGCCTTCGGTCAAGGTATGAGTCTGGCTCAAGCTCTTCAAGACCGTAAACGCAGTGCTGCCCCAAAATCTATCCAGTCAAGCGGTCTTCCATTTGGTCAATTTTCAGCTGGTGCAAAATCAGCGTTTAGCGAGACAAATTGGTCCATTGGTGACATTGCTCTCCACAAGAAATGGGGAGAGGGAACTGTTCTGGAAGTTTCAGGTAGCGGTGCTACTCAGGAATTAAAAATCAATTTCCCAGAAGTAGGTTTGAAAAAACTTTTAGCTAGTGTAGCCCCAATTGAGAAAAAAATCTAATTTTCCATCCTTCTCACGAATAATAAAGTGAGGAGGATTTTTATGTACAGTATTTCATTCCAAGAAGATTCACTATTACCAAGAGAAAGACTGGCCAAGGAAGGAGTAGAAGCGCTCAGTAACCAAGAGTTGCTAGCTATTTTACTCAGGACAGGGACACGTCAGGCTAGCGTTTTTGAAATTGCCCAGAAAGTCTTGAACAATCTTTCAAGCCTAACAGATTTGAAAAAAATGACCCTGCAGGAATTGCAGAGTCTGTCTGGTATCGGCCGTGTTAAGGCAATAGAATTACAAGCTATGATTGAACTGGGCCATCGTATTCACAAACACGAGAACCTTGAGATGGAAAGTATTCTCAGTAGTAAAAAGCTGGCCAAGAAGATGCAACAGGAATTGGGGGACAAAAAACAAGAGCACCTAGTGGCGCTCTATCTCAATACTCAAAATCAAATCATCCATCAACAGACCATTTTTATCGGCTCAGCCACTCGCAGTATCGCTGAGCCACGAGAGATTCTTCATTATGCCATTAAGCATATGGCGACTTCTCTCATCTTGGTTCACAATCATCCTTCAGGAGCGGTAGCCCCTAGTCGTAATGATGATCAAGTCACTAAACTTGTAAAAGAAGCCTGTGACCTGATGGGGATTGTCCTCTTGGACCATTTGATTGTCTCTCATTCTAATTACTTTAGTTATCGTGAAAAGACGGATTTAATCTAAAGTTCATTAACGACATAGTCAAAGAGGTTTTTATCTTTGGGGCGATTTTCAAAAAGAAACTCTGGATGCCATTGGACACCGAGAAAGGCGATATCATCCGTACTAATGACAGCTTCAATAATGCCATCCTTAGGATCATGAGCCGCAATCTTTAAGTTAGGTGCTAAATCCTTGATGCTCTGATGGTGGAAGGAGTTGATATGGGAAATTTCTCCATAGATTTCTCGAAGAACAGTATCAGGTTCTGTTACCAAGCGTTGAGTTGTGTACTCAGCAGAACAATCCTGCCAATGGTCTTCGATATCTTGGTACAAAGTTCCACCCATAGCAACGTTAAAGAGTTGAGTTCCACGACAGACAGAAAAAATTGGCTTTTTCTGTTTAATAGCTTCCTTGATAAGGGCCAGTTCAAAGATATCCCTTTGAAGGTGGTAGTCATCGCTATCGATGGTTTTTGGTTCACCATAGAATTTTGGATCAACATTTTGCCCACCTGTCAAGATGAGTTTGTCAATCATACTGATATAGTGGCTAGCCATTTCTTGATCACCAATCGGTAGGATGATGGGAATCCCTCCAGCGTCTTTAACGCCTTCCACAAAGCCTTTTGCTACGTAGCTCATCATGATGTCATCATCTGGATGAGTTTTTTCGTTTCCTGTAATCCCAATAACTGGTTTTTTCATAAAATGATTTTCGCTTTCTAATCCTCTTTTCGCATGAAGTAGAGGAGGGTTTGGAGTTCACTTGTCAAATCAACATACTGAACGACCACGTCTTTTGGTAAATGCAGATGGACTGGTGAAAAACTGAGAATTCCTTTCACACCAGCATCCACCAAGAGATTGGCAACCTCTTGTGACTTGACGCTGGGAACTGTCAGGATAGCAGTCTTCACATCAGCATCCTTGATTTTATCCTTGATTTGAGAAATTCCGTAAATAGGAATCCCATCAGGAGTTTGGGTACCGACTTCGGGATGGTCATCTAGGTCAAAGGCCATGATAATTTTCATCTTGTTACGCTCGTGGAAGCGGTAGTGGAGAAGGGCATGGCCCATATTTCCAATACCTACCAGCATGACATTGGTGATAGAGTTATCATTGAGCAAATCGGCAAAAAATGTCATCAGTTTTTTGACATCATAGCCAAAACCACGGCGACCTAGTTCACCAAAGTAGGAAAAATCACGACGTACGGTCGCTGAATCAATACCGATAGCCTCTGCAATTTGCTTAGAGTTGGCACGTTCAATCTTTTCTGCATGAAATCTCTTAAAAATTCGATAGTAGAGAGAGAGTCTTTTCGCTGTTGCTTTTGGAATAGCAGACTGTTTATCTTTCACAAAATCACAACCTTTCTATTCTTCTATTTTATAGAAACATTGTGAAAAAATCAACAAAAACAAGAAAAAACTAAGAAAAATCTTAGTTTTGATGTAAAAAATCTGCATGTGATAGAAAACGGTAGAGGTCTCCGACCAGTCCTTGGTAAACTTCCTGCCCTTTAAAGGTCAAAGAAGTTACATAAAGTGTATCTGGTAGGGTCACACATCCTGACAGAGCCAGCATGAGAGCTTCATAATCCTCATACTTGAGTGTACGCTCTACATGATAGTTGTCCTTATAGGTCAGTTCAAACATATGGGACTTATCTTTCCGATTTTGTAAAGACACCACGCTCTACTAAGCTATCCATGAGGAAATAGAATTTTTCTTGATGAATGTGGTGGTCTTCTGATTTGAAAATATCAACTAGACGTAGCCCAAACTTGTCAGTGATATTGATTTTAGCACCTGTAAGTTCCTTGTTAATGATGATTTTGAGTTGGAAGCCTTCACCGCTGTTTGGCACTTTTTCCAAAAGGCGAGTCAGTTCATAGTTACCAACCTTAGTCTCAAAAAAGGTATTGTCCTTAAGGGTGAATTTTTTAACAGAAGGGCTAAGAGTGTAGTCGTAACGACAATTTTTTAACTGAATGGTTTTTTCAAATGCCATATGGCTAACCTCCGATAATTTCTTTTAAGGTTTTTGCGAGGGTTTCTAGGTCTTCAACAGTATTTTCTGGCGACAAACTGATACGAACGGATTCCTTCAAGCGTTCTGAATTTGCCCCGTACATGGCTTCAAGAACATGGCTGGATTGGACAATGCCTGCCGTACAGGCTGAACCAGTAGAGATAGAAATTCCAGCCAAATCTAGACGGAGGAGTAAGAGGTCATTTTTCTGACCAGGAAATCCAATATTGAGGACATAAGGGAGATGATGTTGTCCTCTATTCAAGTAATATTGAATGCCCTCTAGCTCTGTAAGAAAGGCAGTTTCTAGATTTTGTACATGTTGAAAATTGTCTTCTTGTTTTTCTAGGTCTTCTTTTAGAGCTGCAACCATGCCTACGATGGCAGCCAGATTTTCAGTTCCTGCACGTTTTTTCTGTTCTTGGTCTCCGCCATGGAGATAGGAATCAAAGTCCATGCTAGAAGCGTAGAGAAAACCGATTCCCTTAGGACCATGGAACTTGTGGGCCGAAGCAGTGAGAAAATCAATGCCCAATTCTTCGGGATGAATTGGTATTTTGCCAATAGCTTGAACTGCGTCGACATGATAAGCGGCAGGGTGTTGCTTGAGTATTTGGCCAATTTCAGCAATGGGAAGTAGGTTTCCTGTCTCATTATTAGCAAACATGGTAGAAACCAAAATCGTATCGTCACGTAAGGCCTCTTGAATTTGCTGGGCGGTGATTTCTTGATTTTCTGGTTGGATAATGGTTGCTTCAAACCCAAAGTGTTGAACCAAGTAATCAATGGTTTCAAGGACGGCATGGTGCTCAATAGCAGTTGTGATGATATGTTTTCCTTGTTCTTGATGACGAAGGCAGTATCCAATGATGGCAGTATTGTTGCCTTCAGTCCCACCAGAAGTGAAAAAGATATGTTGAGGTTTTGTTCCCAGTAACTGGGCTAGTTCCTGACGGGCTTCTCTCAAGAGTTTTCCAGCTTGACGACCATGACCATGAATACTAGATGGATTTCCGTGGGTTTCTTGCATAACCTTGGTCATCGCTGAAATAGCAACTGCTGACATGGGAGTCGTTGCAGCATTGTCCAAATAAATCAAAGAATCACCTTATTTCTTTTTATTGTAGGCAAAGAGTGGGCTGACTGGTTTTCTTTCGTGGATACGGACGATGGCATCACCAATTAACTCACTAGCAGTGATGTAGCATACGTTTTTAGGAGTTTTTTCTTTTGTTGCTACTGAATCAGTCACAAGAATTTCTTTAATATTAGTATTGTCAAGAAGTTCAGCAGCACCTTCAACAAAGAGACCATGACTAGAAACAGCATAAATTTCTGTAGCTCCTTCACGTTCAACGATTTTAGCAGCTTCAGAGAAGGTGCGTCCTGTATTAAGAATATCATCAATCAAGATGGCTTTCTTACCTTCGACATCACCGATAATATATCCTTCGTTGCGAGTTGCATCGTCTTGTGGGTAGTCGATAATGGCGATAGGAGCATCAAGATATTCAGCCAAACTACGAGCGCGTTTCACACCTGAATTTTTAGGGCTAACAACAACAACATCTGAGCCAAGTAAGCCCTTATCGCAATAATGTTTTGCAAATAGGGGAACTGTGAAAAGGTTATCGACAGGAATATCAAAGAATCCTTGAACCTGAACGGCATGCAAATCAAGCGTAAGGATACGATCGACACCAGCCTTAACTAGCATATTGGCAACTAGTTTCGCTGTAAGTGGCTCACGAGGTGAAGCGATGCGGTCTTGACGTGCATAGCCAAAATATGGAAGGACAACGTTGATACTGTGCGCACTTGCACGAACACAAGCATCAACCATGATTAACAATTCCATTAGGTGGTTGTTAACAGGGAAACTTGTTGATTGGATGATGTACACATCATAACCACGGACACTTTCTTCGATATTTACTTGGATTTCTCCATCTGAAAATTGACGTGATGATAGTTTTCCAAGTGTGACACCAACAGCTTGAGCAATTTTCTGTGCAATCTCTTGGTTAGAGTTGAGTGCGAAAAGTTTCATGTTTTTTCTATCTGACATTATAGACCGTCCTCTGTAAACTTTTTAAATCCTAGTCATATCTGTTTGGCCTATATGAACTGGGATTTTTGTATTTTATCTTTTCTATTTTACCAAAAAATAGAGATTATTTCAGCTATTTTTCATGCTTTTGACAAATCGGACCAATTTTGAGGGAGCTTTTTGATAAGCAACCTGATTTTCCTCTAAAAATTGCTGGAAATCTTGTTTCCCTTGCTCGTGATTTTCAACTTCAAGCTCTAATTCGTAATCTGTAATATCAAAGTACTGACTTTCATCCAGCGCCATGAGACCAATAGCTGTTTGCATTTCATAGCGAAGTGTCGTTAGACAACCAAGAATCTGCCATTCACTAGTTTTAATACCATGTTTCGCCAATTCATCAAGAACCAGCCCCTGAGGAAGTTCTTCCTTAGCCAGGTAGTTTTCAGCATCTTTTAGTTGCAATTTTTGGTTGTATTCCATGTTTCCAATACTTTGCGGGACTTTGAGTGTCAATTCTGCCCAGTCTTCAAAGGTTCGAATGCGCATAGCAACTTTCTTTTCTCGTAGTTCAAAATCAGGCGTGTCTATGTAGTAATTTTTTTGAAGAACAGGAGTGACGTCTGTGAACTGGTCCTTTAGACGATTGTATTCATCTTTTTTCAAGAGTGTTTTCAATTCAATTTCTAAATGTTTCATTTTTTTTACCTTTTCTTTATCGTTGAAAGCGGATTTATGGTATAATAAGCATTGTATTTATTGTATATGAATCTGGAGAAAAAATCAAAGATATTTTTGAAGGATAACATGAGAACAAGGGAGAATATATGACCTTAGAATGGGAAGAATTTCTAGATCCTTACATTCAAGCTGTTGGTGAGTTAAAGATTAAACTACGTGGTATTCGGAAGCAATATCGTAAGCAAAATAAGCATTCTCCGATTGAGTTTGTGACTGGTCGAGTCAAACCAATTGAGAGTATCAAGGAAAAAATGGCTCGGCGTGGCATTACTTATGCGACCTTAGAGCACGATTTGCAAGATATTGCCGGCTTGCGTGTGATGGTTCAGTTTGTTGATGACGTCAAGGAAGTAGTGGAGATTTTGCGCAAACGTCAGGACATGCGAATCATACAGGAGCGAGATTACATTACTCATCGAAAAGCATCAGGCTACCGTTCCTATCACGTGGTAGTAGAATATACGGTTGATACCATCAATGGAGCCAAGACCATTTTGGCGGAAATTCAAATTCGTACCTTGGCCATGAATTTCTGGGCAACGATAGAACATTCTCTCAACTACAAGTACCAAGGGGATTTCCCAGAGGAAATTAAAAAGAGACTGGAAATTACTGCCAAAATTGCCCATCAGTTGGATGAAGAAATGGGTAAAATACGTGATGATATCCAAGAAGCCCAAGCACTTTTTGATCCTTTGAGTAGAAAATTAAATGACGGTGTAGGAAACAGTGACGATACAGATGAAGAATACAGGTAAACGAATTGACCTGATAGCTAATAGAAAACCACAGAGTCAAAGGGTTTTGTATGAATTGCGAGATCGTTTGAAGAGAAATCAGTTTATACTCAATGATACCAATCCAGATATCGTTATTTCCATCGGTGGTGATGGTATGCTCTTGTCGGTCTTTCATAAGTACGAAAACCAGCTTGACAAGGTCCGCTTCATTGGTGTTCACACTGGACATTTGGGCTTCTATACGGACTACCGTGATTTTGAGTTGGACAAGCTAGTGACTAATTTACAGCTAGATACCGGAGCAAGAGTCTCTTACCCTGTTCTGAATGTGAAGGTTTTTCTCGAAAATGGTGAAGTGAAGATTTTTAGAGCACTAAATGAAGCCAGTATCCGCAGGTCTGATCGAACCATGGTGGCGGATGTTGTGATTAACGGTGTCCACTTTGAACGTTTTCGTGGAGATGGGCTAACAGTTTCGACACCGACTGGTAGTACAGCCTATAACAAGTCGCTTGGTGGAGCTGTTTTACACCCAACCATTGAAGCTTTGCAATTAACGGAAATTGCCAGCCTTAACAATCGTGTCTATCGAACGCTGGGTTCGTCCATTATTGTTCCTAAGAAGGATAAGATTGAACTTATTCCAACAAGAAACGATTACCATACCATTTCGGTTGACAATAGCGTTTATTCCTTCCGCAATATTGAACGAATTGAGTATCAAATCGACCATCATAAGATTCACTTTGTCGCATCACCGAGCCATACCAGTTTTTGGAACCGCGTTAAGGATGCTTTTATCGGCGAGGTGGATGAATGAGGTTTGAATTTATTGCAGATGAGCATGTCAAGGTCAAGACCTTCTTAAAAAAGCATGAGGTTTCTAAGGGGCTTCTGGCCAAGATTAAGTTTCGAGGTGGAGCTATTGTGGTCAATGATCAACCACAAAATGCGACGTATCTATTGGATATTGGAGACCGAGTTACCATTGATATTCCCGCTGAGGAAGGTTTTGAAACTCTAGAAGCTATCGAGCGCCCACTGGATATTCTCTATGAGGATGACCATTTTCTAGTCTTGAATAAACCCTATGGAGTGGCTTCTATTCCTAGTGTCAACCACTCCAATACCATTGCCAATTTTATCAAGGGTTACTATGTCAAGCAAAATTATGAAAATCAGCAGGTTCACATTGTGACCAGACTTGATAGGGACACTTCTGGTTTGATGCTCTTTGCTAAGCACGGTTATGCACATGCACGATTAGACAAGCAGTTGCAGAAGAAGTCCATTGAAAAACGCTACTTTGCTTTGGTTAAAGGTGATGGCCACTTGGAAGCAGAGGGGGAAATTATTGCTCCGATTGCGCGTGATGAAGACTCCATTATTACCAGACGTGTAGCTAAAGGTGGAAAGTATGCCCATACTTCTTACAAGATTGTAGCTTCTTATGGAAATATTCACTTGGTCGATATTCGCCTGCACACTGGGCGTACCCACCAAATCCGAGTCCATTTTTCTCATATCGGTTTTCCTTTGTTGGGAGATGACTTGTACGGTGGTAGTCTAGACGATGGAATTCAGCGCCAGGCCCTACATTGTCATTCCTTAACTTTTTATCATCCATTTTTAGAGCAAGACTTGCAGTTAGAAAGTCCCTTGCCGAATGATTTTAGCAACCTTATTACCCAGTTATCAACTAATACTCTATAAAAACAGTTTCAGAGTATAATTATTATCTTAAAGGAGAAAACTCATGGAAGTTTTTGAAAGTCTCAAAGCCAACTTGGTTGGTAAAAATGCTCGTATCGTTCTCCCTGAAGGGGAAGAACCTCGTATTCTTCAAGCGACTAAACGCTTGGTAAAAGAAACAGAAGTGATTCCTGTTTTGCTTGGAAATCCTGAAAAAATTAAAATTTATCTTGAAATCGAAGGTATTGAGGACGGTTATGAAGTCATCGACCCTCAACACTACGATAAATTTGAAGAAATGGTTGCTGCTTTAGTGGAGCGTCGCAAGGGCAAAATGTCTGAAGAAGATGCACGCAAGGTTTTGGTTGAAGATGTCAATTATTTTGGTGTTATGTTAGTATACCTGGGCTTGGTTGATGGAATGGTGTCAGGTGCGATTCACTCAACTGCTTCAACAGTTCGCCCAGCTCTTCAAATCATCAAAACTCGTCCAAATGTTACTCGTACTTCAGGTGCCTTCCTCATGGTTCGTGGTACGGAACGTTACCTATTTGGTGACTGTGCCATCAACATCAATCCAGATGCAGAAGCCTTGGCTGAAATTGCCATCAACTCAGCAATCACAGCTAAGATGTTTGGCATCGAACCTAAAATTGCTATGCTAAGCTATTCTACTAAAGGGTCAGGTTTTGGTGAAAGTGTTGATAAGGTTGTTGAAGCCACTAAAATTGCTCACGACTTGCGTCCTGACCTTGAAATCGATGGGGAATTGCAATTTGATGCAGCCTTCGTTCCAGAAACTGCAGCTCTGAAAGCTCCTGGAAGTACGGTTGCTGGTCAAGCAAATGTCTTTATCTTCCCAGGTATCGAGGCAGGAAATATCGGCTACAAGATGGCTGAACGTCTTGGTGGCTTTGCGGCTGTTGGACCTGTTTTGCAAGGTTTGAACAAGCCAGTTAACGACCTTTCTCGTGGATGTAATGCTGATGATGTCTACAAGTTGACCCTTATCACAGCAGCCCAAGCTGTTCATCAATAAGATTCAGTCCTCTTTCCCTCGGGAAGAGGCTTTTTATACTCAATGAAAATCAAAGAGCAAACTAGGAAACTAGCCTCAGGTTGCTCAAAGCACTGCTTTGAGGTTGCAGATAAGACTGACGAAGTCAGGAACCATACCTACGGCAAGGCGACGTTGACGTGGTCTGAATTTGATTTTCGAAGAGTACTAATACTAGGAAAAGGACAGTTAGAATCTTCTGTGTTATACTAGAGATATGTTAGATTTGAAAGAATACGGTATCGTCATGTGGCCGGAGGAGAAGATCATTTCTTTCCGTGAGAAACTTCTCGCTTGGTATGATGAAAACAAAAGAGATTTACCGTGGCGTAGAAGTAAAAATCCTTATCATATCTGGGTGTCTGAAATTATGCTCCAGCAAACTAGGGTGGATACGGTTATCCCTTATTACGAACGATTCTTGGACTGGTTTCCAACAGTAGAAAGTTTGGCGAATGCGCCTGAAGAGCGTTTGTTGAAGGCTTGGGAAGGTTTGGGTTATTATTCTCGAGTTCGTAATTTACAGGCTGCAGCCCAGCAGATTATGACTGATTTTGGTGGTCAATTTCCAAACACCTATGAAGGAATTTCCAGCTTGAAAGGAATTGGACCTTACACTGCAGGAGCCATTTCCAGTATTGCTTTTAACTTGCCTGAGCCAGCTGTAGATGGTAATGTCATGCGTGTTTTGGCACGTCTATTTGAAGTTAATCACGATATTGGGATTCCAAGTAATCGTAAAATTTTTCAGGCAATGATGGAAATCTTGATTGACCCAGAAAGGCCTGGTGACTTTAATCAAGCTTTGATGGACTTAGGATCTGATATTGAGGCGCCTGTAAATCCCAGACCAGAAGAAAGCCCAGTTAAGGACTTTAGTGCGGCATATCAGAATGGCACAATGGACCGTTATCCAATTAAGGCTCCCAAGAAAAAGCCTGTTCCAATTTATCTTAAAGCCTTGGTGGTCAAAAATACTCAGGGACAATTTTTACTTGAAAAAAATGAAAGTGAAAAGCTATTGGCAGGTTTTTGGCATTTCCCCTTGATAGAAGTTGATAACTTTTCGCAAGGAGAGCAGTTTGACCTCTTTCATCAGGTTGCAGAAGAAAGCGTGAACTTTGGTCCCAGTCCAGAAGAGAGTTTCCAGCAGGACTATGACCTAGATGTTGATTGGCTTGATATTTATTTTGAGACTGTCAAGCATATCTTTAGTCATCGTAAGTGGCATGTTCAAATTGTAGCAGGTCAGGTGAGTGACTACAATGACTTTCCAGATAGGGAAGTTCGCTGGCTTTCACCAGAAGAGTTTAAGAATTACCCACTTGCCAAACCCCAACAAAAAATCTGGCAGGCTTATGCACAAGCCAACTTAGACAGTAGTAAAGACTAGCTATTGTGTCTTCTTTTTATTTTTTTGATATAATAGTAGAGAAAAAGGTGAACAAATGAAAAAAATATTAATTGTAGATGATGAAAAACCAATCTCGGATATTATCAAGTTTAATATGACCAAGGAAGGTTACGAGGTTGTAACTGCTTTTAATGGTCGTGAAGCACTAGAACAATTTGAAGCAGAGCAACCAGATATTATTATTCTGGATTTGATGCTTCCCGAAATTGATGGTTTAGAAGTTGCAAAGACTATTCGTAAGACGAGTAGTGTTCCTATTATCATGCTGTCAGCTAAAGACAGCGAATTTGATAAGGTTATTGGTTTGGAGCTTGGAGCGGATGACTATGTGACAAAACCCTTCTCAAATCGTGAGTTGCAGGCGCGTGTTAAAGCTCTTCTTCGTCGTACGGACTTGGTTTCTGTAGATAATCAAGAGTCAGATGAAAAGAAAACCCAACCTTTGCAAATTGGGGACTTGGAGATTGTACCAGATGCCTATGTGGCTAAAAAATATGGTGAAGAACTAGACTTGACCCACCGTGAATTTGAACTTTTGTACCACTTGGCTTCTCATATTGGTCAAGTGATTACCCGTGAACACTTGCTTGAAACGGTCTGGGGGTATGATTATTTCGGAGATGTTCGGACTGTTGACGTAACTATCAGACGTTTGCGTGAGAAGATTGAAGATACACCTAGTCGTCCAGAGTATATCCTAACACGTCGTGGTGTTGGTTATTATATGAGAAATAATGATTGAATTGATTAGAAAAAATATTCTTACTAGTGATTTTATCTTCATTTTAATTTTATTGGGTTTTATCTTGATTGTTACCTTGCTTTTGCTAGAAAATCGGCGAGATAATATTCGGTTGAAGCAAATTAATCAAAAAGTTAAAGACTTGATTGCAGGAGATTATTCTCAGGTATTGGATATGCAGGGAAGCTCTGAAATCACTAATATTACCAATAATCTCAATGATTTATCAGAAGTAATCCGTTTGACCCAAGAAAATCTGGAACAAGAGAGTAAACGATTGCACAGTATCCTCTCTTACATGACAGATGGAGTCCTCGCGACCAATCGTCGTGGTAAGATTACTATGATTAATGACATGGCTAAGAAACAGCTAGGTGTTCAGAAGGAAGATGTTCTCAATAAAAGTATTCTAGAATTACTTAAGATTGAAGATGAGTATGAACTTCGTGATTTGATTACCCAAGTTCCTGAACTCATGATTGATTCTCAGGATGCCAATGGTGAGTATCTGAGCCTTCGTGTACGCTTCGCCTTGGTGCGTCGTGAGTCTGGATTTATCTCAGGTTTGGTAGCTGTTTTGCATGATACGACGGAGCAGGAGAAGGAAGAACGCGAACGAAGACTCTTTGTTTCCAACGTTAGTCATGAGTTACGGACGCCTCTGACTAGTGTAAAATCCTATCTTGAAGCCTTGGATGAGGGAGCCTTGTCAGAACCTGTTGCACCAGACTTTATCAAGGTGTCTCTAGACGAAACCAACCGTATGATGCGGATGGTGACAGACCTTCTCCATCTTTCTCGAATTGATAATGCAACTAGTCACCTAGATGTGGAACTGATTAACTTCACAGCCTTTATTACCTTTATTCTTAACCGCTTTGATAAGATGAGGGGATCAGACGAAGAAAAGAAATATGAATTGGTTAGAGATTATCCGATTACGTCTGTCTGGATTGAAATTGATACAGACAAGATGACGCAGGTGATTGATAATATTCTCAACAATGCCATTAAATATTCTCCAGATGGTGGAAAAATCACAGTGACCATGAAGACGACTGATGATCAGATGATTTTATCCATCTCAGACCAAGGATTGGGTATTCCTAAGCAGGATTTGCCACGTATCTTTGACCGTTTCTACCGTGTGGATCGTGCTAGAAGCCGTGCTCAAGGTGGAACAGGGCTAGGACTGTCTATCGCTAAAGAAATTATCAAACAACATAATGGTTTTATTTGGGCCAAGAGTATATATGGTAAGGGATCAACCTTTACCATTGTGCTCCCTTATGATAAGGATGCAGTGAAGGAAGAAGTATGGGAGGAAGAAATAGAAGACCAGAATGAGTGAAACAGGCTTTAAATACAGTATTTTAGCGTCGGGTTCCAGTGGAAATTCCTTTTATCTGGAAACGCCAAAAAAGAAACTTTTAGTGGATGCAGGCTTATCTGGTAAGAAAATCACCAGCCTACTTGCTGAAATAAATCGCAAGCCAGAAGACTTGGATGCCATTTTGATTACCCATGAGCATTCAGACCATATCCATGGAGTCGGTGTGTTGGCTCGCAAGTATGGTATGGATCTTTACGCCAATGAAAAGACCTGGCAGGCTATGGAAAATAGCAAGTATCTTGGCAAGGTGGATTCTTCGCAAAAGCATATCTTTGAAATGGGCAAAACAAAAACCTTTGGAGATATCGACATCGAGAGTTTTGGTGTAAGTCATGATGCAGTCGCACCGCAGTTCTATCGCTTTATGAAGGATGACAAGAGTTTTGTCCTTTTGACAGATACAGGTTATGTTAGTGACCGTATGGCAGGAATTGTCGAGAATGCAGATGGCTATCTTATCGAGTCCAACCATGATGTAGAGATTTTGCGAGCAGGTTCTTACGCTTGGCGACTCAAACAACGAATACTATCGGATCTGGGTCACCTTTCTAACGAGGACGGTGCTGAAGCTATGATTCGTACCTTGGGAAACCGCACTAAGAAAATCTACCTTGGTCATTTATCTAAGGAGAACAATATCAAGGAACTGGCTCATATGACCATGGTAAATCAGTTGGCTCAAGCTGATCTTGGAGTTGGGATAGACTTTAAGGTATATGATACCTCACCAGATACCGCAACACCATTGACAGATATATAGAAAGAACGCTAAGAAGGTGTTCTTTTTATATTGACTGAACACCTAAAAAGTAATACAATGGTGTTACTATTAAAAAAGGGAGTGCAAAAGATGACTACTATTACATTAAAAGTTTCTGAAGCTGATAAAACATTTATGAAAGCAATGGCTAAGTTTGAAGGGGTTTCCCTGTCGGAACTTATCCGCACCAAAACTCTTGAAGCTCTAGAAGATGAATACGATGCTCGTGTGGCAGATTTAGCCTATCAAGAGTATTTAGAAGACTTGGAAAAAGGAGTTGAACCCATTACTTGGGAAGAAATGATGCATGATTTAGGCTTGGAGGATGAATAATTTGTATAAATTAGTTCCAACAAGACGTTTCATCAAGCAATTGAAAAAATTGGATCGTTATACGCAGAAGATAATTACAAACTATTTACAAACCAATGTTTTGGAAGACCCAAGACGACACGGAAAGGCTTTGGTTGGTAATCGCGTTGGTCAATGGCGCTATAGAATTGGTAATTATCGAGTTATCGTACAAATTGTAGATGATGAATTAGTCATTGCTACTTTAGAAGTTGGTCATCGGAGAGATATTTATTGAATTAAAGTTGAGTATATTCTGGTATTACTTGGATTTGCTGAGATGATTGATTTAGACAGTCCTCCATACAGTATTATTGACTTGCTACTTTGGTTTGTGTTTGTGGTAGATTATGGTTGGCGGTTCTTTTCAAGTAAAGCAAAATGGAGGTTTATACTTGAAAATATCTTTGACTTGTTAGCTATCCTTCCTTTAAATGCTATTTTTACA
Organism: Streptococcus mitis; assembly: GCF_946190065.1. Taxonomy (GTDB): domain Bacteria; phylum Bacillota; class Bacilli; order Lactobacillales; family Streptococcaceae; genus Streptococcus; species Streptococcus mitis_DE. The sequence goes on from NZ_CAMHZD010000001.1 coordinate 58,054, forward strand.
GTATTGCGATTAGGGCGTATCTTCCGCTTAGCAAGGCTGACAAAATTACTGAAACTGACTCGTTTACTTAGAATAATTGGACTTACAGGTAAATTAGAAAGAAAAATTAGTAGATTCTTACGGACAAATGGCCTGATTTATATCTTGTATGTTAATATTTTTATTGTTCTAGTAGGAAGTTCAATTTTATCTGTAGTTGAAGAAAAATCTTTCTCAGATAGTCTTTGGTGGGCTCTTGTGACAGTAACCACTGTTGGTTATGGTGATATTGTTCCAGTTTCCCTTTTTGGGAAATGGCTAGCTTTTTTATTAATGTTGGTAGGGATTAGTACAATAGGAATGTTAACAAGTGCCTTGACGAACTTTTTTGTAAAAGATAATCCAGATGAACAGATAAAACTTGATAAACTCCAAGACGAATTATCGGGCCAAAGAATATTAATAGAGAAACAATCTGAGAAAATCGAAGAACTGCATCGGATGATACAAGATTTGCTTGAAAAAACGTAATTTTGACCATTTAAAAACCACTCGATGAGTGGCTTTTTTACAATCCAGCGAAATCTTTGATTTCTTGTGCTGACATTGAAGAGTCGCAACGGACATTGATTTGTCCATCCGCAATGTGAACAAATCCTGGTACAGTTGGGATTCCGTAGCGTGAGCGGAATGCTTGCAACTCATTGAGTTGGCTTGGTTCTTCACTGTTGATGAAGTAGATGTGAGCTTTAGTGTCAGCTACGACACCTGCCAAGGTACCAGCAAATTTACGGCAGTAAGGGCAAGTTTTGCGACCGATAAAGAAGGTTGCAGTTTCTTTTTTATCAAGAGCTTCTTCCGCACGTGCTACTGTAGTGACTTCAAGGTCTTTGATATTATCTAAAAATTGTTCCATGAGATTACCTCGCTTTCATTGATAAGTCTAGTATGCCATAAAGTTTCTAAAATTGCTTAGATTTGATACGAAAAAAAGATGAGATTGGTTGGTCTCATCTTTTATAGGGCTTTATTTTACAAAAGCATTGATTTCTGCTTCGATGTTAGCGATTTTAGCTTGTGATTCTTCGTTGGTTTCACCTACAACTGCAATGTAGAACTTGATTTTTGGTTCTGTACCTGAAGGGCGAACAGCAATCCATGAACCGTCAGCAAGTGTGTATTTCAAAACATCACTTGGAGGAGTTGTCAAATTTGTAACAGTACCGTCAGCAGCAGTGGCAGTTTGAGCCTTGAAGTCTTCTACTACAGTGATAGCTGTTGCATTCCATTCTTTTGGAGCGTTGTTACGGAATTTAGCCATAATCGCTTTGATTTGTTCAGCACCATCAACACCTGAAAGGGTAACAGAGATAGTTTTTTCTGCGTAGTAGCCGTATTCTTTGTAGATTTCTTCGATACCGTCAGCAAGTGTCAAACCACGAGAACGGTAGTAGGCAGCAAGTTCAGCAACGACAAGAACGGCTTGAATAGCGTCTTTATCACGTACGAAAGGTTTAATCAAGTAACCGAAGCTTTCTTCAAATCCCATCATGTATGTGTGATTGTGTTTTTCTTCGAATTCTTGGATTTTTTCAGCGATAAATTTGAAACCTGTCAAAACGTTGAACATAGTTGCGCCGTAGCTTTCAGCAATCTTCGTTACCAAGTCAGTTGATACGATAGATTTGCAGAGGGCTGCATTTTCAGGAAGAGTTCCAGCGTTTTTGTGGGCTTCCAAGATGTATTTAGCCATGATGGCACCGATTTGGTTACCTGAAAGGTTGAGGTAGCTACCATCTTTTTGAAGAACTTCAACACCAACACGGTCAGCATCAGGGTCAGTTGCGACAAGAACGTCTGCACCAACTTGACGACCAAGTTCTTCAGCAAGTGCAAAGGCTGCTTGGCTTTCTGGGTTTGGCGATTTTACAGTTGAGAAGTCTGGGTCAGCAGTTGCTTGCGCTTCAACGACTTGAACAGAGTCAAATCCTGCTTGGGCAAGAGCACGACGAGCCAACATTTCACCAGTACCATGAAGTGGTGTGTAGACAATCTTCATGTCTTTACCGAATTCTTCAATCAAGGCTGGGTTGATGTTTACGTCCTTAACCTCTTTAAGGTATTCTACGTCAACAGCTTCGCCGATAACTTCAATCAAGCCAGAAGCTTTTTCAGCTTCCACATCAGCAACTTCTACCGCAAATGGATTTTCGATTGCACGGATATAAGTAGTCAAAGCGTCTGCGTCGTGTGGGGGCATTTGTCCACCGTCTTCACCGTAAACCTTGTAACCGTTAAATGGTGCAGGGTTGTGGCTGGCTGTGACCATGATACCCGCGAAACAGTTGAGGTGACGAACTGCAAATGATAGTTCTGGAGTTGGACGAAGGCTTTCAAATACATAAGATTTGATGCCGTGTTTAGCAAGAACTGCCGCAGATTCAAAGGCAAACTCTGGTGAGAAGTGACGGCTATCGTAGGCGATTGCGACACCACGTTCTTTTTCGTTTCCACCTTTTGACTCAATCAAACGAGCCAAACCTTCAGTAGCTTGGCGAACAACGTAGATGTTGATGCGGTTTGTACCAGCACCAATCAAGCCACGCATACCTGCAGTACCAAATTCAAGATTTGTATAGAAGGCATCTTCCTTTATTTTTTCGTCCATATTTTCCAAATCTTGACGAAGGTAGTCAGGAAGCTCCGCAAAATCAACCCATTTTTGGTAATTTTCTTGGTAAGACATTAAAATTCTCCTTTTGTAAATTGTTTTAACCGTTCACATTATAGCATTTTTTAGCATTTTAGTAAAACCTTAGCATAATTTTCAGAATAGTGGTGACATATGCCGGTTTATCAAGTCTTGAATGCCTTAGGGAAACATGCTATACTACTTGTATGATTATTTTACAAGCTAATAAAATTGAACGTTCTTTTGCTGGAGAGGTTCTTTTTGATAATATCAACTTGCAGGTTGATGAACGAGATCGGATTGCTCTTGTTGGGAAAAATGGTGCAGGTAAGTCTACTCTTTTGAAGATTTTGGTTGGAGAAGAGGAGCTAACTAGTGGTGAAATCAATAAGAAAAAAGATATTTCTCTATCTTACCTAGCCCAAGATAGTCGTTTTGAGTCTGAAAATACCATCTACGATGAGATGCTTCATGTCTTTGATGACTTACGTCGGAATGAGAACCAACTTCGTCAGATGGAATTGGAGATGGGTGAAAAGTTTGGTGAAGATTTAGAGAAACTGATGTCAGATTACGACCGCTTATCTGAGAATTTTCGCCAAGCAGGTGGCTTTACCTATGAAGCTGATATCCGAGCGATTTTAAATGGATTCAAGTTTGACGAGTCTATGTGGCATATGAAAATTGCTGAGCTTTCTGGTGGTCAAAATACTCGTTTGGCTCTAGCCAAAATGCTACTTGAAAAGCCAAACCTCTTGGTCTTGGACGAGCCAACCAACCACTTGGATATTGAAACGATTGCCTGGCTAGAGAATTACTTGGTAAACTATAGCGGTGCCCTTATTATTGTCAGCCACGACCGTTATTTCTTGGATAAGGTTGCGACGATTACGCTGGATTTGACCAAGCATTCTTTGGATCGCTATGTGGGGAATTACTCTCGTTTTGTTGAGTTGAAAGAGCAGAAGCTAGCTACTGAAGCAAAAAACTATGAAAAGCAACAAAAGGAAATCGCTGCTCTGGAAGACTTTGTCAATCGCAATCTAGTCCGAGCTTCAACGACCAAACGTGCCCAATCTCGTCGTAAACAACTGGAAAAAATGGAACGTCTGGACAAGCCTGAAGCTGGTAAAAAAGCAGCCAACATGACCTTCCAGTCTGAAAAAACGTCGGGCAATGTTGTTTTGACTGTTGAAAATGCGGCTATTGGCTATGATGGGGAAGTACTGTCAGAGCCTATCAACCTAGACCTTCGTAAGATGAATGCTGTCGCTATTGTTGGTCCCAATGGTATTGGCAAGTCAACCTTTATTAAGTCTATAGTGAACCAGATTCCGTTTATCAAGGGAGAAAAGCGATTTGGGGCTAATGTTGAGGTGGGTTACTATGACCAAACCCAAAGTAAGCTGACACCAAGTAATACTGTATTAGATGAGCTCTGGAATGATTTTAAACTGACACCAGAAGTTGAAATCCGTAACCGTCTAGGTGCCTTCCTTTTCTCTGGTGATGATGTTAAAAAATCAGTCGGCATGCTGTCAGGTGGCGAGAAAGCTCGTTTGCTTTTGGCTAAATTGTCTATGGAAAACAATAACTTCTTGATTCTGGATGAGCCAACCAACCACTTGGATATTGATAGCAAGGAAGTGCTAGAAAATGCCTTGATTGACTTTGATGGAACTCTTCTATTCGTCAGTCATGACCGTTACTTTATCAATCGTGTGGCAACTCATGTTTTGGAATTGTCTGAGAAGGGTTCGACTCTTTACTTGGGAGATTACGACTACTATGTTGAGAAGAAAGCAGAAGTAGAAATGACTCAGGCTGAGGAAGATTCAACTCACAATCAAGTAAAAGAATCAAGTCCAGTCAATGACTATCAGGCCCAGAAAGAAAGTCAAAAAGAAGTTCGCAAACTCATGCGACAAATCGAAAGTCTAGAAGCTGAAATTGAAGAGCTAGAAAGTCAAAGCCAAGCCATTTCTGAACAAATGTTGGAAACAAACGATGCCGACGAACTCATGGAATTGCAGGCTGAGCTGGACAAAATCAGCCATCGTCAGGAAGAAGCCATGCTTGAATGGGAAGAATTATCAGAGCAGGTGTAAGATTTCTAAGTTTTCTGCCCTTCTCCATTGTGAGGAGGGCTTAATTTATGGTAAAATGGTTTTATGAATAAAAGAATGAATGAGTTAGTCGCCTTGCTCAATCGCTATGCGACTGAGTATTATACCAGCGATAATCCGTCGGTTTCAGACAGTGAGTACGACCGCCTTTACCGAGAGTTGGTTGAGTTAGAAACTGCCTATCCAGATCAAGTGCTAGCAGACAGTCCTACCCATCGTGTCGGTGGCAAGGTTTTAGATGGTTTTGAAAAATACAGTCATCAGTATCCTCTTTATAGTTTGCAGGATGCTTTTTCACGTGAGGAGCTTGAAGCTTTTGATGCGCGTGTTCGTAAGGAAGTGGCTCATCCGACCTATATTTGTGAGCTGAAAATCGATGGCTTATCTATCTCGCTGACTTATGAAAAGGGGATTTTCGTTGTTGGGGCAACGCGTGGAGATGGTTCTGTTGGGGAGAACATCACAGAAAACCTCAAGCGTGTTAAGGACATTCCTTTGACCTTGCCAGAAGAACTAGATATCACAGTTCGTGGGGAATGTTACATGCCACGCGCTTCTTTTGACCAGGTTAACCAAGCTCGCCAAGAAAATGGAGAGTCTGAATTTGCCAATCCTCGTAATGCGGCAGCAGGAACTCTGCGTCAGCTGGATACAGCAGTAGTAGCCAAGCGTAACCTTGCCACTTTCCTCTATCAAGAAGCCAGTCCGTCAACTCGTGATAGCCAAGAAAAGGTTTTGAAGCACCTAGAACAACTAGGTTTTGTGGTTAATCCTAAGCGAATTCTGGCTGAAAGCATGGATGAGATTTGGGATTTTATCCAAGAAGTAGGACAGGAACGGGACAATCTGCCTTATGATATCGATGGGGTGGTGATTAAGGTCAATGACCTAGCAGGTCAAGAAGAACTTGGCTTTACCGTTAAGGCTCCAAAGTGGGCTGTAGCCTACAAGTTTCCTGCTGAGGAAAAAGAAGCTCAGCTTCTATCAGTTGACTGGACTGTGGGGCGTACTGGTGTTGTGACCCCAACTGCCAACCTGACTCCTGTTCAGCTTGCTGGTACAACTGTTAGCCGTGCGACCCTACACAATGTGGACTATATTGCTGAAAAAGATATCCGAAAAGACGATACGGTTATCGTTTATAAGGCTGGGGACATCATCCCTGCCGTTTTACGTGTGGTAGAGTCCAAACGGGTTTCTGAAGAGAAACTAGATATCCCTACAAACTGCCCAAGTTGTGGTTCTGACTTGTTGCACTTTGAAGATGAAGTGGCCCTTCGTTGTATCAATCCGCGTTGCCCTGCCCAAATCATGGAAGGTTTGATTCACTTTGCTTCTCGTGATGCTATGAATATTACAGGCCTTGGTCCATCTATTGTTGAGAAGCTCTTTGCTGCTAATTTAGTCAAGGATGTGTCAGATATTTATCGTTTGAAAGAAGAAGATTTCCTCCTTTTAGAGGGGGTTAAGGAAAAGTCCGCTGGTAAACTTTATCAGGCCATCCAAGATTCAAAGGAAAATTCTGCTGAAAAGCTCTTGTTTGGACTAGGGATTCGCCATGTCGGAAGCAAGGCCAGTCAGCTGTTACTTCAACATTTTCACTCGATTGAAAATCTGGCCCAGGCAGATCCAGAGGAAGTGGCTAGTATTGAGAGTCTGGGTGGTGTGATTGCCAAGAGTCTTCAGACTTACTTTGCTACAGATGGATTTGAAATTCTCCTCAGAGAATTGAGAGAAGCTGGGGTCAATTTGACCTATAAAGGTCAGACTGTAGCAGCAGACGCAGCCTTGTCAGGTTTGACCGTTGTATTGACTGGAAAATTGGAACGGCTCAAGCGCTCAGAAGCTAAAAGCAAACTAGAAAATCTGGGTGCCAAGGTAACAGGCAGTGTTTCTAAAAAGACCGACCTCGTCGTTGCAGGAGCAGATGCTGGAAGCAAACTGCAAAAAGCACAAGAACTTGGTATCGAAGTTCGAGATGAAGCTTGGCTAGAAAGTTTGTAATGATCGTTTAAAAACAGAGTTTAGATAATATGACTATGTTTATTAATTGAGACGAGATTGACAAAAAATTATTAGTGAAATAGAAAGAAAATAGAAGTAAAAAGGAAAAATAAACAATGTATAACTACCCTATGCGCATTCATTACCATCGCAAGAATGGAGAATATGACACTTGCTCTTTTGTAAAAAGTCAGGACCAGCGAATTGATTTGCTGACCTACAAAGAAGATTATTTTGGTGCCTTATTTAGTTTTGAACACCCAAGTGCTTATGCCCTAGAAAGCTTGAATTTTGTGGTTCATACAGGTCAAACCAGTAAGGAATATGCTATCCGTTTTAATCACTATCCTCTTTTAACAGAGGTCTGGATTTTGGAAGGGGATGATAGGATTTATTATTCTGAAAATCCTGCTATTGCAAGTCCTTTCTATAAAAATCAAAATCCTTTTGCCTTTGATAAGGCTATTAACAGTGCCAGTTTTGACCATCATTGGGGTTACCAAGGGGAATTGGGGTGCCATGTAGAGGATAATCAAGCTCATTTTGCTCTCTGGGCTCCAACAGCGACAGAAGTGCAGGTTGTCGTTTATGAATCAGCCGCTAATGATGCTCCTGTTTGGAAGACATTTGAGATGGAGAGAGGCAATAGCTATTCCTATAATCATAAGGACAATACAATCGGTGTCTGGAGTTTGGATGTTGAGGAAGATTTGACTGGAAAAACTTATCAGTATCAGGTCCAATTCCCTCACCACCAAACACTGACACGCGATCCTTATACCATCGCGACCAGTCCTGATGGCAAACGTTCAGCTATTCTGAGTCATGAAGAGAAGCAAGTTGCAAACTTCGAGGTTAAGCATGGTTCTGATGCTACTTGGCGCTTGGCAAATCCATGTAAGGCAGTTATTTGTGAAATGCACATTCGTGATTTGACCAAATCACCGACCTCGGGTGTAGATGAACATCTTAGAGGAACTTTCTTGGGTGCTGCTCAGACTGGAACGGTTAACCAGTACGGTCAGTCAACTGCTTTTGATTACATCAAGAAGATAGGCTACAATTATGTTCAATTGCAACCAATTGCAGACCGTCATAAAGAATATGATGAGGACGGGAAAGTAACCTATAACTGGGGGTATGATCCACAAAACTATAACGCACCAGAGACGAGCCTTTCTACTAATCCAAATGATCCAGCTCAGGTTATTCGCGATTTGAAGACCATGGTTCAAGCTTACCACGATGCGGGAATTGGTGTTATTATGGATGTGGTCTATAACCATACCTTCTCAGTTGTTGATGCACCTTTCCAAACAACAGTCCCTGATTACTATTATCGTATGAATCCAGACGGTACCTTCCAGAATGGAACGGGTGTTGGAAATGAAACTGCCAGCGAACATGAAATGTTCCGCAAGTATATGATTGATTCTCTTCTATACTGGGTGCAGGAATACAATATTGACGGCTTCCGTTTTGACTTAATGGGGATTCATGATGTCAAGACCATGCAGATGATTCGTCAGAGCTTGGATGAAATCGACCCTAACATTATCCTTTATGGAGAAGGATGGGATATGGGAACAGGTCTTGCGCCTTATGATAAGGCCAAGAAAGACAATGCCTACCAGATGCCAAATATTGGTTTCTTTAATGACAATCAGCGTGATGCTGTAAAAGGTGGAGAAGTTTATGGTGCTATCAAGTCAGGTTTTGTTAGTGGTGCTGCGACAGAGCCAATTCTAGCCAAAGCAATCCTAGGAAGTCGTGAATTAGGAACCTATACACATCCAAATCAAGTGCTTAACTATGTAGAGGCCCATGACAATTACAATCTTCACGATTTGTTGGCAACCCTACATCCAGACCAAAGTTCAGAGCAAATCATGCGCAAGGTTGAGACAGCCACAGCTATGAACCTACTCATGCAAGGGATGGCCTTTATGGAAATCGGTCAAGAATTTGGTCGTACCAAACTGGTTGCGACTGGTGAAAATGGTGAACTGACCCATGATGATAGAGAACGTGCTATGAATAGCTATAATGCTCCAGACAGTGTGAACCAAGTGAACTGGGACTTGATTAATGAGCGTCAAGATAGTATTGCATTTATCCGTCAGATGATTCGATTGAAGACAGAAAGCAGTGCCTTTTCTTACCCAACTTATGATGAAATTTACCATCATGTTTTTGTTCATTCAGCAAATGAACATAGTGGTTTGATTGTCTATGAGATTCAAGGGGAAGACCATTTACTGGTTGTATTTAATGCTAAAGGGCAAGACTTCCAGTTTGAAAATGCTGGAAATCTAGAACTATTAGTGACCAATAGCCATTTAAGTGATAAAGACATGGTTGGTGGCGTCAGTGCCAGCGTCTTTAAAGTTTTGTAGAATAGATTTACAATTTAAATTCATTTATGGTGCTTTATCTGTTAATAAAATCAGGAGATTCGTTTCCTGATTTATTTTTTTACTTAAAATTATATTTTTGTTAGCTAAATAACGAACTTTATGATAGTATTATAAAAAAACAATTCGTTTTCAAAGCGTTTCTGAAAATTTCTTGATTTACAAGTGAACACATCAGTGAATTTGTTGAAGACTTTCAAAAGATTTTTTTGCAAATTCCGTAATTTACTTGAATCTTCCCTAAAAAGGTAGTATAATAAATCTATAGAAAACGCTTACAGAAATAGGAGGGTGTATGGATAAGAATAATGCTTTAAAAACCTTTATGACAGGTGAAAATTTTCACCTCCAGCACTATCTGGGAGCTCATAGGGAAGAAAAAAATGGAGAGTATGGCTATACTTTTCGTGTGTGGGCGCCTAATGCTCAGGCTGTTCACTTGGTAGGGGATTTCACCAATTGGGTTGAACATCAAATTCCGATGGAACGGAATGAATTTGGAGTCTGGGAAGTCTTTACCAGTCTTGCTCAAGAAGGCCAAATTTATAAGTACCATATCACACGTTCAAATGGTCATCAGCTGATGAAGATTGACCCTTTGGCTGTACGATATGAGGCACGACCTGGGACTGGTGCTATTTTAACAGATATTCCAGAAAAGAAATGGAAGGACGGTCTCTGGCTAGCTCGTAGAAAACGTTTGAGCTTTGAAGAGCGTCCTGTCAATATTTACGAGGCTCATGCTGGCTCTTGGAAGAGGAATCCTGATGGCAGCCCCTATAGTTTTGCTCAATTGAAAGATGAACTCATTCCTTACTTGGTTGAGATGAATTATACTCACATTGAGTTTATGCCCCTGATGTCTCACCCACTAGGTTTGAGTTGGGGCTATCAGCTTATGGGTTACTTTGCTTTAGAGCATGCCTATGGTCGTCCTGAAGAGTTTCAAGATTTTGTTGAGGAATGTCACTTAAACAATATAGGCGTTATCGTAGACTGGGTACCTGGTCACTTTACTATTAATGATGATGCCTTGGCTTATTATGATGGAACACCGACTTTTGAATACCAAGACCATAATAAGGCTCATAACTACGGTTGGGGAGCTCTCAATTTTGACCTTGGAAAGAATGAAGTCCAGTCTTTCTTGATTTCTAGTATTAAGTTTTGGATTGACTTTTACCATTTGGACGGTATTCGCGTGGATGCAGTTAGCAACATGCTCTATCTTGACTACGATGATGCTCCATGGACACCTAATAAAGATGGTGGCAATCTCAACTATGAAGGATATTATTTCCTTCAACGCTTGAATAATGTGATTAAACTAGTTCATCCAGACGTGATGATGATAGCTGAGGAAAGTTCATCAGCTACTCAGATTACTGACACTAAGGATTCAGATGGTCTAGGATTTGACTACAAATGGAATATGGGTTGGATGAATGACATCCTCCGATTCTACGAAGAAGATCCGATTTATCGTAAATATGACTTTAACCTAGTGACTTTCAGCTTTATGTATGTCTTCAAGGAGAACTATCTCTTACCATTCTCACACGATGAAGTGGTTCATGGCAAGAAGAGTATGATGCACAAGATGTGGGGAGATCGTTATAATCAATTCGCAGGCTTGCGTAATCTCTACACTTACCAAATTTGTCACCCTGGTAAGAAATTGCTTTTCATGGGTAGCGAATACGGCCAATTCCTAGAATGGAAATCTGAAGAACAGTTGGAATGGTCTAACCTAGAAGACCCAATGAATGTGAAGATGAAGTATTTTACATCTCAGCTAAACAAGTTCTACAAAGACCACCGCTGTCTGTGGGAAATTGATAACAGCTATGATGGTATTGAAATCATCGATGCGGATAATAGAGACCAGAGTGTTCTTTCCTTCATCCGTAAGGGTAAGAAGGATGATATGTTAGTCTGTATCTTTAACATGGCACCTGTTGAACGAAAAGATTTTACAATCGGACTTCCTGTTGCAGGGATTTACGAAGAGGTCTGGAATACTGAGTTAGAAGAGTGGGGAGGCGTTTGGAAAGAACATAATCAAACTGTGCAAACGCAAGAAGGGCTATGGAAAGATTATGAGCAGACCTTGACCTTTACCCTACCGGCTATGGGAGCAAGTGTTTGGAAAATCAAACGTCGCTTGAAACCTACTAAAACCGTCACAAGTAAAAACCAAAAAGGAGTAGAAAATGAAGAATGAAATGTTAGCTTTGATTCTTGCTGGTGGGCAAGGAACTCGTCTCGGTAAACTCACTCAAAGCATTGCAAAACCAGCTGTGCAATTTGGTGGGCTCTACCGTATCATTGACTTTGCTCTTTCAAACTGTGCCAACTCAGGCATCAACAATGTTGGAGTCATTACCCAGTACCAACCACTTGCTCTCAACAACCATATCGGGAATGGTTCAAGCTGGGGACTAGATGGTATCAATTCTGGTGTCTCTATTCTTCAACCTTATTCTGCAAGTGAAGGAAATCGTTGGTTTGAGGGGACTAGCCACGCTATTTACCAAAATATCGACTATATCGACAGTGTCAACCCTGAGTATGTCTTGATTCTATCTGGGGACCACATCTATAAAATGGACTATGATGATATGCTCCAGTCTCACAAAGATAATAATGCTAGTTTGACAGTCGCAGTTCTTGATGTTCCTCTTAAAGAAGCTAGCCGTTTTGGTATCATGAACACAGATGCCAATAACCGCATTGTTGAATTTGAAGAAAAACCAGCTCAACCTAAATCGACCAAAGCTTCTATGGGGATCTATATCTTTGATTGGCAACGTCTCCGCAATATGCTTGTTGCTGCTGAAAAGAGCAATGTCGATATGTCAGACTTTGGTAAGAATGTCATTCCAAATTACCTTGAGTCAGGTGAAAGTGTCTATGCCTATGAATTTAATGGTTACTGGAAAGACGTTGGTACGATTGAATCGCTTTGGGAAGCTAACATGGAATATATTTCACCAGAAAATGCCTTGGATAGCCGTAACCGTCAATGGAAGATTTACTCAAGAAACTTAATTTCACCACCAAACTTCCTCGGGGCAAATGCTCACGTGGAAGATTCCTTGGTTGTTGATGGCTGTTTCGTAGATGGAACTGTTAAACATTCTATCCTCTCAACAGGTGCGCAAGTTCGCGAAGGGGCAGAAGTAGTAGATTCAGTTATCATGAGTGGTGCAATTGTTGGTCAGGGAGCTAAAATCAAACGTGCCATTATTGGTGAAGGCGCAGTTATTTCTGATGGTGTCGAAATTGATGGAACAGAAGAAGTACAAGTTGTAGGATATGATGAAGTAGTGGGGGTAGCAACAGATGAAGATTGATAAATATTCTGCCATTTTAGGAAACACAGTTGGTTTTCATGATATGTCAACATTGACCGACCACCGTCCAGTAGCTAGTTTGCCATTTGGTGGTAAATATCGTTTGATTGACTTCCCGCTTTCAAGTCTTGCTAATGCTGGTGTCCGTAGTATTTTTGGTATTTTCCAACAAGACAATATCAGTTCAGTCTTTGACCATATCCGTTCTGGTCGTGAGTGGGGATTGTCAACTCTTCTTAGCCACTACTATCTAGGTATTTACAATACCCGTGTGGAAAGTAGTACAGTTGGAAAAGAATACTACCAACAGCTTCTTACTTATTTGAAACGTTCCGGCTCAAACCAAACAGTGTCACTTAACTGTGATGTTTTGATTAATATTGATCTGAACCAAGTATTCCACCTACACACTACAACAAAAGGTCCAATCACTGTAGTTTATAAAAAACTACCTAAAAAAGATATTTCAGAAGTAAATGCAATCTTAGAAGTGGATGAAACAGACCATGTCCGTTCTCATAAACTCTTTGATAGTAAATCATCAGATGAAGTTTACAATATGTCCACAGATATCTTTGTCGTCGATACACCTTGGTTGATTGAACGCTTAGAAGAAGAAGCTAAGAAAGAACATCCAGAGAAATTGCGTTATGTTTTACGGGATTTGGCGGTAAAAGAAGGGGCTTTTGCCTACGAGTACACAGGTTATCTGGCAAATATTCATTCTGTAGAGTCTTATTACAAAGCTAATAAAGATATGCTTGAATCTCAAAAATTCTACTCTCTCTTCTCACCAAATCAAAAGATTTATACAAAGGTCAAAAACGAAGAACCAACTTATTATGCTAATACATCTAAGGTAAGCACTTCTCAGTTTGCCTCTGGTAGTATCATTGAAGGTCAAGTGGCTAATTCTGTTTTATCACGTAATATTCATGTCCATAAGGATAGCTTGGTTAAAGATAGCATCTTATTCCCTCGTGTTGTTATTGGAGAAGGTGCTCAGGTAGAATATGCTATCTTGGACAAGGGTGTTGAAGTTGCGGATGGAGTTGTGATCCGTGGAACTGCAGAACATCCAGTCGTCGTTAAGAAAGGTGCTAAAGTAACAGAGGATATTCATTCATGAAAATTTTATTTGTAGCAGCTGAGGGTGCGCCCTTTTCAAAAACAGGTGGTTTGGGAGACGTCATTGGCGCTCTTCCTAAATCACTGGTAAAAGCGGGCCATGAAGTTGCAGTAATTTTACCCTACTATGACATGGTAGAGGCTAAATTTGGAAATCAGATTGAAGATGTTCTTCATTTTGAGGTGAGTGTTGGTTGGCGCAGACAGTATTGTGGGATTAAGAAAACAGTCTTAAACGGTGTGACCTTCTACTTTATTGACAACCAATATTATTTCTTCCGTGGTCATGTTTACGGCGATTTTGATGACGGAGAACGCTTTGCTTTCTTCCAACTAGCTGCCATTGAGGCTATGGAAAGGATTGACTTTATTCCTGATCTTCTCCATGTTCATGACTACCATACAGCTATGATTCCTTTCTTGTTGAAGGAAAAATACCGTTGGATTCAAGCCTATGAGGGCATTAAAACTGTTTTAACCATTCATAATTTGGAATTCCAAGGACAATTTTCAGAAGGAATGTTATGGGATTTGTTTGGAGTTGGCTTTGAGCGTTATGCTGATGGTACCCTTCGCTGGAATAACTGTCTGAACTGGATGAAGGCTGGTATTCTCTATGCGGATCGTGTTTCAACCGTTTCGCCTAGCTATGCTCATGAAATTATGACTAGTCAGTTTGGATGTAACTTGGATCAGATTCTTCGAATGGAGTCTGGTAAGGTCTCTGGTATCGTAAATGGGATTGATGCTGACCTTTATAATCCTCAGACGGATGCCCTTTTAGACTATCATTTTAATCAGGAAGATTTGTCTGGGAAGGCCCAGAATAAGGCAAAATTGCAAGAAAGAGTTGGCTTACCCGTTAGGACTGATGTTCTACTGGTGGGAATTGTTTCTCGTTTGACACGTCAAAAAGGTTTTGATGTGGTGGTGGAAAGTTTGCACCATATCTTGCAAAATGATATTCAGATTGTTCTTTTGGGAACTGGAGATCCAGCCTTTGAAGGAGCTTTCTCATGGTTTGCTCAAATCTACCCAGACAAGCTATCAGCAAATATCACTTTTGATGTCAAACTAGCTCAAGAAATCTACGCTGCTTGTGACCTCTTCCTTATGCCAAGTCGTTTTGAACCATGTGGTTTGTCTCAAATGATGGCTATGCGTTACGGAACCTTGCCATTGGTCCATGAAGTTGGTGGGTTGCGAGATACCGTTAAAGCCTTTAATCCAATTGAAGGAAGCGGTACTGGCTTTAGCTTTGACAATCTATCTCCTTACTGGTTGAATTGGACTTTCCAAACAGCTTTGGACTTGTATAGAAACCATCCTGATGTTTGGAGAAGTCTACAAAAACAAGCTATGGAGTGTGATTTCTCATGGGATACAGCCTGCAAGTCATACCTTGACTTGTACCATAGTTTAGTTAATTAATAGATAAAATCGTATGATGATTTCATACGATTTTTGGGCTATTTAGAGAGGAGGAGTGATGTCTCAAGTAAAAGGATTGTGTGTTATGGATGTTGATGGAACCTTAATCCTAGAAGAAGTAATTGATCTTTTGGGTAGAGAGGCAGGTCGTGAGGAAGAAATTTCGCAGATTACAAGTCGGGCAATGAGAGGAGAGTTGAACTTTGAAAGTAGTTTAAGAAAAAGAGTTTCCTTCTTGGAAGGCCTTCCTGTCTCTGTATTTGATAAATCTTTCGACTCTATTCATCTATCGCCAAATGCACAGATATTTATCTCTATTCTCCAAAAGAACGGAATCCTAGTTGGTCTGGTGTCTGGGGGCTTTACACCAATAGTTGCGAGATTAGCAAAATTCCTTAGTATTTCCTATTTCTCTGCCAACCAACTTGAAGATAAAGACGGCCATCTAACAGGAAAATTGATTGGAGAAATTATCAGTCCAGAGGTTAAAAAAGAGACTCTAGAACAATGGAGAGAGGAACTAAAACTTTCTAAAGAAAGAACAGTCGCAATCGGTGACGGGGCCAATGATCTATTAATGTTGAAGTCAGCAGGACTGGGAATTGCTTTTTGTGCCAAAGAGGTACTCAAAAAAGAAATACAACATCATGTTGACAAGAGGGATTTTTTAGAAGCTCTACCTTTGATTGACTGTTTAGAATGAGGGAAAATATGAAGATTGTAATTGCACCAGATTCGTTTAAGGAAAGCTTGTCCGCTCAACAGGTGGCTGAAGCAATAAAAAGAGGCTTCCAACAATCAATAGCAGATGTAGAATGTCTTCTCTGCCCTGTTGGTGATGGTGGCGAAGGTACAGTAGATTCCATTCGACATTCTCTTGACCTTGAAGAAAAATGGATCCAAGTGACAGGACCTTTTGGACAAAAAGAAGCAATGCGCTATTTTCAAAAAAGTCAACTGGCACTATTTGAAGTTGCCGACTTGGTTGGCCTTGGAAAAATTCCGCTAGAGAAACGAAATCCACTGCAAATCCAAACTTGTGGTATTGGAGAGTTGATTCGCCACCTCATTGTTAAAGGGATTAAAGAGATCTATATCGGTGTTGGTGGCACAGCCAGTAATGATGGAGGACTGGGGATTGCTACTGGTTTAGGCTATCAATTTTATGATAGGGATGGAAATGTCTTGCCTGCATGCGGTCAATCTTTACTAAACTTAGCTTCTGTATCAACAGAAAATCGCTATGAAATTCCTGAAGGTGTTCAAATTCGTATTTTGGCAGATGTCGTGAGTCCCTTATGTGGTCCTCAAGGTGCGACTTACACTTTTGGCAAACAAAAAGGCCTAGATCCTACTATGTTTGAGGCCGTAGATCAGGCAATCCAAGATTTTTATGAAAAAGTTTCACCTGCAACATTAGAAATTAAAGGAGCAGGAGCTGGTGGAGGAATTGCTGGCGGTTTGTGTGCCTTTGCTCAGGCAAATATCGTGTCTGGAATTGATACCTGCTTGGACTTAATCAACTTTGATAAGAATGTTTCAGATGCTGATTTGGTTATCGTTGGCGAAGGTAGACTGGACAGTCAAAGCTTTGCTGGGAAAGCGCCGATAGGCGTAGCAAAAAGAACCCCTGTCGGAGTTCCTGTCATTGCTATTTGTGGTAGTATTGCTGAGGATTTACCTTCCCTACCATTTGAGAATATCCAAGCGGCTTTTTCAATTTTGGAGAAAAGTGAACCTCTAGAAGATAGTTTGAAAAATGCCAGTCTCTATTTGGAGCACACGGCTGCCAATATAGGGCATTTATTAAATATGCGTAAGATTTAGCCAAACCATTTCTTCCAGATGGATGTTTTGGCTGGTTCTTCCTTTTTATCTTCCCAAAGTTTTGCAAAAGCAAGTCGAAGATCCTTTTCTTCTACTTGTACTGGTGCATTGCTATGGATAATCAGTCCGAAAGGAGAAGAAGCATGCTCTTCAGATACAATGGTAGCTTGACTATCAGTTTCTTTAGCTTCCTTTAAGTAGAAAACTTGCTTGTCAAATTCGATATTTGGAGAAATCTTTACAAATAGTGGCTCTGCTTTTTCTTGAAGGTTTTCTAAAATAGATAAAAAACCTTTTTCTAACTGAGGGCTATTTGCTGTGTCAATATCTGCATATCCAAGGACTCTTTCTTCAAAAGTACCAAGATAACGTCTTTGCTCATCCGGATTTATTTTTGGCCCACCATGAGCTTTTTCAAGTAATTGTTTTGATAAATCTGTCATGAAAACAGTATATCATAAAAGTTAGAATAAAACAGACAAAAGAAAGCGATTACTTCATAAAGTTAAGGAAAATTTGCACAAAGATAACGTTTTTTCTTGAAAAATGAGGGCTTTTAAGGTATTATAGAGGTGTAAAAAATTTAACTCATAAGGAGAGTAAAAAATGTCAATTATTACTGATGTTTACGCTCGCGAAGTCCTAGACTCACGCGGTAACCCAACACTTGAAGTAGAAGTTTACACTGAATCAGGTGCTTTCGGACGTGGTATGGTTCCATCAGGAGCTTCTACTGGTGAACACGAAGCAGTTGAACTTCGCGACGGTGACAAATCTCGTTACGGTGGTCTTGGTACACAAAAAGCTGTTGACAACGTAAACAACATCATTGCTGAAGCAATCATCGGCTACGATGTACGTGACCAACAAGCTATCGACCGTGCTATGATCGCACTTGACGGTACTCCTAACAAAGGTAAATTGGGTGCTAACGCAATCCTTGGTGTGTCTATCGCTGTAGCTCGTGCTGCTGCTGATTACCTTGAAATCCCACTTTACAGCTACCTTGGTGGATTCAACACTAAAGTTCTTCCAACTCCAATGATGAACATCATCAACGGTGGTTCTCACTCAGATGCTCCAATCGCTTTCCAAGAGTTCATGATCGTACCTGCTGGTGCACCTACATTCAAAGAAGCTCTTCGTTGGGGTGCTGAAATCTTCCACGCTCTTAAGAAAATCCTTAAATCTCGTGGTCTTGAAACAGCCGTAGGTGACGAAGGTGGATTCGCTCCTCGTTTCGAAGGAACTGAAGACGGTGTTGAAACTATCCTTGCTGCTATCGAAGCTGCTGGATATGTTCCAGGTAAAGACGTATTTATCGGATTTGACTGTGCTTCATCAGAATTCTACGATAAAGAACGTAAAGTTTACGACTACACTAAATTTGAAGGTGAAGGAGCTGCTGTACGTACTGCTGCAGAACAAATCGACTACCTTGAAGAATTGGTAAACAAATACCCAATCATCACTATCGAAGATGGTATGGATGAAAATGACTGGGACGGATGGAAAGCTCTTACTGAACGTCTTGGTGGTAAAGTTCAATTGGTTGGTGACGACTTCTTCGTAACAAACACTTCATACCTTGAAAAAGGTATCGCAGAAGGCGCAGCTAACTCAATCCTTATCAAAGTTAACCAAATCGGTACTCTTACTGAAACATTCGACGCTATCGAAATGGCTAAAGAAGCTGGTTACACTGCCGTTGTATCACACCGTTCAGGTGAAACTGAAGATTCAACAATCGCTGACATTGCAGTTGCAACAAACGCAGGACAAATCAAGACTGGTTCACTTTCACGTACAGACCGTATTGCTAAATACAACCAATTGCTTCGTATCGAAGACCAACTTGGTGAAGTAGCTGAATACCGTGGATTGAAATCATTCTACAACCTTAAAAAATAAAATAGTTCAGTGAACTATTTTATCCTGAACCTTGAAATTCAAAAGTTCGGCTGTTGATTTAACAACGTTTTAAGCCCCTCGGATTTGATC
The DNA here is from genome assembly GCF_946190065.1 of Streptococcus mitis. GTDB lineage: Bacteria > Bacillota > Bacilli > Lactobacillales > Streptococcaceae > Streptococcus > Streptococcus mitis_DE. The sequence continues at coordinate 77,012 of NZ_CAMHZD010000001.1, forward strand.
CGAAGGGCTTTTTTCTGTTCAGGGGGCAAAAAAGGGGCATAACTTTTTAAAAAAGGTAAGTTAATACAAATACGATTCAGCTAATATAATTGAAAATGATGGAAAAAAAGCTGAATTTATGGTATACTTTAACGTAGGACCTTTTTAGAAATTTTGAAAGAGTATTAAAAATTTAAAATGAGAAAAATTGTTATCAATGGTGGCTTGCCCCTGCAAGGTGAGATTACCATTAGTGGTGCAAAAAATAGTGTTGTAGCTTTAATTCCAGCTATTATTTTGGCAGATGATGTTGTGACTTTAGATTGTGTACCTGATATTTCTGATGTTGCTAGTCTTGTCGAAATCATGGAGTTAATGGGTGCTACAGTTAAGCGTTATGACGATGTATTGGAGATTGATCCAAGAGGTGTTCAAAATATTCCAATGCCTTATGGGAAAATCAACAGTCTTCGTGCATCCTATTATTTTTATGGAAGTCTTTTAGGTCGCTTTGGTGAAGCCACAGTTGGCTTACCTGGAGGATGTGACCTTGGGCCTCGTCCGATTGACTTACACCTTAAGGCTTTTGAAGCTATGGGTGCTACTGTTAGCTACGAGGGAGATAACATGAAGTTATCTGCTAAAGATTCAGGACTCCATGGTGCAAGTATTTACATGGATACGGTTAGTGTCGGTGCGACGATTAATACGATGATTGCTGCTGTTAAAGCAAAGGGGCGTACTATTATTGAAAATGCAGCCCGTGAACCTGAGATTATTGATGTTGCCACTCTCTTAAATAATATGGGTGCTCATATCCGTGGTGCTGGAACCAATATTATCATTATTGATGGTGTTGACAGATTACACGGAACGCGTCATCAGGTGATTCCAGATCGTATTGAAGCTGGAACATATATTTCTTTAGCTGCTGCAGTTGGTAAGGGAATTCGTATTAATAATGTACTATACGAGCACTTAGAAGGTTTCATTGCGAAGTTGGAAGAAATGGGAGTTCGAATGACTGTATCTGAAGACAGCATTTTTGTCGAGGAACAGTCTAATTTGAAAGCAATCAATATTAAGACAGCTCCTTATCCTGGTTTTGCTACTGACCTGCAACAACCAATTACTCCTCTCTTGTTAACATCGGAAGGGCGTGGTACTATTATTGATACCATTTATGAAAAACGTGTAAACCATGTTTTTGAACTAGCAAAGATGGACGCGGATATTACGACTACAAACGACCATATTTTATATACCGGTGGACGTAGTTTACGTGGAGCAAATGTAAAAGCTACTGATCTTAGGGCTGGGGCCGCACTTGTCATTGCTGGTTTGATGGCTGAAGGTAAAACTGAAATTACAAATATTGAGTTCATCTTACGTGGTTATTCAGATATTATTGAAAAATTACGTAATCTAGGAGCGGATATTACACTTGTTGAAGAATAAACCGTAGAGGTGTTTATGAATATTTGGACCAAATTAGCAATGTTTTCTTTTTTTGAAACGGATCGCTTGTATTTGCGTCCTTTCTTTTTTAGTGATAGTCAGGACTTCCATGAGATAGCTTCAAATCCAGAAAATTTACAATTCATTTTTCCAAGTCAAGCTAGTTTGGAAGAGAGTCAATATGCACTGGCCAATTATTTTATGAAGGCTCCTTTGGGAGTATGGGCTATTTGTGACAAGAAAACAGAAAAAATGATTGGTTCAATTAAATTTGAAAAGATAGATGAAATTAAAAAAGAAGCAGAACTTGGTTATTTTTTGAGAAAAGATGCATGGTGTCAAGGTTTTATGACAGAAGTTGTTAAAAAACTTTGTCAGCTTGCTTTTGAAGAATTTGGTTTAAAACAATTAGCCATCATTACTCACCTTGAAAATGAAGCTAGCCAACGGGTTGCTCTTAAGGCTGGATTTCGATTGATTCGTCAGTTTAAAGGAAGTGATCGCTATACAAGGAAAATGCGTGATTATCTTGAGTTTCGCTTTGTAAAGGGAGAAATTAATGAGTAAACACCAAGAAATTCTAAGTTATTTGGAAGAATTACCTGTTGGTAAAAGGGTCAGTGTTCGAAGCATTTCCAATCATCTGGGAGTCAGTGATGGAACGGCCTATCGGGCTATCAAGGAAGCTGAAAACCGTGGAATTGTAGAGACTCGCCCAAGGAGTGGTACTATCCGTGTTAAATCTCAGAAAGTTGCTATAGAAAGATTAACTTTTGCTGAAATTGCAGAAGTGACTTCTTCTGAGGTTCTAGCTGGTCAAGAAGGTTTAGAGAGAGAATTTAGTAAGTTCTCAATCGGTGCGATGACTGAGCAAAATATCTTATCTTACCTTCATGATGGGGGGCTCTTGATTGTCGGAGACCGGACTCGTATTCAATTATTAGCGCTGGAAAATGAAAATGCAGTTCTGGTTACAGGTGGATTTCAGGTTCATGATGATGTGATTAAACTGGCTAACCAAAAAGGAATTCCTGTTTTAAGAAGCAAACATGACACTTTCACCGTTGCGACTATGATCAATAAAGCCTTGTCAAATGTTCAAATCAAAACAGATATTTTGACAGTTGAGAAGCTGTACCGTCCGAGTCATGAATATGGTTTTCTGAGAGAGACCGACACTGTTAAAGATTATTTGGACTTGGTACGCAAGAATCGTAGTAGTCGTTTTCCGGTTATCAATCAACATCAGGTTGTTGTGGGCGTTGTAACCATGAGAGACGCTGGTGATAAGTCACCAAGTACCACAATTGATAAGGTCATGTCCCGCAGTCTATTTTTAGTTGGATTATCGACAAACATTGCCAATGTGAGTCAACGGATGATTGCCGAAGACTTTGAAATGGTACCAGTTATTCGAAATAATCAAACCTTGCTTGGCGTTGTAACTAGACGAGATGTCATGGAGAAGATGAGTCGTTCCCAAGTTTCTGCTCTACCTACTTTTTCTGAGCAGATTGGACAAAAACTTTCTTATCATCATGATGAAGTAGTCCTTACAGTGGAACCCTTTATGCTTGAGAAGAACGGTGTTTTGGCTAATGGTGTATTGGCAGAAATTTTGACCCACATGACCCAAGATTTAGTTGTTAATAGTGGTCGAAATCTCATTATTGAGCAGATGCTGATTTACTTTTTACAGGCTGTTCAGATAGATGATATACTGCGCATTCAAGCACGAATTATTCATCACACTAGACGGTCAGCGATTATTGATTATGATATTTATCATGGTCACCAGATTGTTTCAAAAGCAAATGTGACCGTTAAAATTAATTAGAAACTAGGAGAAAAAATGATAACATTAAAATCAGCTCGTGAAATCGAAGCTATGGACAAGGCTGGGGATTTTCTAGCAAGTATTCATATCGGCTTACGTGATTTGATTAAGCCTAGCGTAGATATGTGGGAAGTTGAAGAGTATGTCCGCCGTCGTTGTAAGGAAGAAAATTTCCTTCCGCTTCAGATTGGTGTTGACGGTGCTATGATGGACTATCCTTATGCTACCTGCTGCTCTCTTAACGATGAAGTAGCTCACGCTTTTCCTCGTCACTATATCTTGAAAGATGGAGATTTGCTCAAGGTTGATATGGTTTTGGGAGGTCCTATTGCTAAATCTGATCTGAATGTCTCAAAACTAAACTTCAACAATGTGGAGCAAATGAAAAAATACACTCAGAGCTACTCTGGTGGTCTAGCAGACTCTTGTTGGGCTTATGCTGTTGGTACACCGTCCGAAGAAGTGAAAAAATTGATGGATGTAACCAAAGAAGCCATGTACAAGGGAATCGAGCAAGCTGTTGTTGGAAATCGTATCGGTGATATTGGTGCAGCGATTCAAGAATACGCTGAAAGTCGTGGTTACGGTGTAGTACGTGATTTGGTTGGTCATGGTGTTGGTCCAACCATGCACGAAGAACCAATGGTTCCTAACTATGGTATTGCTGGTCGTGGGCTTCGCCTCCGTGAAGGAATGGTATTGACCATTGAACCAATGATCAATACAGGTGACTGGGAAATTGATACAGATATGAAGACTGGTTGGGCGCATAAGACCATTGACGGTGGTTTATCTTGTCAATATGAACACCAATTCGTGATTACGAAAGATGGACCTGTTATTTTGACTAGCCAAGGTGAAGAAGGAACTTATTAATAAAAAGTGAAAAGGCTGCTGGATGTTCATTTTGAAAAATTGAGTAGATCGGTTCATATTAAATTAAATAAACGCATTGTATCAAGTTTTAGATAGCTGATATGATGCGTTTTTCTGATTTTAAGATTTTTAATTCAATCTCTTGTTCTTTATTAAGATTTCAAAAACAAAATTCTTCTAAACTGCTACACTTCAGGTTAAAAAAGGACATTTCAGATTTTCTGGTTCAGAAATAGCTATCACTATGATATAATTATTTTATGATTATTACTATTCCTATAAAAAACCAAAAAGATATTGGCACACCATCTGATTCAGTCGTTGTTTTAGGCTATTTTGATGGTATACATAAGGGACATCAAGAATTATTTCGTGTTGCCAACAAGGCTGCGAGAAAGGATTTATTGCCTATCGTAGTTATGACCTTTAATGAATCTCCAAAGATTGCTTTAGAGCCTTATCATCCTGATTTGTTTTTACATATTTTGAATCCTGCTGAACGTGAGAGGAAATTAAAGCGTGAAGGTGTAGAAGAATTATATCTTCTTGATTTTAGTAGTCAATTTGCTAGTCTCACGGCAGAAGAATTTTTTGCAACTTATATAAAGGCTATGAATGCCAAAATTATTGTTGCAGGATTTGATTATACATTTGGTTCTGACAAAAAAACAGCAGAAGACTTAAAGGATTACTTTGATGGAGAAGTTATCATTGTCCCCCCTGTAGAAGATGAGAAAGGAAAGATTAGTTCAACTCGTATCCGTCAAGCTATTTTAGAAGGAAATGTGAAAGAAGCAGGAGAACTTTTGGGGGCACCTCTTCCATCAAGAGGTATGGTGGTTCATGGTAACGCTCGTGGTCGTACGATTGGTTATCCAACGGCTAATTTGGTGCTTTTAGACCGTACTTATATGCCGGCAGATGGCGTTTATGTGGTTGATGTTGAGATTCAAAGACAGAAATATCGTGCTATGGCTAGTGTCGGTAAAAATGTGACCTTTGATGGAGAAGAAGCACGTTTTGAAGTCAACATTTTTGATTTTAATCAAGATATTTATGGGGAAACCGTCATGGTTTATTGGCTTGATCGCATTCGAGATATGACCAAATTTGACTCAGTTGACCAATTAGTAGACCAGTTAAAGGCAGATGAAGAAGTAGCTCGGAATTGGTCTTAAGAAATTGAGTAAACAAAAAAAGAGGTTGTCTGTAACCCAAAAGATAGAAGATTTAGTCTAACTTTTGAGGTCACTACAAGACCTCTTTTATTCTTTTTCAAAGGTAAATCCTTCTCCAAGTATTTCGTGGGCTTCTGTGATCGTGATAAAGGCTTGAGGATCGATTCGATGAATCATTTCCTTCATTTTCACAATTTCATTTCTTCCGACAATACAGTAAATGATTTTTAAATCTTCTTGACTATAATAACCTTGCCCTGAGATGAAAGTAACGCCTCTTCCTAGGTCATCATTAATCGCCTTTGCAAGTTGGTCAGGACGTTTTGTGATAATCATAAAACCTTTACCAGCATAGCCTCCTTCACCAATCAAATCAATCACACGAGAAACGATAAAATCAAATAAGAGCGTGTAGGAAACCAATCTCAAATCCTTGAAGATTAGGAGAATAAGCATGAGAATACAAAAATCTAAGATAAAGAGTAGTTTTCCCATGGATATATGAGTGTATTTATTGAGAATACGAGCTACAATATCAGTTCCACCAGTTGTCCCACCAGCATTGAAGATAATCCCGAGCCCAATTCCCAATAGAATTCCAGCTATGAGGGCTGTAATCAGTAAATCACCTTGCAGATCAATATGAAGGGGAATCCGCTCAAAAATAGCCAACCAAGCGGACAAAGCTAAGGTTCCTAGTAAACTAGAATAGAGGGATTTGGCTCCAAAGATTTTCCAAGCTAGGATGAAAAGGGGAATATTAATCAGCAAGTTCATGAGAGAAACAGGGATTTTAAAAAGATAAAAGGTGATGAGGGTAATACCTGTCGCCCCTCCTTCAAAGAGATGATGGGGAACTACAAAATAAGTCAGCCCAAAAGCATAAATAGCAGCACCTAGTAAAATGGTTAAAACGGGATAAATTTTTTTAATCATAGGAACCTCTTTTCTTATAAGTAGATTATATCAAATTTTTAAGGAAAATTTGAATGACTCCATTAGGATTTTTAATCTTTTTTTGATATAATTAAGAGTAAGAAAACCAATCTGAATCCTAAAATAGAAAGATTGCAACTATGACAAAAATTAAGATTGTAACCGATTCATCTGTTACTATTGAACCAGAACTAGTAAAACAATTAGATATCACTGTTGTTCCACTATCTGTAATGATTGATAATGTTGTTTATTCTGATGCTGATTTAAAAGAAGAAGGTAAATTTCTTCAGTTGATGCAAGAAGCTAAAAATCTTCCTAAGACAAGCCAGCCACCTGTAGGTGTCTTTGCTGAAGTGTTTGAAGAACTATCTAAGGATGGTAGCCAGATTCTTGCTATTCATATGTCTCATGCCCTTTCAGGTACTGTAGAAGCAGCACGCCAAGGTGCTAGTTTATCTACTGCCGACGTGACGGTGATTGATAGTTCCTTCACTGATCAAGCCTTGAAATTCCAGGTAGTTGAGGCTGCGAAGTTAGCTCAAGAAGGCAAAGATATGGAGGAAATTCTAACTCGTGTAGAAGCAGTTAAAAACAACACAGAACTCTATATTGGCGTTTCAACTTTGGAAAATTTGGTAAAAGGTGGTCGTATTGGTCGTGTAACTGGATTGTTGAGTTCACTTCTCAATATACGTGTTGTTATGCAAATGAAAGACCATGAATTGCAGCCAATTGTTAAAGGTCGTGGAGCTAAAACCTTTAAAAAATGGTTAGATGAGTTAATAGCAACTCTCTCTGAACGTTCTGTAGCAGAGATTGGAATTTCATATTCTGGTAGTGCTGATTGGGCAAAAGAGATGAAAGAAAGTTTACAAGCTTATGTCGAAAAGCCAATTTCTGTTTTGGAAACGGGTTCCATTATTCAAACTCACACGGGTGAGAACGCTTGGGCTATTTTGGTACGTTACCACTCCTAAAAAAATAAATAAAATGGGAAGAAATAGTGTTTTTAACTTGACCTAAAAGGGATTTTAGGATATGATTATATTTGTTAATTAGAAATTAAATTGGAGGAATCGTTAACATGGCAAACAAACAAGATTTGATCGCTAAAGTAGCAGAAGCTACAGAATTGACTAAGAAAGACTCAGCAGCAGCAGTTGAAGCTGTATTCGCAGCAGTAACAGAGTACCTTGCAGCTGGTGAAAAAGTTCAATTAATCGGTTTTGGTAACTTTGAAGTTCGTGAGCGTGCTGCACGTAAAGGTCGCAACCCACAAACTGGTAAAGAAATCAAAATTGCAGCTTCTAAAGTTCCAGCATTCAAAGCTGGTAAAGCTCTTAAAGACGCTGTTAAATAATTTGAATTTTAAAAGCCTATTGCATCAGCTTTCTAGCTTGGTCAGTAGGCTTTTTTTGTGTTTAGGGGGCAAATAGGGGGCAGAATATGAATGAACTAGTACTGAAAAAATCTTTCAAATACAAGCTAATTCAATTTGCGTAGCAGAAATCATACAAATAAAATTGATTATAGTAAAATAGGATTAGAATTATTAAGAAAGTTGGTTCTTTATTGGAAACGATAGTATTTTCAACCTCCGTTTTTTTAGCAGGGATCTTGTCCTTCTTTTCCCCTTGCATTTTTCCTCTGTTACCTGTCTATACTGGAATTTTATTGGATGATCAGGAAAGTGCAAAAAGTTTTTCTTTGTTTGGGAGAAAGGTTGCCTGGTCAGGTCTAATTCGAACTCTTTGCTTTATCGCAGGCATTTCACTCATTTTCTTTATTCTAGGATTCGGTGCGGGTTACTTTGGTAATATTCTCTATGCCAATTGGTTTCGATATACCATGGGAACAATTATTATCATTTTAGGCCTTCACCAGATGGAAATTTTTCATTTTAAGAAATTAGAGGTTCAAAAAAGCTTTACTTTTAAGAAATCAGAAGCCAATCGTTATTGGTCAGCCTTTTTACTCGGTATTACCTTTAGCTTTGGTTGGACGCCTTGTATTGGTCCAGTTTTAAGTTCTGTTTTAGCGCTTGCGGCTTCTGGAGGCAATGGTGCTTGGCAAGGAGCGATCTATACCTTAATTTACACTCTGGGGATGGCCATTCCTTTCTTGGTCTTGGCTCTAGCTTCAGGAATAGTGATGCCTTATTTTGGCAAAATCAAGCGCCATATGATGCTACTGAAGAAAATTGGTGGTTTGCTCATTATTTTAATGGGAATTTTGTTACTATTAGGACAAGTAAATGTTCTAGCTGGAATTTTTGAATAAAGGAGAAAAGATGAAAAAACTAATGTTTGCTGGCTTAAGCCTCTTGTCACTAGTTGTATTGATGGCTTGTGGTGAGGAAGAGACTAAAAAGACTCAAGCACCAGAACAATCCCCAAAACAACAGCAACAAACGCCTGTACAACAAATTGCTGTTGGAAAAGAGGCTCCAGACTTTACCTTGCAATCAATGGATGGCAAAGAAGTCAAGTTATCTGATTATAAGGGGAAAAAAGTCTATTTGAAGTTTTGGGCTTCATGGTGTGGTCCATGTAAGAAAAGTATGCCCGAGTTGATGGAATTAGCGGCGAAACCAGATCGTGATTTTGAAATTCTTAGTGTCATTGCACCAGGAATTCAAGGTGAAAAAACTGTTGAGCAATTCCCACAATGGTTCCAAGATCAAGGTTATAAGGATATCCCAGTTCTTTATGATACCAAAGCAACCACCTTCCAAGCTTATCAAATTCGAAGCATTCCTACAGAATATCTAATTGACAGTCAAGGAAAGATTGGAAAGATACAATTTGGTGTTATCAGCAATGCGGATGCAGAAGCAGCCTTTAAAGAAATGAACTAGAATAGATAAAAATCTGATTACAAGAGAGTAGTCAGATTTTTTTAGAAAATTATTTTATAAATATTCACAAATATCCTATATTTATGGTAAAATAGAATCATCATTTTATTTTGGAGTCAAAGATGAATATATTTAGAACAAAGAATGTTAGTTTGGATAAAACGGAGATGCACAGGCATTTGAAGTTATGGGATTTGATTTTGTTAGGTATCGGAGCCATGGTAGGGACGGGTGTCTTTACTATAACAGGTACTGCAGCCGCAACTCTAGCGGGTCCAGCGCTAGTGATTTCAATCGTCATTTCTGCCTTGTGTGTGGGATTATCAGCCCTCTTTTTTGCAGAATTTGCTTCACGAGTACCCGCTACAGGTGGTGCCTATAGCTATCTCTATGCCATCTTAGGAGAATTCCCAGCCTGGTTGGCAGGTTGGTTAACCATGATGGAGTTCATGACAGCCATATCGGGTGTGGCTTCTGGTTGGGCAGCGTATTTTAAAGGGCTTCTCTCTCAATACGGGATAGCCCTTCCTCAGGCTTTAAATGGTACCTTTAATCCTCAAGCAGGGACGTTTGTTGATTTATTACCTATTCTTGTCTTGGTCTTGGTGACCTCGCTTGTTCTACTTAATGCGAAAGCCGCCTTACGCTTTAATTCAATTCTAGTTATTTTGAAATTTTCTGCTTTAGCTCTCTTTGTTTTAGTAGGAATCTGGCATATCAAACTTGATAATTGGAGCAATTTTGCTCCTTATGGTTTTGGACAAATCTATGGCGCTAGTACTGGTATTATGGCTGGTGCGTCCTTGATGTTCTTTGGATTTTTAGGATTTGAATCTATCTCTATGGCTGTAGATGAAGTCAAGACTCCTCAAAAAAATATTCCTAGAGGGATTGTCTTATCACTTTCTATCGTAACCATTCTTTATGCCTTGGTGACGCTTGTTTTGACTGGTGTTGTCCATTACAGTCATCTAAATGTCGATGATGCCGTTGCCTTTGCTCTTCGTAGCGTTGGGATTAGTTGGGCAGCTAACTATGTGTCATTAGTGGCTATCTTGACCTTGATTACAGTTTGTATTTCGATGACCTATGCTTTATCTCGTATGATTTACAGTTTAGCTCGTGACGGCTTAATGCCTTCCGCCTTTAAAGAATTAACAAAAACAAGCAAGGTACCCAAAAATGCTACTATCTTGACGGGTTTAGCTTCAGCAGTAGCAGCAGGAATCTTCCCACTAGCTAGTATTGCAGCCTTCTTAAATATTTGTACCCTAGCCTACTTAATCATGCTGGCATATGGCCTGATTCGATTACGAAAAGAAAAAGGAATGCCCAAATCTGGGGAATTTAAAACACCATTGGTACCCCTGTTACCCATTTTATCAATCATCATTTGTTTATCCTTTATGTTGCAGTATAATTTGGAAACTTGGATTGCTTTCCTAGTTGCTTTGTTGATAGGAAGTCTTATTTACTTTACTTATGGTTATAAGCATTCTACCATAGAAGAATAATACTCTTCGAAAATCTCTTCAAACCACGTCAGCTTCGCCTTGCCGTATATATGTGACTGACTTCGTCAGTCTTATCTACAACCTCAAAACAGTGTTTTGAGCAACCTGCGGCTAGCTTCCTAATTTGCTCTTGGATTTTCATTGAGTATATAAAGTGAGAATCTGTTGAGTTGTTGAAACTCAGCAGATTTTTGTATGTGAAAGAAATTTCAAATTTTTTCTAAAAATATCTTGACAGATTAAATTTTTAGGAGTAGAATGTTTACCAGTTAATTAAATAGTTAAGGGGTTGTTTATGAAGAAACAAAGTTTATTTTTAGTATTGTTAAGTGTTTTCCTTTTGTGCTTAGCTGCTTGTGGCCAAAAGGAGAGTCAGACTGGAAAAGGGATGAAAATTGTAACCAGTTTTTACCCTATTTACGCTATGGTCAAGGAAGTATCTGGTGACTTGAATGATGTTCGGATGATTCAGTCAAGTAGTGGGATTCACTCCTTTGAACCTTCGGCAAATGATATCGCAGCCATTTATGACGCGGATGTCTTTGTTTACCATTCGCATACACTTGAATCTTGGGCAGGAAGTCTGAATCCCAATCTAAAAAAATCCAAAGTTAAGGTTTTAGAGGCTTCTGAAGGAATGACTTTAGACCGCGTTCCTGGGCTAGAAGATGTGGAAGCAGGGGATGGAGTTGATGAAAAAACGCTTTATGACCCTCACACTTGGCTAGATCCTGAAAAAGCTGGAGAAGAAGCCCAAATTATTGCTGATAAACTTTCAGAGGTTGATAGTGAGCATAAAGAGACTTATCAGAAAAATGCGCAAGCCTTTATCAAAAAAGCTCAAGAATTGACTAAGAAATTCCAGCCTAGATTTGAAAAAGCGAGTCAGAAAACCTTTGTAACACAACATACAGCCTTTTCTTATCTAGCGAAGCGATTTGGACTCAATCAACTTGGAATCGCTGGTATCTCTCCTGAACAGGAACCAAGTCCAAGACAACTAACAGAAATTCAGGAATTTGTGAAAACCTATAAGGTTAAAACGATTTTTACAGAAAGTAATGCTTCTTCAAAAGTAGCTGAAACTCTTGTCAAATCAACAGGTGTGGATCTTAAAACTCTGAATCCTTTAGAGGCAGACCCACAAAATGACAAGACCTACCTAGAAAACCTTGAAGAAAATATGAGTGTATTAGCTGAAGAATTAAAGTGAGGCAAATATGAAAATCAATAAAAAATATCTAGCGGGTTCAGTGGCAGTTCTTGCCCTAAGTGTTTGTTCCTATGAACTTGGTCGTTACCAAGCTGGTCAAGTTAAGAAAGATTCTAATCGAGTAGCTTATATAGATGGTGATCAGGCTGGTCAAAAAGCAGAGAACTTGACACCAGATGAAGTCAGTAAGAGAGAGGGAATCAACGCCGAACAAATTGTTATCAAGATTACGGATCAAGGTTATGTGACCTCTCATGGAGATCATTATCATTACTATAATGGCAAGGTTCCTTTTGACGCTATCATCAGTGAAGAACTGCTGATGAAAGATCCGAATTATCAGTTGAAGGATTCAGACATTGTCAATGAAATCAAGGGTGGTTATGTGATTAAGGTAGACGGGAAATACTATGTTTACCTCAAGGATGCCGCCCATGCGGACAATATTCGTACAAAAGAAGAGATTAAACGTCAGAAGCAGGAACATAGTAGTAATCACGGGGGTGCTTCTAATGATCAGGCAGTAGTTGCAGCCAGAGCTCAAGGCCGTTATACAACGGATGATGGTTATATCTTTAATGCCTCTGATATCATTGAGGATACGGGTGATGCCTATATCGTTCCTCATGGCAATCACTTCCACTATATTCCGAAGAGTGATTTGTCTGCCAGCGAATTAGCTGCTGCCCAAGCCTTCTTATCTGGAAAAGGTGATCAATTAAGTACAGTTGAATATCGTTCAAGCAGAGCTGAAACAAGATCTAGTGTGAGAACAAGTCAATATGAGTCTCCTCAAAATCCTGCAGCAGCTCCTGAGAGTCAAAATGAGGATTTGGATAGTCTCCTCCAAGAATTGTACGCTTTGCCACTTAGCCAACGTCATGTGGAGTCTGATGGATTAGTATTTGACCCAGCACAGATTACAAAACGTACTGCCAATGGTGTGGCAGTTCCTCACGGAGATCATTTCCATTTCATTCCTTATTCGCAAATGTCTGCTTTGGAAGAAAAATTGGCTCGAAATCTACCAATTGGAGGTCAGCCAGTTCAAAGTCATTCTAATAATACGAAACCAAGCAGTCCTGAGAGAACAAGTTCAACACCAAGTTCAACCATTAAACCAAACTTTAATCTCAATACGCCGGCACCGAATCGAGGAACTGGAGGAGCTTATACAACGGATGATGGGTATGTCTTTAGTCCGACAGATGTGATTGAAGATACAGGTGACGCTTTTGTTGTACCGCATGGAAATCATTTCCACTATATTCCTAAGAGTGATTTGTCAGCAGGAGAATTGGCTGCTGCTCAAGCCTATTGGAATGGGAAGCAGGGCTCACATTCTGCCACAAGCTCAAGTAAACCAAGTAGTGATAATGCTAAACCAGCCCAACCAAGTTTGACAGAGACTCCAAACCTGACTGTCACACCAACATATCATCAAAATCATGGGGAAGACATTTCAACACTTTTAAGTGAATTGTATGCCAAACCTTTGTCAGAACGCCATGTGGAATCGGATGGCTTAGTCTTTGATCCGGTACAAATCATCAAACGTACAGCTAATGGTGTTGCAGTGCCTCACGGAGACCATTATCACTTTATCCCTTATTCACAAATGTCACCTTTGGAAGAAAAATTGGCTCGTATGGTAGCTGTCAAGGGACAAAATGGCAGTGTTTTGCCAAGCGTCACTCCACTGAAGCCAGCGCCTACTACCAAACCTCAAGCGCCAGCGGAAAATAAACCGACTGAATTTGATGTCAACCAGGTTGTTAGAAAAGTTGGCGACGGATATATTATAGAGGATAAGGGCGTTAGTCGTTATGTTCTAGCTAAAGATTTGGCCAAGGATAAGATTGATGCTATTGAAAATCTCTTGTCTAAGAAAACTCAAGAGACGCATGCCCTAGTTGCGAAGAAAGAAAATGTCGCTCCTCGTGATCAAGAATTTTATGATAAAGCATATAATTTATTGGCTGAGGCTCATAAAGCCTTGTCTGAAAATAAGGGTCGTACTTCTGATTTCCAAGCCTTAGACAAATTAGCAGAACGTTTGAATGATGAATCGACTAATAAAGGAAAATTGGTAGATGATTTATTAGCTTTCCTAGCACCAATTACTCATCCAGAGCGACTTGGTAAACCAAATTCTCAAATTGCTTATACAGACGATGAAATTAAATTAGCGAAATTAGCAGGTAAGTATACTACAGAAGATGGATATATCTTTGACATTCGTGATATTAGCAGTGATGAGGGAGATGCTTATGTAACTCCGCATATGACCCATAGTCATTGGATTAAGAAAGAGAGCTTGTCTGAAGCTGAAAGAGTGGCAGCCCAGGCTTATGCTAAAGAGAAAGGTTTGACACCTCCTCCAACAGAGAATCAGGGTTCAGGAAATACTGAGGTTAAAGGAGTAGAAGCAATCTATAATAAAGTGAAAGCAGCTAAGAAGGTTCCACTTGATCATATTCCTTACAATCTACAACATACTGTTGAAGTTAAAAATGGTAGCTTAATTATACCTCATTACGACCATTACCATAACATTAAATTTGGTTGGTTTGACGAAGGACTCTATGAAGCACCTAAGGGTTATAGCCTTGAGGATCTCTTTGCGACTGTAAAATATTATGTTGAACATCCTGAAGAACGTCCTCACTCAGATAATGGTTGGGGAAATGCCAGCGACCATGTTCGTAAAAATAAGGCAGACAAAGACAGTAAACTTGATGAAGATAAGAAACATGATGAAGTAAGTGAACCAACTCGCCCTGAATCTGATGAAAAAGAGAATCACGCAGGTTTAAATCCTTCAGCAGATAATCTTTATAAACCAAGCACTGATACGGAAGAGACAGAGGAAGAAGCTGAAGATACTACAGATGAGGCTAAAGTTCCTCAAGTAGAGACTGAAAAAGTAGAAGCCAAACTCAAAGAAGTAGAAGCTCTACTTGATACAGTAACCGATGCTAGTTTGAAAGACAATGTGGCAGAGAGTCTAGCTGGTTTACGAAATAATTTGAACCTCCAAACTATGGATAATAATGGTATCATGGCAGAAGCAGAGAAACTACTTGCTTTGTTAAAAGGTAGTGAGTCAGTTACGACGAAACCAGAAGCATAAGTTTATCCTATTAAATCAAAATGATGTAAGAGTCAGTAGCAATACTGGCTTTTATTTTTTAAAATGTAATAAAAATCTTGACAGATAAGCTTAAAAAAGGTAAACTATTTACTGGTTAATTAATTGGTTAAATAACCAGTTTAGGAAAAACTGTTTAACCGAGAAAAGAAGTTAAGAAAAAGCTTCATCATTTATTGAAATGAGGGATTTATGAAATTCAGTAAAAAATATATAGCAGCTGGATCAGCTGTTATCGTGTCTTTGAGTCTATGTGCTTATGCATTAAATCAGCATCGCTCGCAGGAAAATAAGGACAATAATCGGGTCTCTTATGTGGATGGTAGTCAGTCAAGTCAGAAAACTGAAAATCTGACACCAGACCAGGTTAGCCAAAAAGAAGGAATTCAGGCTGAACAAATTGTTATCAAGATCACAGATCAGGGCTATGTGACTTCACACGGTGACCACTATCATTACTATAATGGGAAAGTTCCCTATGATGCCCTCTTTAGTGAAGAACTCTTGATGAAAGATCCAAACTACCAACTTAAAGAAACTGATATTGTCAATGAAGTTAAAGGTGGTTATATCATCAAGGTTGATGGTAAATATTATGTTTATCTGAAAGATTTAGCTCATGCTGATAATGTTCGAACCAAGGATGAAATCAACCGTCAAAAACAAGAACACATCAAAGATAATGAGAAGGTTAGCTCAGATGTTGCTGTAGCAAGATCTCAGGGACGCTATACGACAGATGATGGTTATGTCTTTAACCCAGCTGATATTATCGAAGATACTGGTGATGCTTATATTGTTCCTCACGGTGGTCACTATCATTATATTCCAAAAAGTGATTTATCTGCTAGTGAGTTGGCAGCAGCAAAAGCTCATCTAGCGGGCAAAAATTCGCAACCGAGTCAGTTAAGTAATTCTTCAACAGCTAGTGATAATAATACTCAATCTTCAGTACAAGGATCAACTAGCAAGCCAGAAAGCAAAGTTGAAAATCTCCAAAGTCTATTGAAAGAACTCTATGATTCACCTAGCGACCAACGTTACAGTGAATCAGATGGCCTGGTCTTTGACCCTGCTAAGATTGTCAGTCGTACGGCAAATGGAGTTGCGATTCCGCACGGCGACCATTATCACTTTATTCCTTACAGCAAGCTCTCTGCTTTAGAAGAAAAGATTGCCAGAATGGTGCCTATCGGTGGAACTGGTTCTACAGTTTCTACAAATGAAAAACATAATGAAGTAGTGTCTAGTCTAGGAAGTTTTCCAAGTAATCCATCTACATTGAATCATACTTCATTGACTTCTAATAAGGGAATTTCTGCAACATCTGATGGTTATATCTTTAATCCAAAAGATATCGTTGAAGAAACAGCTACAGCCTATATCGTCAGACACGGTGATCATTTCCATTACATTCCAAAATCGAGCCAAATTGGACATCCGACTCTTCCAAGCAATGGTCTAACAACACCTTCGCCATCTCTTTCAGTCAATCCTGGTGTTTCACATGAGGAACACGAAGAAGGTGGACACGGCTTTGATGCCAATCGTATTATTGCTGAAGATGAAGCAGGATTTATCATGAGTCACGGAGACCATAATCATTACTTCTTCAAGAAGGACTTGACTGCTGATCAAATCAAGGCAGCGCAAGACCACTTGAAAGGGGCAAATACAGCAACACCAAATCCAGCTCATGATGACGATCACGATGAAGATCATCATGGCCACAAACATGATGAAGACCATGATCACGGTTTTGATGCCGATCGTGTCATCAGTGAGGATGAACAAGGCTTTGTCATGAGTCACGGCGACCACAATCATTACTTCTTCAAGAAGGATTTGACAGCTGAGCAAATTAAGGCAGCAAAAGACCATTTAAAAACACATCATGATGCAGAACCTGTAAAACCTCTTGCTAAAACGGTAGAGTCTTTTTCAAGAGATGCTAGCGATGAAGAAAAGATTGCTTACATTTCTAAGACCTACGGCGTTCCACTTGAAGCTATTAGAATTTCAAACGGATTCTTTGTCTTTGGAAACCCAGACCAAGCCTACGATCCAACTCATATCCATCCATATGCTGTTCGTAAAGAACACGTTCGGATTCCTCTTCAAACTGGAAATCCAGAACTTGATTTCTTAAATGAACTCTATACTACTGCCTTACGTGATGGTGTATCTCCATATAGCTTGCAGGTAGAAAATGGCAGTTTTGTGATTCCTCATGGTGACCACAATCACTACATCAAGGTTCAAACTAAGGGCTATGAAGTAGCTTTGAAAAATAAAATTCCAGCTCTCCAATCCAACTATCAACCTGGAGCTTTTGATGAGAAGGAAGTTTTGGCAAAAGTAGATCAACTTCTAGCTGATAGCAGGAGTATCTATAAAGACAAGCCTATCGAACAAAGACAGATTGAGTTAGCTTTAGGTCAGTTTACTGAAAATATGAAAAAACTGGCAACTAACTCTACAGCAGGTTATCTTGCGACACTGGATCTCTTTGATAAGCAATATATCCATATTGATGAAAGTGTTAAACCTGTTGAAACAAGCGCTCTAGATAAGAAATATCAGGCCTTGATTGATAAAATCAATACACTGGATACAGACTCTTATGGCCTTCCTAAGAAAGATCTTCTTGTTCGTCTTCAAGAAGCTAAGTTAGCAAAAGATGAGGCTGCTTTAGCAGCGGTTGAATCACAACTTCAAGCCTTGCAAGACTTTAATGATCGAACAGGTGTTACAACTGTAGAATACATCAAGTATTTCTACGAACACGTAAACGACGGTCGTTTAAATGATGAACTTCGAAACAAAGTGGCTCAGTTGACTTGGACCTTGTATCAATCTCAATCTTTCCTTAAGGCAGCAGAATTGAACAGATTATTCCCAAGCATCTATCAGGCAAAACAAGAAGTGGAAGAAGCTTTGAAAGCTCAACCAACTACTGCTAAATCGACTCAGACAGTTCTAGATACTGAAAAAGTAGATAACCAAACTGCCAAGACAGCTATTTATGGCTTCTTGAAAGAATTGTACGGAGACTTTATGCCTGAAGAACATGTCAATCATGTTAACAAGGAGCAAGTAGAAAGTCTCTTGAACAAGGCAAATCAACTCTTGGAACAAATCCAAGAAGAAGGTATCAGACAATCCTTGGCAGAAGAAGTAGAAAATCTCAAAGCTGCTACAAATAAGGCTGATGCAGATTTGGATGAAGTAAACAGTCAGGTAAAAGATGTCTTGACTCGTATCGCTAGCGCCCTTCAACAAGAGAAGGAAAATGCAGAGCAAGATCCTCAGACACTTGTACTTTATCAAAAACTCTACGATATTCTCATGTCGCTTCACGCATATTTAGAAAACAATAAGGGTTCTGATGAAGACTTTGATAAGGTGGATGCATTACTAGATCAACTTTCTGCTAAGAGTAAAGATAAAGCTGCTTTACTTGAATTGACAAAAACTATCCTAGTCTTGAATCAAGAAATCAAGTCAAAAGCTAGCGCAAGTGAAGAAGCAACTCCAGCAACAAATGCTGAAGCAAATACTAATAAGACCAGTCCCGAAACTGAAGCTTCAACAGCTGCAGAATCAAATAGTGAAACTGCAAGCGATGAAAACAAAGCAAGCAACACAAGAGATTCTAAACCTGCTGAATCATCTTCAGAAAAGGAAACAACAGAATCTACAACAAGTATTGGAAATCAAGAAAAACCAGCAGAATAAAAAGAAAGGCGAAGTAGCTAAGCTACCTCGTCTTTTTATTCTTTATAAGCTACTATACCAATGATGGTATCAACTGCACGTTCCATAGTCTGAAGGCTGACGTATTCAAAACGTCCATGCATATTTTCTCCACCCGCAAAGATATTAGGAGTTGGGATTCCCATAAAGGAAATCTTAGAGCCGTCTGTCCCTCCACGGATTGGTTCGATTATAGGAGTGATACCCAGATCTTCCATAACGGCTTTAGCAATGGTAATTGGAGTCATATCTTTTTCAATGACTTCTTTCATATTGTAGTACTGGTCTGTCAAGTTTAGGCTGACACGGTCGCTACCAAGTTCTTGATTCATCTTATCAGCGATAGACTGCATAGCTGCTTTACGAGCTTCAAAGGCATCTTTTTCAAAATCACGAATGATGTAGCTTGCACGCGCCTCCTCGACACTACCTGTCACATCCATAAGATGGTAGAAGCCTTGGTAACCCTCTGTCAGTTCAGGACGGTCAGTTTCAGGGAGTTGATTATGGAAATCAATTGCTAATTGCAGAGCATTTACCATCTGTCCCTTTGCAGTACCAGGGTGGACATTACGTCCTTGGAAATGCAATTCAGCCCCAGCTGCTGAGAAAGTTTCGTACTGAAGTTCTCCTAGTGGGCCTCCATCAACAGTATAGGCAAAATCCACATCGAAATCTTCTGCATCAAATTTATTGGCACCAACACCGATTTCTTCATCTGGACCAAAACCAACACGAATCTCACAGTGCTTGATTTCAGGATGGGCAGTCAGATATTCAATAGCAGTCATAATTTCAGCAATCCCTGACTTGTCATCAGCACCTAGTAAGGTTGTTCCATCGGTTGTGATGAGCGTTTGTCCTGGATATTTCTCTAGACTCTTAAAGTCAGCTGGATCGAGTTTGAAACCAGAATTTCCAAGTTCAATCACACCACCATCGTAGTTTTCAATTACCTGTGGCTTGACTCCTTCGGCATTAAAATCAGCAGTATCCATGTGGGAGATGAAGCCAATCTTACGTGTTAAAGATGGATCATTGGCTGGCAAGGTTCCAATTGCAAAACCATTTGGTAGATAATAAACATTTTGTAATCCAACACGTTTCATTTCAGGGATAAGAACATTGGTTGCGAAGTCAACCTGACTCTGTGTACTTGGAGTAGTAGTAGAGTGTTCATCAGAGCGCGTGTTGACCTTAACGTAGGTCAAGAAGCGGTCCAAGAGATTGGGGTAAGTCATAAAAAACTCCTTTTGAATTCATTTTTTCCATTGTATCATAGAAAGAAAAGAAAAACAAAAGACAGAAGTTAGAGAAATTCGCTATGTTGGCGTTTACTTATTAATGGATAAATGATAAAATAAACTTGATAAAAATATCACAAGGAAGCGATTATGAAAAAAGCAATTTTAATGATGACTTTCGGTTCACCAGAAGAGATTACCTTTGAAGGTGTGGCTGATTTTTTCACAAATATTCGTCGTGGAGTGAGACCTCAAGACCACGAGATTCAAACACTCTATGATAATTATGTACTTATTGGAGGTACGCCTCTGCAAAGAATTACCCGTGAAGAGGTTGCCTTAGTAGAAGCTAGACTGGGGAATGAGTATAGTGTTTATTTTGCTAATAAGTTTTCTAGACCTTTTATCCCAGATGTGATTGGTCAGATGGAAGCAGACGGAATCGAGCAGTGTATTTGCTTGATTTTGGAGCCCCATTATTCTTTCTACTCTGTCATGGGCTATGAAAAATTTTTAGAAAGCAAACAAATTAAATTTTTAGTCATTAAGGACTGGTATCAAGAAAAAGCGCTATTAAAATATTGGGCAGATGAAATTGCTAAGATTTTAAAAGAAGAAGTAAAGCAGGATAGATTTAAAGTCATCTTTTCAGCCCATAGTGTGCCCATTTTTGCCTTAGATTTTGGTGATCCTTATATCGACCAAATTTTTGAAAATAGCAAGTTAGTTGCTGAAAAACTAGGTTTGAGTTCCGAGCAATATACAAATACCTGGCAAAGTGAGAGTGATATCGGGATTCCATGGATTAAGCCAGATGTCTTGGAGTATCTTAGAGAACAGAAAGAGCATCCAGACCATTATATTTTTGTTCCTATCAGTTTCATCAGTGAGCACATTGAAGTCTTGTTTGATAATGATGTGGAATGTTATGACTTATGTCAGGAATTGGGGGTCAACTACCATCGTCCACCAATGCCGAATACGGATTCTCGTTTGATTGATGCCTTGGTCAATACAGTCAGAGCCAATGAACATCAAGAATTTAAGGAATTTCTCCCAGAAGAAGAAACCTTTGATGAATTAGTTCCTTCAGATGAGACGAAAAATATCTTAGCTGAATCTCAAGATTTACAAATGCCGGAATTTGTAAAAAAATTGATTGAGAAAAAAGGTCGTGAAAATGTTAAGATGCCTTATCTTATCAAGAAAATGCTTGAGAAAGCAGGTAAGTTACCGAAAGAGTAAAGAAAAAAGGATTTAGCTTTGTGCTAGATCCTTTTAATTGATTATTTTTTCTCAAGAAGAGCTTTGATTTCTTGAAGTACTTCCAACTCAGTTGGACCAGCTGGAGCTTCCTCAGCAGCTTCTTTCTTACTAAGGCTTTGAGCTTTTTCAATTCCTTTGATAACGAAGAAGAGAACAGTACCGATAACTAGGAAGTTGATAACAGCGCTCAAGAAGCTACCATAACCAACACCATTCCATGAAAGTTCAGCGATACGCTCAACTTTAGCAGCTTTCAAGGCTGGGTTCAAAATAAGTGGAGTGATGATGTCGTTAACAAGTGATGTAACGATTGCACCAAAAGCAGAGGCAATGATCACACCGACAGCAAGGTCAACAACATTACCACGAAGCAAAAATGCTTTAAGATCTTTTAACATTTTCATAATTTCCTTTCAAAAATTTTTTACACTTAATTATATATTAATTAAGAAGTTCTGGCAAGCTATATGCTTAAATTCTTTCTTATTTTTTTAAAAATAAATACCTTACTAAAAATGTAATTGAGGATAATTATCAAAAATTGTGAAATAACTGTTTCAATACTATTCACCTTGTCAATATTATTATTTACAAATTGTCCGATAATATTAGGAAACTGTGTTACAAATAGAAAAGTTAAAATCAAATCTAAAAGAAAAGTAGAAAGGCGTGCTAGAGTAAATTTCATTAAACGGATTGACCAATTTTTCCTAGCTTGCTTGAATACAATTGTATCGTTTGTAATAAATGCAAACAGAATTCCGATAATATTTGCGAATCCAGTAGCAAGGAGCTCTCTATTAGTTAGTTGATAAATGACTAATCTGGATAGGATAGAAACAAGAGTAGTGGCTATTCCAAAAAAGAGATAGAGTAAAAGCTCATTTTTCACGAGACTTTGAATACGTTTTTTCATGTTTTTAGTATAGCATAAAGCAGTCTATTGTGCTATACTAGTAAGGTTGATTCAATCAACCCTTGGTGCTTAGCTTCTTTCACCAAGCATATTACACGCGGGTAACCGCCAAAGGAGAAAAGATGAAAAAATTAACTATTCGTGATGTTGCAGATATTGCAATTGTTGCTGCTATCTATGTCGTTTTGACTGTCACACCACCCCTAAATGCCATTAGCTACGGTGCTTATCAGTTCCGTATTTCAGAAATGATGAACTTTATGGCTTTTTACAATCCCAAGTACATCATCGGAGTTACCATTGGCTGTATGATTGCTAATTTCTTTAGCTTCGGACTGCTAGATGTTTTTGTTGGTGGTGGATCAACCTTGGTATTCCTCAGTCTAGGTGTTTGGCTTTTTGCAAAATACAGCAAGGATTATCTCTTTAACGGATTGATTCGAAAAGATCATTTCTTCTTTTCAATCCTATTTTCAATTTCCATGTTCACCATCGCTGCCGAGTTGAATATCGTATCGCAATTACCATTTTTCCTTACTTGGTTTACAACAGGAATTGGTGAATTTGCCTCATTAATTGTTGGAGCGATTATTATCGGTAAAATTGGTCGTCGAATCGATTTAAGCAAATAGAAGAAGATAAGCTAGGCAACTCTGATCTGGCTTTTTCTTATGCAAAATTTCTAAGGAAACTTGACAAGTTTTTCTAACTATAGTATACTCTTTAAGTAAGCTGATTTAGCTCAGTTGGCAGAGCGCATCCATGGTAAGGATGAGGTCGCCGGTTCAATCCCGGCAATTAGCATGAAATAGACAGAAAAGCCCTTGATTTACAAGGGTTTTTGTTATGTCTGCCCCAAATCTGCCCCAAATTTTTCAAAGATATTTCTTATGCACCTGTGTAAATGAAATTAATACTTAATGAAAATCAAAGAGCAAACTAGGAAGCTAGCCGCAGATTGCTCAAAGCACTGCTTTGAGGTTGTAGATAAGACTGACGAAGTCAGTAACTATACATACGGTAAGGCGACTCTGACGAAGTTTGAAGAGATTTTCGAAGAGTATAAAGAGTTTCGTCTGTTGACAAAAGTGATTCTCTTTAGTAGAATAGTAGATGCGATGAGTCGATAGGTAGTCTTCGGACTACTATTGAGCATAAGGAGGTCATAACGCAGGAGCGGACCTTGATGAGTTGTGTGAACCTGCTCATCACATGAAGATGCCTCTTAGTCCCTAGTCTAGCGACTGGGGATTTTTATTTTCCAAAAAATGATGAAAAAGCTTTGCAATTCATGGAAAAAGTAGTATAATACTTCTATTATAGAAATTTTTAGAAAATTCCGAAAGAGGTTATTTATGGGATATACAGTTGCTGTAGTCGGCGCGACAGGTGCTGTCGGTGCTCAGATGATAAAAATGTTGGAAGAATCAACACTTCCAATCGATAAAATTCGTTTACTTGCTTCTGCACGTTCAGCAGGCAAGACTTTGAAATTTAAAGATCAAGATATTACGATTGAAGAAACGACTGAAACAGCTTTTGAAGGAGTTGATATTGCTCTCTTTTCAGCAGGTGGTTCTACATCAGCTAAGTATGCACCATACGCAGTGAAGGCTGGCGCGGTAGTAGTAGATAATACATCTTACTTCCGCCAAAATCCAGATGTTCCTTTGGTTGTTCCAGAGGTCAATGCTCACGCACTTGATGCTCACAATGGTATCATTGCCTGCCCTAACTGTTCAACTATCCAAATGATGGTGGCTCTTGAGCCAGTTCGCCAAAAATGGGGATTGGACCGTATCATTGTTTCAACTTACCAAGCAGTTTCAGGTGCTGGTATGGGAGCAATTCTTGAGACACAACGTGAACTTCGTGAAGTTTTAAATGATGGAGTGAAACCACGTGATTTGCATGCGGAAATCTTGCCTTCAGGTGGTGACAAGAAACACTATCCTATCGCCTTCAACGCTCTTCCACAAATTGATGTCTTCACTGATAATGATTACACTTACGAAGAGATGAAGATGACTAAAGAAACGAAAAAAATCATGGAAGATGATAGTATTGCAGTATCTGCAACATGCGTCCGTATTCCTGTTTTGTCAGCCCACTCTGAGTCAGTTTATATCGAAACAAAAGAAGTGGCTCCAATCGAAGAAGTGAAAGCAGCTATCGCAGCCTTCCCAGGTGCTGTTCTTGAAGATGATGTGGCTCATCAAATCTATCCTCAAGCCATCAATGCAGTGGGTTCACGTGATACCTTTGTTGGTCGTATCCGTAAAGACTTGGATGCAGAAAAAGGAATTCACATGTGGGTTGTTTCAGATAACCTTCTCAAAGGTGCTGCTTGGAACTCAGTTCAGATTGCAGAAACTCTTCATGAACGTGGCTTGGTTCGTCCAACAGCTGAATTGAAATTTGAATTAAAATAGTCATATTGTTTAGGAGTTCAGATGAACTCCTTCTTTGAAATAGAGAGGTGTTTCTCATGTCTTATCAAGATTTAAAAGAGTGTAAAATCATCACAGCCTTCATTACCCCTTTCCACGAGGATGGTTCTATCAACTTTGATGCTATTCCAGCCTTGATTGAGCATTTGTTGGCTCACCATACGGATGGAATTCTTCTCGCAGGGACCACTGCTGAGAGTCCAACATTGACTCACGATGAAGAGTTGGAACTATTTGCGGCTGTACAAAAGATTGTCAATGGACGTGTTCCTTTGATTGCGGGTGTGGGTACCAATGATACGCGTGACTCTATCGAGTTTGTCAAAGAAGTAGCAGAATTTGGTGGTTTCGCAGCTGGGCTTGCTATTGTACCTTACTACAACAAACCTTCTCAAGAAGGAATGTATCAGCACTTTAAGGCCATTGCAGATGCTTCTGACCTACCAATTATTATCTATAACATTCCAGGTCGTGTGGTTGTCGAATTGACTCCAGAAACCATGCTTCGTTTGGCTGACCATCCAAATATTATCGGTGTCAAAGAATGTACTAGCTTGGCAAATATGGCTTACTTGATTGAGCACAAGCCTGAAGAATTCTTGATTTATACAGGTGAGGATGGAGATGCTTTCCATGCCATGAACCTTGGTGCGGACGGGGTTATTTCTGTTGCCTCTCATACAAATGGGGATGAGATGCACGAGATGTTTACTGCCATTTCAGAAAGCGATATGAAGAAAGCTGCAGCTATTCAGCGCAAATTCATTCCTAAGGTTAATGCCCTCTTCTCATATCCAAGTCCTGCTCCAGTTAAGGCCGTTCTCAACTATATGGGATTTGAAGCTGGCCCGACTCGTCTACCTCTTGTTCCAGCACCAGAAGAAGATGCCAAACGCATTATCAAGGTTGTCGTAGATGGCGACTACGAAGCAACTAAGGCAACTGTAACAGGTGTCCTTAGACCAGATTACTAAGAAAGATTAGAAAATCCATGACCGAATGAACGATCATGGATTTCTTATTTTCCTAAACAGAATTGGCTAAAAAGTTGAGTGATGAGTTCATCTGGAGCAGCATCTCCAGTGATTTCTCCGAGAATTTCCCAAGTACGGGTCAAATCTACTTGAAGCAAGTCAACTGGCATACCCAGTTCAAGACCTTGGTTAACAGCTTGTAGGCTTTCAACTGCTTTTTCAATCAGGGAAATGTGACGAGCGTTGGATAGGTAGGTAGCATCTTGCTCAACCAAACCAGCATTTTCAAAGAAGAGGTCATTAATGCGTTCTTCAATCTTATCGATATTTTGGTTTTTAAGGACTGAAATGCGGATGACATCTTCTGGAAGTTCCTCGGTTTCGATGGCCTCAGGTAGGTCTGTTTTATTAAGTAGAATAATGCGATTAGTCTCCTGACTAATTTCTAGGAGTTGGCGGTCTTGGGCGGTTAGTGGTTCACTGGCATTTAGCACCAGTAGAACCAAGTCAGCTTCCTTAAGAGCTTTTTTCGAACGCTCAACGCCGATTTGTTCAACGATATCATCTGTTTCACGAATACCTGCTGTGTCAATCAATTTTAGGGGAACACCGTTGATGTTGACGTATTCTTCGATGACATCACGTGTCGTACCAGCAATATCAGTCACGATAGCCTTGTCTTCACGCAAGAGGTTGTTGAGAAGGCTGGATTTCCCAACGTTGGGACGTCCGATGATAGCTGTTGAAATTCCTTCACGAAGGATTTTGCCGCGACGGGCTGTTCTAAGAAGATTGGTTAGTAATTGCTCAAACTCCATAGTCTTCTCTCGGACAACAGCAGTAGTCGCTTCCTCAACATCGTCATACTCAGGATAGTCGATATTGACCTCAACTTGGGCAAGTGTGTTAAGGATTTCTTGACGGGTATTATTAATGAGGTCAGAAAGGGAACCATCCAATTGTTTGACCGCAATGTTCATGGCCTTGTCAGTCTTAGCACGGATGATATCCATCACTGCTTCAGCCTGTGTCAAGTCTACACGACCGTTTAGAAAGGCACGTTTGGTAAATTCACCAGGCTCAGCCAACCGAGCTCCTTCACGAATCGCTAGCTGGAGAATCTCATTGGTCACCGCAATCCCACCGTGGGTGTTGATCTCGATAATATCCTCACGAGTGAAGGTTTTTGGAGATTTCATAGCCCCAACCATAACTTCGTCCATGACTTTATCAGTCAGCGGATCAACAATGTGACCGTAGTTGAGAGTGTGGCTGGCAACCTGGCTCAAGTCTTTTCCTTTAAAAATTTTTTGCGCAATAGCAAAACTGTCTGTCCCGCTCAGTCGGACAATACCAATAGCCCCTTCACCTAGTGGAGTAGAGATAGCAGCGATGGTATCAAATTCACGTGTAATCATAATATTTCCTTTAGTTAATAGCTCTTTTTTTGGAAAATTTTCCAAGTATCCTTTCAGATTGTAACAAATTTAGGCTATTTGTTCAATGAATGATACTTGGAGATTGAAAAAGCCTAAGCAATTCTGCTTAAGCTAGCTTATTTGGTGCGCATTTCCCCTTGTGGGAAGTAAGTTCCTTCTGGCATGTCGTTGATGATGACATGGACAGCAGACTGAGGGGCTCCTGTGTTGCGAACAACAGCTTCTGTTACTTCCTTAGCAAGAGCTTTCTTTTGCTCGAGCGTGCGTCCTTCAAATAAATCGATGCGTACAAATGGCATAATAGCTTCCTCCACTAGTTTTTGATTTCTTCTATTTTACCACATTTTGCCATTTAAAGCTTAAGAAAATTATGATATACTAGAATGTAGCAAAAATTTAGAAATGGACGTGAAGCAAGAAACATGGCACAGTTGTATTATCGTTATGGGACCATGAACTCTGGAAAGACAATTGAGATTCTCAAGGTGGCCTATAACTATGAGGAGCAAGGAAAAGGTGTTGTCATTATGACCTCGGCTCTGGATACGCGTGACGGTGTTGGCTATGTGTCGAGTCGAATCGGTATGAAACGCCCTGCTCTTGCGATTGAGGAGACGACGGATATCTTTGGCTATATTCGAGACCTATCAGAAAAACCTTACTGTGTGCTGGTCGATGAGGCTCAGTTTCTCAAGCGTCACCATGTTTACGACCTAGCTCGTGTTGTGGACGAGTTAGACATACCCGTCATGGCTTTTGGTTTGAAAAATGACTTTCGCAATGAATTGTTCGAAGGTTCCAAATATCTCTTGCTTTTAGCAGACAAGATTGATGAGATTAAGACCATTTGCCAGTATTGTAAAAAAAAGGCGACTATGGTCTTGCGTACACAGGATGGATTGCCTGTTTATGATGGAGAACAGATCCAGATTGGTGGTAATGAAACCTATATCTCAGTTTGCCGTAAACATTATTTTACCCCTGAAATCAATAAGGAGAATGAAGAAAAATGAACATCTATGATCAACTACAAGCTGTAGAAGACCGTTATGAAGAATTAGGAGAATTGCTGAGTGACCCAGATGTAGTATCTGACACTAAGCGTTTCATGGAGCTTTCAAAGGAGGAAGCTTCAACTCGTGATACGGTAACAGCCTACCGTGAGTATAAGCAAGTCCTTCAAAACATCGTCGATGCTGAAGAGATGATTAAGGAATCAGGTGGAGATGCTGACTTGGAAGAAATGGCCAAGCAAGAACTCAAAGATGCCAAGGCTGAAAAAGAAGAATACGAAGAAAAACTAAAAATCTTGCTCCTTCCTAAAGACCCAAACGATGACAAGAATATCATCCTTGAAATCCGTGGCGCTGCTGGTGGAGACGAAGCAGCACTTTTCGCTGGTGACCTCCTAACCATGTACCAAAAGTATGCGGAAGCCCAAGGTTGGCGCTTTGAAGTTATGGAAGCCTCTATGAATGGTGTAGGTGGTTTCAAAGAAGTGGTTGCCATGGTTTCAGGTCAGTCAGTTTACTCTAAACTCAAGTACGAATCTGGTGCTCACCGTGTGCAACGTGTCCCTGTGACAGAAAGCCAAGGTCGCGTACATACTTCGACAGCGACAGTCCTTGTCATGCCTGAAGTGGAAGAAGTAGAATACGATATTGATCCAAAAGACCTTCGTGTTGACATCTATCACGCCTCTGGTGCTGGTGGACAGAACGTCAATAAGGTTGCGACTGCCGTTCGTATCGTTCACTTGCCAACCAATATCAAGGTTGAGATGCAGGAAGAGCGTACTCAGCAAAAGAACCGTGAGAAGGCTATGAAAATCATCCGTGCGCGTGTGGCTGACCACTTTGCTCAGATTGCCCAGGATGAACAAGATGCTGAGCGTAAGTCGACCATTGGTACTGGAGACCGTTCAGAACGTATTCGTACTTATAACTTCCCACAAAACCGTGTCACAGACCACCGTATCGGCTTAACCCTCCAAAAACTAGACACAATTTTATCTGGTAAATTGGATGAAGTTGTGGATGCCTTGGTGCTCTATGATCAAACGCAAAAATTAGAAGAATTAAACAAATAATGAAATTAGCTCAATTATTTTCAGATTTTGAAGAAGAGTTGATAAGACAAGGAGAGGAAGCTGAAAGCCTCTCTTTTGTCTATCGTAGCCTGAAAAACCTCACTTTTACAGACTTTGTTTTTGCCCTCCAGCAAGAGGTAACAGAGGAAGAAAAACAATTTGTAGAGGAAATTTACCAGCAGTTAGCAGCTCATAAACCAGCCCAGTACATTATCGGTCATGCAGATTTCTTTGGAATGCAGTTAACAGTTGATGAGCGTGTTTTGATTCCCCGTCCTGAAACAGAGGAGTTGGTGGAACTTATCCTAGCTGAGAATCCTGAGGAAAATCTTAAGGTCCTAGATATCGGGACTGGAAGTGGAGCTATATCTCTTGCACTCGCTAAAAACAGACCAGATTGGTCAGTGACAGCAGCAGATATTTCTCAAGATGCGCTTGACCTTGCATCCGAGAACTCTAAAAATCAAGAACTTAATATATTTTTTAAAAAATCGGATTGTTTTGCAGAAATTTCTGAAAAATATGATATAATTGTATCCAATCCACCCTATATCTCTCGTGAAGATGAGTCAGAGGTAGGCTTGAATGTTTTGCATTCAGAACCTCACCTAGCCCTCTTTGCAGACGAGGATGGCCTAGCTATTTACCGTAGAATTGCGGAAGATGCAAAGGACTATCTCAAGGATGGTGGTAAGATTTACCTTGAAATTGGATACAAGCAAGGTCAAAGTGTTCCTGAACTTTTTAGGAAACATCTTCCTGAAAAACGAGTACGAACACTCAAGGACCAGTTTGGTCAAGATAGGATGGTTGTCGTTGATGATAAACAAGATTAGACAAGAATTAGAAAAGGGAGGGGCTGTTGTTCTGCCTACTGAGACAGTTTACGGTCTTTTTGCCAAGGCTCTAGACGAAAAAGCAGTTGATCATGTTTACCAGCTCAAACGTCGTCCTAGAGATAAGGCGCTCAATCTAAATATCGCCTCTCTAGAGGACATCTTGCACTTTTCAAAGAATCAGCCAGCTTATCTACCAAAACTTGTCGAGATCTTTTTACCAGGTCCCTTGACCATTATTCTCGAAGCCAATGGCAGAGTTCCCTACTGGGTCAATTCTGGCCTTTCAACTGTTGGATTTCGGATGCCCAGTCACCCTATCACACTGGATTTGATTCGAGAGACAGGTCCCTTGATTGGACCTTCTGCCAATATCTCAGGTCAGTCAAGTGGAGTGTCCTTTGGTCAGATTCTAGAGGATTTTGACCAAGAGGTTCTGGGTCTTCAAGACGATGTTTTTCTAACTGGACAGGATTCAACTATTTTGGACTTGTCTGGAGACAAGGTGAAAATCTTACGTCAAGGAGCCATTAAGCGAGAAGATATTCTTGCTCGGTTACCAGAGATTTCTTTTGAGGAGGAATGAGATGCTAAGAGATTTGCAAGAAACAGATGTGAAAGCTATATGTGACATCAACCAAGAGGCTTTGGGTTATTCTTTTAGTCCAGAGGAAACGGCTAGCCAACTAGCTAGACTGTCTCAGGATTTACATCATTTCCTACTTGGCTATGAGGATGCAGCTAATCATGTCTTACTTGGATATGTCCACGCTGAAGTTTATGAATCTCTCTATTCCAAAGCAGGATTTAATATCTTAGCCTTAGCGGTTTCACCTCAAGTACAAGGTCAAGGTATTGGTAAAAGCTTACTACAAGGGTTGGAGCAAGAAGCAAAAAGACGTGGCTATGGGTTTATCCGCTTAAACTCTGCCGATCATCGTCTGGGTGCTCATGCATTTTATGAAAAAGTTGGTTATACTTGTGATAAAATGCAGAAACGATTTATTCGCATCTTTTAGTTTATTTTCTTAAACTAAAGGACCTGTCACACTATAAAGGAGAAGACCTATGATTTTTGACAAAGACGATTTTAAAGCATACGATGCTGATCTCTGGAATGCTATTGCCAAAGAAGAAGAACGCCAACAAAATAACATTGAATTGATTGCTTCGGAAAACGTTGTTTCCAAGGCTGTTATGGCAGCTCAAGGGTCTATCTTGACGAATAAATATGCCGAAGGCTACCCGGGCCGCCGTTACTATGGTGGAACTGATGTGGTAGATGTGGTAGAAACTCTAGCCATTGAACGTGCAAAAGAAATTTTCGGTGCTAAATTCGCCAACGTCCAACCTCACTCAGGAAGCCAAGCCAACTGTGCTGCTTACATGGCCTTGATTGAGCCAGGTGATACCGTTATGGGGATGGATTTGGCTGCAGGTGGACACTTGACTCACGGAGCTCCTGTCAGCTTCTCAGGTCAAACTTATAACTTTGTGTCTTATAGTGTGGACCCTGAAACAGAACTCTTGGACTTTGATGCTATCTTGAAACAAGCTCAAGAAGTAAAACCAAAATTGATTGTAGCAGGTGCTTCAGCCTATTCTCAAATTATCGACTTCTCAAAATTCCGTGAAATTGCGGATGCTGTTGGGGCGAAGCTCATGGTGGACATGGCTCATATTGCTGGTTTGGTGGCGGCTGGTCTTCACCCAAGTCCAGTACCATACGCTCATATCACTACAACAACTACCCACAAAACCCTTCGTGGACCACGTGGTGGTTTGATTTTGACTAATGACGAAGAACTGGCCAAGAAAATTAACTCAGCAATTTTCCCGGGTATTCAGGGTGGTCCTTTGGAGCATGTTGTTGCAGCTAAGGCAGTTTCATTCAAAGAAGTTTTGGATCCAGCCTTCAAGGAATATGCTACTAATGTTATCAAAAACAGCAAGGCTATGGCAGATGTCTTCTTGCAAGACCCTGATTTCCGTATCATTTCTGGTGGAACTGAAAACCACCTCTTCCTAGTGGATGTAACCAAGGTTGTAGAAAACGGAAAAGTTGCTCAAAACTTGCTGGATGAAGTCAATATTACCCTAAATAAAAACTCAATCCCTTACGAAACCTTGTCACCATTCAAGACAAGTGGTATTCGTATTGGAGCAGCAGCCATTACTGCACGTGGATTTGGTGAAGAAGAAAGTCGCAAAGTGGTTGAACTCATCATTAAAACCCTTAAGAATGCAGAAAATGAAGCTGTCTTAGAAGAAGTGAGAAGTGAAGTCAAAGCGTTGACAGATGCCTTCCCGTTATACGAGGACTAAAATTTTTATGGACATTTATATTAAGAAAGCTATTATCCATCAGTTCAGTCCGGATGATACCGAGCTGTTCTTAGCGGATAAGTTTCTCAATATCACTCCAAAAATCGAAGAATACCTGCGTAAAAAAATTGAACGTGTGTATTCAGATGAAGCTAAGACTGGGATTTTCGAAGAAGAAAATCCCTTCTTCAATCACATCACAGACGATTTGTTGGAGACATCAGTAACACTGGCTAATCTCTGGAAAGAGGAGTTCAGCATTTCCGAAAATCTCAAGACCAATGACTTGATTTTTGTGCAATTTTCTAAAGAAGGTGTAGAACATTTCGCTTTCTTGCGAATTGCCCTGCGGGAGAACTTGACCCACCTCGGAGGAGAAGTTGATAATCCAATCAAGTTGACTCAGAATAACCTGCCTGGATTTGGAACGGGTGCCGACGAAGCCTTGGTGGTTAATCTTCAGAGTCGCAAGTACCATCTGATTGAAAAACGAATCAAGTACAACGGGGCTTTCTTGAACTATTTTTCAGATAATCTTCTTGCTGTCGCTCCTAAGATTTCTCCTAAGAAATCTATCAAAGAACTAGAAAAAACGGCCCAGAGAATTGCTGAGACATTTAATACAGACGATTTTCAATTTCAATCTAAGGTCAAATCAGCGATTTTCAATAACTTAGAAGAAAGCAATGAATTGTCACCAGAAAAATTGGCCAACGACCTTTTTGACAATAATCTGACGGCTCGTTTGAGCTTTATTGATCAAGTCAAGGAAGCTGTACCAGAGCCTGTTCAATTTGATGAAATTGATGCCAGTCGCCAGCTTAAAAAATTTGAAAACCAAAAACTCTCCTTGTCAAATGGAATTGAGCTCATCGTTCCCAATAACGTCTATCAAGACGCCGAATCTGTTGAGTTTATCCAAAACGACAATGGAACCTACTCTATCTTAATCAAAAATATCGAGGATATCCAAAGTAAATAATGTTTAAACGAATTCGAAGAGTGCTTGTACTAGCAGTCTTCCTTTTTGCTGGCTATAAAGCTTACCGCGTTCACCAGGATGTCAAGCAAGTCATGACCTATCAACCCATGGTGCGAGAAATCTTGAGTGAAAAAGACACCCCAGCAAACGAAGAGCTTGTGCTCGCTATGATTTATACTGAAACAAAAGGAAAAGAAGGCGATGTTATGCAGTCTAGTGAGTCTGCAAGTGGTTCCACCAACACCATCAATGATAATGCCTCTAGCATTCGGCAAGGCGTTCAAACTCTGACAGATAATCTCTATCTGGCTCAGAAGAAGGGGGTTGATGTCTGGACGGCTGTTCAAGCCTATAATTTTGGACCTGCCTATATCGATTTTATCGCCCAAAATGGTAAGGAAAATACCTTGGCTCTGGCCAAACAGTACTCTCGTGATACTGTTGCTCCCTTGCTTGGTAATACCACTGGAAAGACTTATAGTTATATTCATCCCATTTCCATTTTTCATGGATCCGAACTCTATGTAAATGGAGGAAACTATTACTATTCTAGACAGGTGCAATTCAACCTTTACATCATCAAATGTTTTACTCTCTTTTCGACATCTGGCTAGCCCAGGTGTTTTTGTTATAAGTTTTCTTTAAGATAGATATATTACTCTAGAAAGGTAAAGGAGGAAAATCCCTATGAGAAAGAAACTCTTTCTGACTAGTGCTGCGGTCTTGTGGGCAGTAACAGCTATGAATAGCGCCCATGCAGCAACAGATGTTCAAAAAGTTATCGATGAAACCTACGTCCAACCTGAATATGTCCTAGGTTCATCATTGTCTGAAGATCAAAAAAATCAAACTCTAAAAAAACTGGGCTACAATGCCTCAACAGATACCAAAGAACTCAAGACCATGACACCTGATGTCTATTCTAAGATTATGAATGTGGCAAATGACTCTAGCTTACAACTGTATTCATCAGCCAAGATTCAAAAACTAGGTGACAAGTCGCCACTTGAGGTCAAGATTGAAACACCAGAAAACATCACTAAGGTGACTCAGGATATGTACCGAAATGCAGCCGTAACTTTGGGTGTGGAACACGCCAAAATCACTGTAGCAGCCCCTATTCCAGTTACAGGTGAGAGTGCTTTAGCAGGGATTTACTATTCGCTAGAGGCTAATGGAGCCAAGGTACCACAAGCCAACAAAGATTTGGCTCAAGAAGAGTTGAAGGCTTTGTCAGATATCAATGCTGAAAACAAGGACAAAACTGGCTATGATGCTAATAAATTGAACGTTGCCCTAGCTGATATCAAATCAGGACTCGCCAAAGCTAAAGAAAGCAAGGGAAATCTGACAGAGGAAGATGTCCGTAAAATTGTTGAAGATACCTTGAAAAATTACAAACTTGATCAGGTTATAACAGGAAACCAGATCAATATTATCATCAATTTTGCTTTGAATCTCTCAAAGAGTGATATCCTCAGCAATACAGACTTCACTAAAACCTTGAATGACCTGAAACAAAGTATTGTTTCACAAGCTGGCGACAGTTTTAAAAATATCAACCTTAACTTTGATGCTGATAAGGCGCTAGAGGACGGTGGTAACTTCTTAAGCTCCCTCTGGCAAGCCATTGTCAACTTCTTCAAGAGTTTTGGTTCTTAAGAAATTTCATGGTATAATAGATGGTAACCGTAACGTTGCCGTCTTTTTTGTCGGCCAATAGAAAGATGAAGAGAATGTTAAAGAAAAATGATATTGTAGAAGTTGAAATTGTTGACTTGACCCATGAAGGGGCCGGGGTGGCCAAGGTAGATGGTTTGGTATTTTTTGTAGAGAATGCTTTACCGAGTGAAAAAATCCTTATGCGTGTCCTCAAGGTCAATAAAAAGATTGGTTTTGGGAAGGTTGAGGAATACCTTGTCCAGTCACCACACCGTAATCAAGATCTAGATTTGGCTTACCTACGTTCAGGAATTGCGGATTTAGGTCATCTTGCCTATCCAGAACAACTCAAATTTAAAACCAAGCAAGTCAAAGACAGTCTCTACAAGATTGCTGGAATTGATGATATAGAGGTTGCTGAAACTTTGGGTATGAAAAATCCAGTCAAGTACCGCAATAAGGCGCAGGTGCCTGTTCGTCGAGTGAATGGTGTCTTGGAAACTGGCTTTTTCCGTAAGAATTCCCATGACCTCATGCCTCTAGAAGATTTCTTTATCCAAGATCCTGTGATTGATGAGGTAGTTGTAGCCCTACGTGACTTGCTCCGTCGTTATGACCTGAAGCCTTACGATGAAAAGGAACAATCTGGCTTGATTCGAAATCTTGTGGTGCGTCGTGGACACTATTCTGGACAAATCATGGTTATCTTGGTTACAACTCGTCCCAAAGTTTTTCGTGTGGAGCAATTGATTGAACAACTAATCAAGCAGTTCCCAGAGATTGTGTCTGTTATGCAAAATATCAACGACCAAAACACCAATGCTATTTTTGGTAAGGAATGGCGCACCCTTTATGGACAAGACTTTATCACTGACCAAATGTTGGGAAATGACTACCAGATCGCTGGACCAGCATTTTACCAAGTCAATACTGACATGGCTGAAAAACTTTATCAAACAGCCATTGACTTTGCTGAATTAAAATCAGATGATATGGTTATCGATGCCTACTCAGGAATTGGAACGATAGGTTTATCAGTCGCCAAGTACGTTAAGGAAGTCTATGGTGTTGAAGTAATTCCAGAAGCGGTTGAGAATAGCAAGAAGAATGCCCAACTGAACCATATTTCAAACGCCCACTATGTCTGTGATACAGCCGAAAATGCCATGAAAAAGTGGCTCAAGGAAGGTATTCAACCAACCGTTATCCTAGTGGACCCACCAAGAAAAGGACTCACCGAGAGTTTTATCAAAGCTAGTACCCAAACAGGAGCAGACCGCATCGCCTATATCTCATGCAATGTCGCTACTATGGCGCGTGATATCAAACTCTACCTAGAATTGGGATATGAATTGAAGAAAGTACAGCCGGTTGATTTATTTCCGCAAACGCATCACGTGGAGTGTGTAGTGTTGCTACAACGAAAAAAAGGGTGAAAATCCTTGATTTTAAGCTATTTTACAAGCATTTTGTCTTTGTAGATAAAGGCAATTTTGACGTCAGAAAAGTCCTAAAAAGGCACATAGATGTATATGTATTTGTAGATGTCGTTTGCGCATCGGAAAAATGAATACAACAATAAATATTTAACTAAAGAGAGAACAATTGTATATTGTTCTCCTTTTTTTATTTTCAGGAGGGAAAATGACAAAAGAATTACAATCATCACGCTATATTGTCATTTCATTTTTAGTACGTGAAATGGGAATAGATATTGTTGAGGCCATATCTCTTATGGCTGATTTAGAAAAAAGTGGCTTGGTTCGATTGGAATCAAGTGGAGATTTAATACTCAAAGAACTAGGAGGAGAGCTATGAAACGAATTACCGCAAATCAATACCAAACTTCAGAACGGTATTACAAATTACCTAAAATTCTTTTTGAGGATGAGAAATATATGG
The DNA here is from genome assembly GCF_946190065.1 of Streptococcus mitis. Lineage (GTDB taxonomy): Bacteria > Bacillota > Bacilli > Lactobacillales > Streptococcaceae > Streptococcus > Streptococcus mitis_DE. The sequence goes on from NZ_CAMHZD010000001.1 coordinate 113,855, forward strand.
ATATGAAACTAGAAGTAAAGGTAGCTTATTCTATTTTAAAAGATCGTTTAGAATTATCTCTCAGTCGTGGTTGGATAGACGAAGAAGGAGCGGTCTATTTAGTATTTTCTAATTCTAAACTGATGAGGCTGTTAGGTTGTTCGAAGTCAAAACTACTATCAATCAAAAAAGTTCTTAAAGAATATGACTTAATTGACGAAGTCCAACAGTCTTCATGTGAGAAAGGGAGACTAGCCAATAAGATTTATTTAGGGGAGTTGTCTTCTACCCCAGTAGCTAGTTCGAACAGGCCTAGTGTTAAAAAAAGACTAGGGCAGGATGAAAATGAAACGGCCCCCGTCTCTTATTCAGCCTCTAGTGAGACTGAAGTTAGTGAGACTAAATATAGTGAGACTGAATCTTTATTTATTGAGGATGAGGAGGAGAGGTATACTCAACCTATCTTGAAAAGAAAAGTAGAAAAGGTCACTAAATATGATCGAGATTATATTTGGGGATTGGTACAAGATCAATTTAGACGAGAAGGTTTTTCTGAAACAGCCAGTGACATTGCTATGACTGATTTTGAGAGAATCTATCAGTATGCTCTTGACAATGTTCGCTTTGTTAGACGAGCGGAAGTACTTGCTGAATTTGTGTTTAACGGCTTGTATTCCGTTTGGAATAACCGTGTTAGAAAAGGAGGTGGTTAAATGTCGCCAATCGAGTGGATATTAGTTATGCTAATTGTCATTTCAAGTGGAGTGACAGTTCTGACAATGATAGTCGATAAGAAAGGGGTGATAAAGAAATGAGATTTATTGATTTATTTTCAGGTATCGGTGGCTTTCGACTTGGAATGGAAAGTGTCGGACACGAGTGTATTGGATTTTGTGAGATTGATAAGTTTGCTAGAGAATCTTATAAGTCCATTTTTCAAACAGAAGGAGAAATAGAATTTCATGACATACGAGATGTTTCAGATGACGAATTTAAAAAACTTAGAGGGAAAGTCGATGTCATCTGTGGGGGATTCCCTTGTCAAGCATTTTCAATCGCAGGAAGACGATTGGGATTTGAAGATACTAGAGGCACTTTGTTCTTTGAAATTGCTCGGGCGGCCAAACAAATCCAACCACGTTTTCTTTTTCTTGAAAATGTTAAAGGCCTACTCAATCACGATAAGGGACGGACGTTCACCACAATCCTTACCACGCTTGATGAATTGGGGTTTGATGTTGAGTGGCAGGTGCTTAACAGTAAGGATTTTGGCGTTCCCCAAAACAGAGAGAGGGTGTTTATTATCGGACATTCTAGAAAGAAAGGTACCAGACTCCTATTTCCTTTCAGACGAGAAGGTCAAGCAACTAACTCTGAGACTTTGAAAGCACTAGGAAATTTAAATCCATCAAGAAGTGGAATGAGTGGTAAAGTCTATTATTCAGAAGGTCTTGCGCCAACTTTAGTTCGTGGAAAAGGAGAAGGATTTAAGGTTGCGATTCCTTGTATGACACCAGATAGATTAGACAAAAGACAAAATGGTATACGTTTCAAGGATAATCAAGAGACAATGTTTACTTTAAATACTCAGGATCGTCATGGCATTGTCGTTGTTGGAGATTTACCGACTAGCTTTAAGGAGACAGGTCGTGTCTATGGAAGTGAGGGCTTATCTCCAACACTGACTACAATGCAAGGTGGAGATAAAATTCCTAAAATACTAATTCCAGAACCAATCCAATTTCTAAAAGTCCGAGAGGCAACGAAAAAAGGATATGCTCAAGCAGAAATAGGAGATTCAATCAATTTGGAAAGACCAAGTTCTCAGTATCGTCGTGGTAGAGTTGGAAAAGGTATAGCGAATACGTTAACAACTAGTGGTCAAATGGGAGTAGTAGTGGCTAGCTATGAAGGAGAAGATAAACAAGTTTATCATGTAGCCGGTGTCTTGATAGATGGACAATTTTACCGTCTGAGGATACGACGAATCACTCCTAAAGAGTGTTTTCGCTTGCAGGGATTTCCTGATTGGGCTTTTGAAGCTGCTAGAAAAGTCTCTAGTAATAGTCAGCTCTATAAACAAGCTGGTAATAGTGTAACCGTTCCTGTGATTGCCGCAATCGCAAAGAAATTAAAAGAAATAGAGGAAAAAGATGAAAGCGTTAAATAAAGAGTCAATACTATATTGTGATGAATTAGAAACAGAATTACATGATGCAGAAATGATGCAGTTGGATGAACAAATATTTTTGATGCCCAATTATCCATGTGAGTTTGAAGTAAAATTTTTAGATTATTACCATAAAAAACATAATTACCCACTATTTTATGAATCCTATCTTCAAAACATTATGGAATTCCTTGAAAGTCAGGATATAAAGAACGGAGCTGATGCTTTTGTAGATGATAATCAGAATCTTGTTTTTGTTTTATATGGGCAAGGCTATCGAGCCGAGGGAAAAGAGGGAATACTTACAACCCAAGTAACTGTAAAAGCTTATGATGAAGACAAGAAACCGATTAACTTCTCCAATTTATTAGATTCCTTAATCGTCTCAGAATATCAAATGGAACCGAATCTTTGGGAGGTCTCCCATGATTGATCTCTATCTAAGTAAAAATAACCATAGAAATCAACTTCTTTTAGAATTCTTCCAAAACTATGGCATTGAGGTATCCTGTCATTCGATTTCTGAAATGACAAGGGATAAATTAATTGAGCTGATGAGCTATTCTTCAGATTGTTTTGAGTTTTTATCTCCCAATTTATTACGATTTAAGAACCGTGACAATTTAAGATTAACGGATTTCATTGAAATGATATTAAAAAATCCTGAACTAACCATCAGACTTCCTCTTGCGGTTTCAAATAAGAGAGTTTATCCAAATCTAAATTTGGAGGAAGCTAGAGCTTTATTGCCAAGAGATACGAAACAATTGATTTACATGGAACAAACACATTATTTATCTAGTTAAAGGAGAAGCAATATGGCTGAACGATTTTGGGAGAACTTGTCCATTATTTTGGCTGAAAGAAATATTAGCTGGATTGAGTTAACCAGAAAAATGTTTGCGGGAGAGTTTCACTATCCAAGTGAATTGAATCGTTTGTATCAAAAGATTCGCCACTATAAGATGGAACAACGAATGCCTCAAAGTCCATGGGTAGAAAGGATTGTGCAGGTATTAGATTTAGATTATGAAGATTTATTTCGGAGGTAACTATGAAAAGAATAATTCCAGTTTATATATTCCAACAAGTAAATGTCTTATTGGTATCTCTATACTTACTGAAATTTTTTTGTATCGGTGAGTTAACTATACTACAGATTCTCTATGGTGCGTCACTCATTTCATTTTTATGGATATATGGTCAACGTAAAAAAGCGCATAAGGTCAGTATGAAATCTAGGATGAAATGGCTTAGTATTGGATTAGCTATCCTACTGATTATAAGTCTATGTTTTAGCTTAATCCATGCGCAAGGAAGCACGAATCAAGCAAACTTAATTGGCCTACAACATCAGGTTCCTTGGTTTTCATTTTTATTGTTCTTAATCAATGCGAGTATGGTTGAAGAATTTTTGTATAGAGAAATTTTATGGAACTTGGTTAGAAAATTAGATATTCGAGTTGCTTTGACAAGTGTTTTATTTGCCTTAGCTCATCATCCAGGAACCATTCTAGCTTGGTGTTTGTATGTTTCATTGGGAATGTTTTTAGGGATGGTGCGCTATAAATCGGACTTATGGGGCAGTATGGGTCTACATTTGGTGTGGAATCTACTAGTTTATAGTTTGCTGCTTGTTTAAAATAGGTGGTCTGTCTTACTTATAGATTCAGTTTGAAATAAAAAACTAAATAAATTGATTTTAAAGAAATAAAATGCTAACATATATAGAAGATGTTAGCATTTTATTTCTAAGAAAGGAGAATGATATGGTTGATAAAAGAGAGAAACTGATGAACTCTTTCAATCAGTATGGTTTTTTAACTTTTAAACAAGTAATAGATGAAAATTTACACTACAAAACCTTATTAAAAATGGTTACAGAAGGAAAAATCGATGCTGAAGAAAAAGGCTTATATCGCTTACCTGATATTTATTTAGATGAGTGGTTTGTCCTTCAGTATCGATTTCCAAAGGGAATCTTTTCTTTGGAGACAGCACTTTGGTTACATGGTTTATCTTTGACTATCCCTTTTAACATGACGATGAGTTTTCCTTATGGTACGAATACCAAAAACATTAAGGAAGCAGATATATGTCCTATTATTTTACGTTCTCACTATAGTGAGGGAATTATTGAAATAGAGCGTCTTCCTGGTCAATTTATTAAAGTTTATGAAGTTGAACGAGTTTTGGTCGAGTGTCTAAGACCAGTTCATCAGGTGGATCTTCAAATTATTGCACCAGCATTTAAGAAATATTTTCAACAGAATCAAATTCATTTACACAAATTATTTTATTATGCCCAGCTATTTAAAGTAACTGATAAGTTACAATCTTATACGGAGGTGCTATCTTAATGTTTTCAAATGCGAATAGCTTTAAAGCAAAAATCAAAAATATTTCAAAAGATAAGGGAATTCCAGCTCAACAAGTACAACAACATTATTTAATTGAGCAAGTGTTAAAGCTGATTTCTACTAGTTCTTATAGAGATTCCTTCATTGTAAAAGGAGGGTATCTAATAGGTCAAATGATTGGACTAGACAAGCGAACTACAATGGATTTAGATGTCACTCTGAAGGGAACCGAAATGAGCAGAGAAAATTTGATTGATATATTTGAAGAGATTCTTTGTTCTAAAACTGATGGTTTTTCATTTTCAGTAGATAAGCTAGAACCTATTCGCCAAGATGATGAATATGGAGGATTTTCATTAAAATTAAATGCAACTTTTGATACATTAAAGGAGGTTGTTTTTATTGATATTACTACTGGTGATAAGATCACACCAAGAGAAATTACTTATTCAATGACTTCTATCTTTACTAATGAAAGCATCAAGATATGGACATATAATCTAGAGACTGTACTTGCTGAAAAGTTAGAAACAATCATCAGTAGGGGATTAGCTTCGACACGCCCACGTGATCGATATGATCTTTTCACCTTGTATAAACTTAGAAAAGAAGAGATTAATCTAGAAGTATTAAAAAATGCACTTGAGAATACGGCAGAAAAACGTAAAAGTAAAGAAACTATTTATAATTGGGAAGAACAAGTGAGAGGAATTGAAATTTCTGATTATCAGAAAGAGCTATGGATTCGTTATCAACGCCAATTTAAGTATGCTAAAGATGTCTCATTTGATAACTCTGTTCAGGTTATTAGGGAAATTATGCAACAAATATTTTAGTACAAAAGTAACTCATTCGTAAAGCAGTGAGTTGCTTTTTTTATTCCAACAACCTCAAAAATGTGATAAAAATTTCAACTACTCTTGTCTATAATAAAGCTACCTGTTCTTTGAAAATTGAATCCACTCCGTCTTGATTAGCGTGCCTGTGTAAGTAGGGACTGAGAGTATTTCCCTGTGAAGGGCAACTGGCACAAGACGTGTGTGAGAATTTTCTAACAGACACGGAGTTTATCGTTACCAGACTTAAACGATGCGACAAACTAGATAAAGGAGTTAATCATGAAGGTAGTAAACTTGTATGATTTGAAACAAATGGGAAATAAAGGTGGTTGTACCATCCAATTGATTCATCACTTTCCTTTTGGTATGGGCTTAGGACATCTCAAAAAAGACTATATTGAATTTAAACGTGTTGGTATCATTGATGGGAAAGCAGTAGAAGTTACTCTTCGAGAACCTTATTCGAGAGATTTACTGCAGGTTGTCAAGTCGATTAAGCAACGTCAGAAATTGATAGCTTATCGTTATAAAGAAGGAAAACTGCTATTTGTGAAGAAGGAGGGCTCGGATGTCCTCTGAACAACAGGAACGAATGGCAGTTCAATATGCTGAGCGTAGTCTTTTATTTACTGTCAAAAGTCTCTTAAAGATTCTAGAATGGTCTAGACGTCAGGCTTTAGCACAAGACTCTGCCTATAAGATAGGGGTGCAGAAATTAGAAGAATTGCTACAATCTCCCTATGCGATTGATACGATTAATCTGAAAAAAGATTTTTTAGACAAACCAATTGATATAGAGAAATTTAAAGCTTTTTTAGAAAAAGAAGAGATTCCTTTAGCCATCGCTTGGCAAGGGGATTCTCTACATTTCTACACGAAAGACCGTTCGATTCTGGATAATCATTTAGACCATCTGTTAGAAAAAATGGCTAATGATCCGGAGAAATTAGATGATTTTACCATGGATAAGTCATTGGACGATGCAATTGATGAGGCTAAATCCCAAATTACCTTTAGACAAGAAGGAGCCGTCAAACAGAAAGAGATGGTGAGATGATGTACAGTGGAAAGAAATTCCTACTATTCTCACTGTTAGGTATCTTACTAGGCTATCTTTTTCATCGTTTGACGCTTTTGTATGATTCCTATACTGGAAATACCTTAGATAAATGGACTCATCTTCTAATGGAAGGTCAAGATGAAGTTCTTCAGTCGCCATGGAATGTTTCTTTTACTGGAAAATCAAGTGCTTTTTTTCTATTAGGCTTTGTGATGATGTTGCTGGTTTATCTCTATCTAGAGACTGGTAAAAAACAATACCGAGAAGGGGTAGAATACGGGAGCGCCCGTTTTGGAACTCTAAAAGAAAAGAAGCTCTTTTACGGCAAGGAATTTTCTCATGATACGATCTTAGCACAAGATGTTCGTTTGACATTATTAGATAAAAAACCACCTCAATATGATAGAAATAAGAATATTGCAGTGATAGGAGGTTCAGGAAGTGGGAAGACATTTCGCTTTGTGAAACCCAATCTGATTCAGATGAATAGTTCTAATATTGTAGTGGATCCTAAAGATCACTTGGCCGAAAAAACAGGCAAACTCTTTTTAGAACATGGCTACCAAGTAAAGGTGCTTGATTTAGTCAATATGAAGAACTCAGATGGCTTCAATCCTTTCCGCTATATAGAGACAGAAAATGATTTGAATCGCATGCTGACAGTTTATTTCAATAACACCAAAGGCTCTGGCTCCCGTAGTGATCCATTTTGGGATGAAGCTTCTATGACTTTGGTACGAGCTTTAGCCTCTTACTTGGTCGATTTCTATAATCCACCCAAAACAAGAGAACAGCTCATTGAAGAAGGTCGTTTGAGTCAAACAGAATATCAAAACTTGTTGAAACGTCAAAAAAAAGAAGTGGAAGAGCGAAAAAAACGAGGGCGTTATCCAAGTTTTGCTGAGATATCAAAACTCATTAAACACTTATCCAAAGGTGAGAATCAAGAAAAAAGTGTCTTAGAAATTCTATTTGAAAATTATGCTAAAAAGTATGGGACTGACAATTTTACCATGCGAAATTGGGCAGATTTTCAAAATTATAAAGATAAGACTCTGGATTCTGTTATAGCTGTAACCACTGCTAAATTTGCCCTCTTCAATATTCAAAGTGTCATGGATTTGACCAAAAGAGATACCCTTGATATGAAGACATGGGGCAAGGAAAAATCAATGGTTTACTTAGTTATCCCAGATAACGATAGTACCTTTCGCTTTCTTTCAGCTCTCTTTTTTTCAACGGTATTTCAAACCCTAACAAGACAAGCAGACATTGATTTTAAGGGTCAATTGCCTCTTCATGTCAGAGTTTACTTAGATGAGTTCGCAAATATCGGAGAGATTCCAGATTTTGCTGAACAAACCTCAACAGTCCGCTCTCGTAATATGAGTCTCGTTCCCATTCTTCAAAATATTGCCCAACTTCAAGGGCTCTATAAAGAAAAAGAAGCTTGGAAAACTATTTTGGGGAACTGTGATAGCTTAGTCTACTTAGGTGGGAATGATGAAGATACCTTTAAATTTATGAGTGGCTTACTCGGTAAACAAACCATTGATGTTCGAAATACGAGTCGTTCCTTTGGCCAGACAGGTTCAGGATCCCTTTCTCATCAAAAGATTGCTCGTGATTTAATGACACCTGATGAAGTCGGAAATATGAAACGGCATGAATGCTTGGTTCGAATTGCCAATATGCCTGTCTTTAAAAGCAAAAAATACAATTCCACTAAGCATCCAAACTGGAAGTACCTAGCCAATCAAGAAACCGATGAACGGTGGTGGAACTATCAAATCAATCCTTTGAATCAAAGACAAGAAAATCATCTTGAAGGCCTTAGAATTCGTGATTTAACTTTTGAATCTAGTTTAAAATAAAAATAGAAAAGAGGAAATAGATGATTACGCATTTTAAAGGTTTTGTTTATGGAGTAGACGCAAGTGCCATGTTTGCACAAGCTATGTCTTTGTTACAGAAGGGATTGATTGCGGTTGGTGCCTTTCTCGTTGTTGTGGGGATTGTCAACCTTGCAACCAACATTAAAGATGGTGGACCAGGTGTTCGGAATGCCATTCTTGAAATTGTCGGTGGTGTTATGGTCGGGGCTGCTGGAGCCTTTGTAACCCAGATTTCAATTTAGGAGGATAAACAATGACATGAATCTTAGTTTAGTCTCACCCTTTGTTTACCTTGCATCTGAAAAAATATCAGCTGAAAATTTATTTGAAGGATTTAATGTGGATTTACAATCTACGGTAGATCTGATTAAATCTCTATCTAGCTATAATCCAACCGTTTGGACTTATATGTCTAGTATTACTAAAAGTGTCATGCAGCCTCTTGGAGTTGCGATTTTATCTGTTGTTCTCATCCTAGAATTTTCGAAGATGGCAAAGAAAATTGCTAACTCAGGAGGAGCGATGACCTTTGAAGCATTAGCGCCGATGTTGATTAGTTATATTATGGTCGCAGTGGTAATTACCAACACTACCGTCATTGTAGAAGCCATCATCGGGATTGCGAGTCACGCCATTGAACAAGTGGCCTCGATTGTGGCTCACGGTGGGGCAAAGTATGATACAATCTCTGGATTAAAAGGTTCAGGATTTATTGGCCGGATGATTGTGGGATTTTTCGCCCTCCTCATTTGGCTAGTTCGGATAGTAAGTGCAGCCATGGTTAATCTTTTGGTATCTATTCGATTTATTCAACTCTACCTTATGATTCCATTTGCCCCTCTTACGATTCCAACATTTTTAAGTGATGAGTGGAAGTCTATTGGTATTGGCTATTTAAAAAATATTATGGTCTATGCGGTACAAGGGGTTCTTATTTTTCTGATTGTTTCTCTTGTTCCTTTGTTTGAATCTGCTGGGAAAATAGCTGTTTCAAATGGTGCAGGAGTCTTGCAATCTCTTGCGATTATGTTTGGTAGTTTAATACAAGCTATCTTACTGATTATTGCCCTCGTTGGTTCTCAACGTACGGCTCGCTCAATCTTAGGTATGTAATTAGATAAAGGCTAGGAAGTGATTGCTTCTTAGCCTTTTTAGAAAGGAAAGTCATGAATACACGTGTCTTTAAAGACATCTCAAAATACCAACACAGGGCTTGGTTAGGTTTCACCACAAGACAAATCATCTTTGTTTTACCAGCCTTTATTGTCACAATTATTGTTTTGGGCTTGAATCTCTTTTTCTGGCAATTTGGAGATTGGTTTGTTTACGGTTTTGTGTTTGCTTTTACCATCCCCCTCATGCTTTTTGGAGTCTATAAACCCAATGATTTATATTTTGAACATTATTTGAAATACCGTCTTCATTTTGAATTAACGGTTCCCCTACGCACAATTACAGGAAAGAAAGGATCTGAACATGAAAAGAAAATCAAATACATTAAAGAAACAAAAAACTTCAATGACTAATAAAAAGGAAAAAGTTAAAGATAAAAAAGAGGAAGTGTTACCATCTACGGCTAATACTCTTTCCTATCAAGCCCTGTATCAAAATGGTCTGATGCAGGTGAAAGAAGATTATTTCTCACAAAGCTATTTACTTGGTGATGTCAATTACCAGACCGTTGGTTTGGAAGATAAGGGGGCAATCATTGAGAAGTATTCTGATTTGATTAACTCTTTAGACGACCAAACCAACTTCCAATTGACCATCTTTAATAAAAGATTGAATTTAGAAAAGTTTAGACAAAGTGTTTTGTATGAGGAAAAAGAAGATGGATATGATACCTATCGTAAAGAATTGAATCGGATGATGAATCAGAATTTAGACAGTGGTGAAAATAATTTTTCAGCTGTGAAACTGATTAGCTTTGGTAGAAAGGATTCTAATCCCAAACAAGCCTATCGTTCCTTGTCCCAAATAGGAGAATATTTCAAGAGTGGTTTCTCAGAAATTGATGCACGATTTGAATCCTTGGCTGGAGAAGAGCGTGTCAACTTGTTGGCCGATATGCTTAGAGGAGAACACCATCTTCCTTTTTCTTACCGTGATTTAACGAGATCTGGTCAGACAACTCGTCACTTCATAGCACCTAATCTCTTAGATTTCAAAAACAAGAATTACCTACAAATCAATGACCGCTTGTTGCAGATTGTCTATGTCAGAGACTACGGTATGGAGTTAGGAGATCAGTTTATCAGAGACCTCATGCAAGGAGATTTGGAATTGATTGTGAGCCTCCATGCTCAAAGTTCGACCAAGGCGGATGCCATGAAGAAACTACGAACAAAGAAGACCTTGATGGAATCCCAAAAGATTGGGGAACAACAAAAACTTGCTCGTACAGGTATCTATTTGGAAAAAGTAGGTCATGTATTAGAAAGCAATATCGATGAAGCTGAGGAACTCTTAAAAACCATGACAGAGACAGGAGATAAACTATTTCAAACAGTCTTCTTGATTGGTGTTTTTGGTCAGGATGAAGAAGAACTTAAACAAGCTCTAGACACGATTCAACAAGTGGCCGGCTCAAATGACCTAATGATTGATAAACTTCCATATATGCAAGAAGCAGCCTTTAATAGTTTGCTGCCATTTGGTTGTGATTTTTTAGAGGGAGTATCACGGAGTTTATTAACGTCCAATGTAGCAGTGAACTCACCTTGGACTTCAGTAGATTTACAAGACCGTAGTGGGAAATATTATGGTATCAATCAAATCTCAAGCAATATTATTACTATTGATCGCAGCCTATTAAATACACCGTCTGGTCTGATTTTAGGAACATCAGGAGCTGGGAAAGGGATGGCAACCAAGCATGAAATTATCACGACTAAAATCAAGGAATCTGGTGAAAATACTGAAATTATCATCGTGGATCCAGAAGCAGAATACAGTGTCATTGGACGGGCTTTTGGTGGAGAAATGATTGATATTGCGCCAGATTCCCAAACCTATCTCAATGTCCTTGACTTGTCTGAAGAAAATATGGATGAAGATCCTGTAAAGGTAAAATCAGAATTTCTTTTATCCTTTATCGGCAAGTTATTGGATAGAAAAATGGATGGAAGAGAAAAATCGATTATCGACCGAGTCACCAGACTCACCTATCAGTCATTTAAAGAGCCTTCTTTGGAAGAATGGGTCTTTGTCTTGAGCCAACAACCAGAAGAAGAAGCGCAGAATTTGGCACTTGATATGGAACTGTATGTCGAAGGTTCTCTTGATATTTTTTCTCATAAGACCAATATTCAGACAGGATCTAATTTCTTAATCTATAATGTTAAAAAGTTAGGAGACGAGCTGAAACAAATCGCTCTTATGGTAGTGTTTGATCAGATATGGAATCGTGTTGTTCGGAACCAAAAATTAGGGAAGAAGACCTGGATTTATTTTGATGAAATGCAGCTTCTCTTATTAGATAAATATGCCAGTGATTTCTTCTTTAAATTGTGGAGTCGTGTCAGAAAATATGGAGCTAGTCCGACTGGGATAACCCAAAATGTCGAAACCTTATTGTTAGATCCAAATGGTAGACGGATTATTGCAAATAGTGAATTTATGATTCTCCTCAAGCAAGCAAAAAATGACCGAGAAGAACTAGTTCAACTCTTAGGTTTGTCAAAAGAACTTGAAAAATACTTAGTCAATCCAGAAAAAGGGGCAGGACTAATAAAAGCTGGTTCAGTTGTCGTACCTTTTAAAAATAAGATTCCTCAAGGTACTCAATTGTTTGATATCATGAGTACGGATCCTGATAAAATGGCTTCTAATTAAGGGGAAGGTAAATGAAGGATAAAAGAGAAATCATACGTGCCCGAAAAGCATTTAGAAGAAGCCTAAAAGATGAGAAAAAATTCTTTAAAAAAGGAAAGAAGGAGGTGAGGAAACAGAAAAAAGATTCCGCTGTACTGGATGAAAAAGCATGGAAAAAAGAGATAAAGCAAAAGCTAGAGGAGATGAGAGAAGCTTCAAAGGCTAGAGTAAAACAAGCAAATGAAGACTACAATCATATTCTTCAAAATAGTCCTCCATCTCTTTTGAAACGGAAAGAATTAAGAGACAGACGATTACCACATGCTAGGAAACGATTGAAAATAGCCAAGAAGCAATTTAGAGAAGCCAAGGTAGAAGCAAAAGAAGAAAGAAAAGAGAGTCGTAAAGAAAGAAAAACCAATCAAAAATTTCTCTACGGTCAGGAATCGAAAGCAAAATCTAATTTTTTCTTTCAAGGGAAGAGTTTAGAAGAATTAAAAGCTAAGAAAGAAGTCAAGGCAGCAAAAGAGAATCTAAAATCGACTAAACAAGCCTATAAGTCCAAAAAAGTCAGTAGGAAAGCCAAAACTTTTCTTTATGTCCTTGGACGTGAAGGTGGAGAGTTAGCTTCAGAAAATGAAGATTTAGAAGGCTATCGCACGCTACAAGAGACCATTAGAAAAGGAAAACGTTACAGTCGCCTTTCTTATAACCTTGGAAAAGCTAGTGTCAAACCAGGACAAGCAACAGGTCGTTTTACCAAGAAAAGACTGACCAACACAAAAGAGCGATACCATCATTTTAAGGATGGAAAAGGATGGAAACTAGCGAAAGATAATCCAAGTTCCTTTAAAAATCGGTTTCGAAAATTAAAGAAACAAGGTCTTACAAGTGTCCGAAATATCTATCAAAAACTAAAAGCAGCCTTTTCCTTCTTTACATTTGCGGCTGGAAATCCTGTAACCTGGATAGTTGGAGGAATAGTCTTTCTTCTTTTACTTATGATGAGCTTCTTTTTAGGATTTTCATCTGCTAGTTTGATTCAACAAGATGAATTTGAATTAACAAAAGCTTATACCCACCTAACTTGGGAAGACGCAGAACATACTCGTACAAATGACAAAGGAATTACCTATTACACAAAAGTTGATGATGTGATGGGGTATATGAACTTTAAATTCCATGACTATGAGTTAAACAAACCAGTTCACTTATTTAGTTCCGAAACTTACAAGGATTATCTGTCTACTTTGTGGCATGATTTAAACGATGGGGATGATTTGAAATCCATGCAAGACCTTTATGAAACTCCTAAGTATAAACTATCGAAAGACGATCAAGAGGAAATGAAGGAACTAAAAGAAGAAGGTGTCTATGCTTCCATGCAGGAATTGGACAATCCGTTTGAGGGACAAAGCAACGAAGATAGTTTAACCATGACTTATCGTTATGGATACTATGATTTAGACGGAAAACCTACTCTTCAGGAGTACATTCTATTAGAAGCGAAGGCTCACCAAACGATTGTCGCACCAATGGATGGGATCGTATCACTAGATGGTGACAATATAATTCTCACTAATGGAAAAGGAGAGAATGAGAGTCGATTGACCTTGTATTCTATTCATAATGGCCGTGCGATTGAGGGTACAAGAGTCCTAACGGGTGATATTATTGGTGAAACATCAGACGATACAGGTTTGAAAGTTTCCTATCAAAAGTATAAGAACAAGAAAGAAAAATTGGTGTATGTCAATCCGCAATTTTATTTTCCCAAAGTCATTCAACTTCAGACAACTATCTTACCTGCCATTGGTCAGTTTGGTGGGGATGAGTTTGAACGAGCAAAACATATTTATGAGTTTTTGAAATCTCAAGGAGCAAGTCCCCAAGCTATTGCGGCTATTTTAGGAAATTGGTCGGTAGAATCTTCTATCAATCCTAAACGAGCTGAGGGAGATTATTTATCTCCTCCAGTTGGCACTACCGATTCCTCATGGGATGATGAAAACTGGTTAGCGATAGGAGGGCCAGCCATTTATGGTGGTGCTTATCCTAATATTCTTCATAGAGGTCTAGGTTTAGGGCAATGGACAGATACCGCAGATGGGTCAACACGTCATACAGCCTTGTTAAATTATGCACGCACCCAAAATAAGAAATGGTATGATTTAGACCTCCAACTTCATTTTATGCTTCATGGGGATAGTCCTTACTATCAAAGTTGGTTAAAGGATTTCTTTGGAAATACGGGCAGTGCAGCCAATTTGGCCCAACTCTTCCTTACCTATTGGGAGGGAAATTCTGGTGACAAACTACTAGAAAGACAAACCAGAGCAACGGAATGGTATTACCAAATTGAAAAAGGCTTTAGCCAAACAAATGGAGGACAGGCAAAGAGTGACCCGCAATCCCTTGAAGGGGTTCGTGGGGACTTGTATGATCATTCTGTTCCTGGTGGTGGAGATGGTATGGCCTATGCCTATGGACAATGTACATGGGGTGTTGCGGCTCGTATGAACCAGTTAGGATTAAAGCTAAAAGGTAGAAACGGAGAGAAGATTTCAATCATTAATACCATGGGAAATGGTCAAGACTGGGTTGCGACAGCTTCAAGTCTTGGTGGGGAAACGGGCTCTACACCAAGAGCAGGTGCTATTGTTTCTTTTGTAGGAGGTACACATGGTACACCAGCCAGCTATGGTCATGTGGCTTTTGTAGAGAAGGTCTATGATGATGGTTCTTTCCTTGTGTCTGAAACCAACTATGGGGGCAACCCTAACTATACCTTTAGAAAAATCTCTCAAGCAGATAGTGCCATCAGTTTTGCTTATACGACCAAATAGAAGAGTTTACACTTGAAATTGTAGCTATTTAAAGATACAATATGTCTATAAATGAGTGGTCGGCTCATGGTCAATCTGATAGTAATCTTGGACATAAGGGCCAAGCGGTGGCGGACACCAGAACAAAATCCGATAGCAATCTTGGACGTACGGGCCAAGCGGTGGCAGACACCAGAATAAACCGACTGATTAGGTGGCTTACAGGTTCAGTAAGTCATCTTTTTTATTTGAAACAAAGTATAAATTTCTAATTATCTTTTTATATTTTCTTAAATGCTCGTAAAGCCTTATTCTATGTGCTTTCGAGTATTTTTACTGTAGGAAGATACTTCACGTTTCTTTGCATATTTCCTCATGTCTTAGCTGTCAGAAGTGGTAAATAAGTAGTAAATTCATTTGTACTACTAAGCAACAAGACGCTCCTGTTGCTTCTCTTTATTCAAGCGTTTCATTTCTGCCATTGCAGAATCGAATGTTGCATGTGCGTAATAGTTCAGCGTCATGGCTATATTAGCATGTCCCATAATGTACTGTAATGCCTTTGGATTCATTCCTGCATTTGCATAGTTGGTACAGAATGTATGTCGCAAACTATGTGGAGTGATGTGTGGCAATTTATCCTCGTTATACTTATTGTATTTCTTAACAAGACCTTTCATCATGCCGTTGTAATCACTTGCCACTTTTGGATAGTTCTTTCTATTAAGAAAGAGGAAATCACTATATCCATCAATCTCAACACGCTTATCATTCTTTCGATTCGCTAACACTCGCTTAAATGCTTGATAGGCTTCTTCAACCATAGGAACTTGACGTTCGCCACTTTTGGTCTTTGGTGTTTCAATGTAGTACCCAATTTCAGTATCTCTCAATAGCTGATGGTCTATATTGACAAGACGATTCTCAAAATCTAAATCTGGAAGTGTCAAACCACCAAACTCTGAAATACGAAGACCTGTTTTTAAGAGTATCAGAATTTCATCATAATTTTTGCTGTAGGTTTTATCAGCTTTTGCAAAGGCTAACAGTTTTTCTTCCTGTTCTTCTGTTAGTACGGTCTTAGGGACAGTATCATCATCAAGAACTGCTTTCAGTTGAAAGTCAAATGGATTCTTCCGAACACAATCATCTTGTATAGCAATATAGAATGAAGCCTTTAAAGAACGTTTGTAGTTATTGATGGTTTGATAAGCATAACCATTTTCACTCATTCTAATAGCCCATTCTTTAGCGTCTGATGGCTTAATACTGTCAATACTTCTTACACCTAACTTGTCTTTCTTCAAAATATCCATAAGATATTTGCGTCCAGTTTCAGTGTTTTTTCTAACCTTTGGTCTTTGAGCGTTCTGTTTTGCGTAAAGCTGGCAGAGTGTCATTTTCTTTCCTACAACATCAATACCATCATGAATGTCTTTCTGTAACTCTGCGATTTTCTCTCTAAGTGAGATACAATCACGCTTTCCTGCTGGTACTCGGTCTGTAGCCACAAGTTTCCACGAGTAAACAAATTGCGGTTCTCCAAATGAATCTATATATTTGTATAAGTATCTTCCGTCTTTTCGTTGGCTCTCTCCAGTCTTTAAGATTCGACCTTTATTGTCACGTCTTTTTTCTGACATGGCATTTGCTCCTTTCCTTTATGGAAAGAGCCTTGATACGACTTAATACTATTTTATCATATACAAGACCCTTTGGCGACGCTAGATTGCGTCCAATGTATCTATAATTTTTTCAAATTGTTTTCGTTTAATCTGAATACGATTGCCATTCATAATCAGCCAATTTGCATTTTTATTTTCCTCTGCCAAGCGTCGTAGCTTGTTTTCGCCAATACGAAAATATTTTGACGCTTCTTCAATGGTTAGGGTATAACGTTCCCAAATAGGAATGTCAGTCTGCTTCATAAAATCCTCCTTTCCAAATCACTTATTTGGATTTCATAAAAGTTGTTTTACCAGCAATCGAACAGCTTTAGCAAAGCTCACGGGAGTTCCACCCCTGCATGGTTCTCATGTAGCCATACTCATTGCCTGCGACGGTTTTATCACGCTCGGACTATTGACTGTATGGGAGTATCATTATCACGATAAGAATGTCGTTGCAGGCAATCCTGCTAAAGATTGCTTCTCGGATCACTAACATGAATCGCTCGCTATCTTTATAAGATAGGTCATGGCGGTTAGTTCCGTTGGCTCTTTTCTTATCGAAACGTATTCGATTACTTTTATTCAGTTTTCAAAGAACAATGGCTCGTTAGCCTATCAAAACACATTGAAAGCTCAATATGCTTTGGTGGAATAACAAACCTCCCTGTTCGGGAAGCGTGGAATGGTTTAGCACGCTTCCACGAAAGGAGAGAGGATATTACTTAATTTCAAATGACAAAATCTTTGTAATCAGTCTGGTTTCCATTCTTCCACGTAAGACTTCATCAACGACCATACTTTGATTGCCATATTCATCTTTCATAAGTCGTAGGGAACGCTTCGTTATGTACCCTCTGTAATGATGTAGAATCTGGTTAATCGCTTCGGTATCGCCATCTGTTGCCTTTACAATGAGAGGAAAGGGAATCATAGGATATTGTGTTTTCATTCTTCAAATTCCTCCATAAACTTTTTAATTAAGGCTAGTCCACTGGTTCTATGCCGATAGACAGTAGAACGGTTCAATTTCAACAGGTCTGCAATTTCTGAATCGCTCATGTCCATAAAGTAAAACAGCAGTAGAATTTCACGTTTCTTGTCTGGCAACTCACGTAATGCTTCACTCAACAAATCATTTTCAACGCCTACTGATAACCCATTGAGTGTAAAAATCTGAAAGTCAGTTGAATAGTTATCTGTTGTCGCAAACTGGCTAACAAGATAATCGCCAACATCCGAAAAGGACACCTCACGCTTTGCAATCCTTGAAAGATAAAGCATATAATTCTTTCGCTCGTCTTCCATAGCACGTTTACAGATATAGTCAAACTGATTTTCTATTGTGGTCTGAAAAGAAGATGGTTTCATGTTTCTCACCCCCTTTCTGTCTAGGAAAGGAAGTGAGCCTTGCTCGTTTATCTCCTTTCACTCTTAGTCCCAATGTGAAAGGGGGATTTGTTGCATTACTGATAAATAAACTTTGTAAAAAAGTTCTGAATAGCCAAAAAAGCATATAAACAGATTTATTTCTCTGTTTACATGCTTCTGTTATTCTATCTATATGATTTATAAAACCACATTGGTGGACGTACTTATCTATTGCAGATAGACGACTTTTTTTGACAAGAACCCAATGTAAGGAAATTTATTGTATATGATGTACTTCATGGCGACGTTGACCTCCAACAAACCGCCATTTGGAAGTAATATACAATATTTTAACAGCGTAAATAGCACTACCATATAACGGTTTTTTTTATTGGCGTTTAGTAGTGCTTTTTATTAAATATAAACCTATAAACCATATAACACGTTTTTCTATACCTGTTTTTAATTCAGTAGGAACAATAAAATGTATAGAGGTGGTCTACTATGCGTAAAAAAGAAGATAAATATGATTTTAGAGCCTTTGGTTTAGCCATTAAAGAAGCTCGATTGAAACGAGGTTTAACTCGTGAACAAGTGGGAGCATTGATTGAAATTGACCCACGGTACTTAACTAATATTGAAAATAAAGGGCAACACCCCAGCATACAAGTTCTTTATGACCTTGTATCGTTACTTCATGTTTCCGTTGATGAATTTTTCTTACCTGCTAATAACTTGGTAAAAAGCACCCGACGATTACAGATAGAGAAATACATGGATAGCTTTACAGACAAAGAACTATCCTTAATGGAATCTTTAGCCAGCGGTATCAACGAAGCAAGAAACATCGAAGACTAATTAAAAGAATCCATACATAACGGAAAGAGCCGATAAAATGAGATTGTATTAATCTCATTTTATCGGCTCTGCGTCTTTGCGTCTGGCTCTGTAATCACAGTTACTTTGAACTGCTTTATTTCAATTAAATTTTCTTGTCTGCATTTCGGACAATAGAGGGGGAATTTTTTTAATTCAGTATCTTCCCTTATCTTTAATCGTGTTTTATTTCCACATACAGGACACAATATCCACTTGTAGTTTATAATAACTATCTCCTCCTTTACACTTTAATTCAAATCTTTATTAAAAAATATTTCATCTTATTTAACAAGAAACCATATTTATATAACAACATAAAATACACTAAGTTATTTTATTGAACATATATC
This sequence comes from Streptococcus mitis, assembly GCF_946190065.1. Lineage (GTDB taxonomy): Bacteria > Bacillota > Bacilli > Lactobacillales > Streptococcaceae > Streptococcus > Streptococcus mitis_DE. The sequence continues at coordinate 133,063 of NZ_CAMHZD010000001.1, forward strand.
GTACTTTATCTATCCGACTATTTGGACGACGGGGCTGGCAAACAGGTTCACCGGTAGTAACATGGTACCCTTTTAACTCTGTTAAACAAACACTACGTCCATTTGTAAAGAAAGTTAAATCACTACGATATTCTTGAATACACCGAGCAGGGATTTCTCCACTAAGAATGACCTCATTATTTTTCAATTGAGTGTCTACGATGTTCGCACAATATTTAGGAGCATCGTTGTATGCTCGTGAAAGATATTCCTGTGGCGCATAAATTTTAAAACTAAGATATGGCTCTAACAATTCTGTTCCAGCTTTTTTTAAGACTTGTTCCAATACAATAGGAGCAAGCATCCGAAAATCTGCTGGGGTACTAACAGGGCTATAGTATAAGCCATACTTAAAACAGATTTTACAGTCCGTCACATTCCAACCATACAATCCTTGTTCACAGCCATAGCGTATCCCCTCCATAACTGCATTTTGAAACGATTGATTTAAGTATCCAAGAGAAACCGAGCTCTCATACTGTACTCCGCTCCCTAATGGAAGCTGTGCTACAGATAGACCAATGGAAGCCCAGAAAGGATTCGGTGGAACTTCGATGTGAATGGTATACTCTGCTTTTTTTAACGGTCTTTCCATATAAATGACTGTAGGCTCTTTTATTTCTATCTCCACATGATACTTTTCTTGCAGCAGAGCACAAGTCACTTCCATTTGTACTTTCCCTAAGAAAGAAAGTATGATTTCATGTGTCGCAGAATCCACATAATATCGCAGAAGCGGGTCACTGTCGGAGATTTCTAAAAGTGCATCAAGTAACATTTCCCTTTGTTGAGGTTTGCTCGGTTCAACAGTCGTTTGCAGCAGAGGGAGGGGATTTTCAATTCTCTCTCTCTGTGGCAATAGCTTTGTATCTCCAAGAACACTATTTAACTTCAAAAACTCATTCTGCAAAATAACAATTTCCCCGGAATAAGCCTTATCGATTTTACATAATTCACCATTTATTGAAGTATACATTTCTGTAATTTTTATTTTTTCCTTTTCCGATATTCTAACCGAATCTCGCAAATGCAGTACGCCACTATAAAGACGTATATATGCAAGACGCTGTCTTTTTTCCGAATACTCAATTTTGAAAACTTTTCCGCAAAGTTCAGACTGACCTCGATGTGTTGATGAATAAAATTTATTAGTAATAACTTCTATAAGGTTATCAATCCCTATATTACTTTTTGCACTTCCATGATAAAGAGGGAACAGAGAACAATTCTGAAATCTTATGCTTTCCTCTTGTTCGAGTTCCAATGCTTCTAATGATTTACCGGACATATATTTCTCTAAAAGGTCATCGTTTCCCTCTATTACCGTATCCCATTGTTCAGATTCGGTAAAGTTCGTCACACACATATTAGGATACAGTTCTACCTTCTGTTTGATTACAATTTCGGCAGAAAGTTTCTCTTTAATATCCTGATAAACCGTTGATAAATCAATTCCATTTTGGTCAATCTTATTGATAAAAAAGATTGTGGGAATCCCCATTTTCCTAAGTGCATGAAATAATATACGAGTTTGTGCTTGTACGCCATCTTTTGCAGAAATCAGTAGAATTGCCCCATCTAAAACTGATAATGAACGATATACTTCTGCTAAGAAATCCATATGTCCTGGCGTGTCTATGATGTTCACCTTCGTATTTTCCCACTGAAAAGAGGTTATTCCTGTCTGAATTGTAATTCCTCTCTGACGTTCTAAAAGCGTATTATCCGTCCTCGTTGTACCTTTGTCCACGCTTCCTAATTCTGTAATCGCTCCACTGTTATATAATAAGCTTTCTGTTAAGGTAGTTTTTCCCGCATCAACATGAGCTAAAACTCCAATATTAATAATTTTCATGTGATTTTCCTCCATTCAAAAGCCCAAAAGGGCATAAAAATCCCAGTGATAAATACTCTTATCACTGGGATTTTTATGCATAACCATAGGCATACAAAGCATACAGATATTCTCCGGATACTTTAGAATCACATGATAAAGGTATTCTTAAACTGGGTACAAAAAACTAAGCCCTCCTAAAAAAGGACATCCAATTATTTGTTCCCACTATCAAATTGACAGTTTATTTAAGAATACCTTGCCGCATATTTATTAACTCCTTTTAAATAGATACTTAAATTATAGCACGTAAGAGCATATTTGTAAAGGAATCTCCAATTTTTTATCAAAGAGAGTACGTGATTACAAAATAGCTGTAATAATGTACCAATATTTGTTATTCTATAATCTTCCAATTACTCCCGTTCTTTTCAAGTACCAAATCAAATTGAGATACCTGCGTTGCTTTGGTCTGCTGGTCGATATACTCCACTGTCAGCGATACCGTGACTTGATTATCCTTACGATTGTGAATAGGATTTACCAGTTCTTGAAAGATGTACTCTTTTCCGATTGGTTTTAATATCCCGTCATTCACATAGTAGGAAAGTTCACTGGCTGTCGCTGTAGGATAGAGCTTGAAGAACGTCGTTAAAAACTCATTGATTTCATTGGTTGTAATGGAATCAACCGTCCCCTCACTTTCAATGGCTTTTGGTTTATAACTTGATTTCTTAGGTATGTTGGTAATGGTCGGATTCTTAACCAGTACCATATTTCCAGAACCATCTACATAGACACTCACTATATAAGCAGAGTGGACGGTCTTTGTATTTTCTCCCTCTGTAATGAGCTGGTCTACACTGTAGGTTACATTAAACTCATTGTCGCCAGTTGGCTCTACCGTCCATATCTGAAATCCTCTTACAGAAGACGATACAGGAATATCTTTGCGTACTGTATCAACATTGAGAGCTTGAAGTTCATCTGTCAGATAGCCTTTTAGACTTTCCATTCGATTATCAATGGACTTATCGGATTGCTCCCATGAATAGTAGACTTTCGCAAAGTTCTCTACAAAATTTTCTACATGATGAGTATCAACGTATTCCTTTTCTATGATAGTTGTTTCGTGAATAGTATGAGTATCTATAGCTGTAAAGTGCTTGAATATCGCAAAGCTGAAACTAAGCCCTAAAAGTACCCACAAGGCAATCACAACCTTTTTATGAGGATTGACCTTATAGTAGACACGAGGTTTCTTTTCCTTTGGTATCTGTTTTTCTTTATTCTGATTTTTTCTAAATTTCATCATTAAATCTTCCTTTCTCATTGTTTGATTCGTCCTGCTCCCACTAAATGCTGTTGCCAGTAGGGGCTTGTTAAGTCGGCATAACCGATTGGGTCGCCTGCATGAAACATACGGTTATTGCCAAGGTATATCCCAACATGAGTAATATAAGAGCCAGCGTTATAGGTAGAATGAAAGAAAACCAAATCGCCAGCTTGTGCTTCCGATAGTGGGATATGCTGGGTCACATCATATTGCTGTTGTGCGGTTCGTGGTAAGTTAATTCCAGCTTTTCCATACGTCCATTGTGTCAGTCCGCTACAATCAAAAGAAGTAGTCGGGGAAGCTCCACCGTAAACGTATCGCCAGCCCTCATATTTCAGTGCTTCGTCCATGATGGCTTGTACCGTATCATCATCAAACTCTGTTGTGACAAGATACTGCGTTACCAGTTGCACATAAAACATATTGCCATAGTTGTATCGCCAGCCCCCATTGATAGGTATGGCTATGGGATTGGGGTAAGACACTTTTTCGCCACCTGAATACTCTTTTGAGAAACTTTGAGCCAGTTCAAAGGTATATTTATTTCCACGATTAGCCACATACCCTAAGAAACCACCACCATAATTGTAGGACTGGATAACCGATTCTAAATCTACACTGAGCCTTTCGCTACTGGCTAATAATTCACTGAAATACTTCACACCTTGCTTAATGGATTCTTCTGTACTCAATGAATTAGGTGGAAGACCGAGGGATTCCGAGGACTGCATAACATCTTCCGCAGTACCGCCCGATTCCACCTGTATAATCGCAAGAAGTATGTTGACATATTCTTCAACGCCATATTCTTTGGCATATTTTTCTACCATAGGCTTATGAGCCAGCACTTCTGCGGAAACATTCACACCTCCATAATGAATATTGGAAATTCCGCTGTCCTGTTCATCTGAAAATAAAATGGCAACAAACAGAAGCAGTGAGAAGACCATCAAGAATAATCCAGAACCACCAATCACTAAAGTTTTCAACTTCATGGTTTCTTACCGACTTTCTTAATGGTGGCGGTTTTGATTGGTGGTCTACTTCTTGTATTTTGTAGTGGTACTCTTTGAACAGTAGACGGACGTTCTTTTGTGATTGGACGTTGTGAAGTTCTATCTGCTGTAGTGGTTGAAGTTGCTGGCTTTTGAACGGTTTTTTCTTGAACGGTATTGCCTTGGCGTTCCACTTTTGGACTTGAAAAATCGGACTTAACTGCTGGACGCTCTTGTTTGGCTTGTTGAGATTCCTTATATGAAGTCTGAATATTAGACTGTTTTGAGGTCTGTTCATCATGATATTGTTCTTGTCTTGTAGTCGGTCTTTCATGAACAGAAGAAGCAGGCTGTTTTTTCTGTTTGACCTGTTCCATTTCAGAGCGACGCTTCGCAATGGTTTTTCGCCTTTGTTCCTGCTGTTCCTTGCGTCCACTGGCTCTGTCCGCTTTGGTTTGAGAAATACTACTGGTTAAATCACGGACATTCTCTTTTACTTTGGATTTTCCTTGATATACTGCATATCTTGCATTGGTCGGCAAATCTTTAACCTGTTCTTTCAAACCACTAGCAGTGTCTACCATTCTGTCTTTAGTATCAGCTACTGTACCGATGGTTTGACCGATACGTTTTCCAAGTGTTGATTTTTCCTTTCCGTCTGGTCGGGAGTGATCTGCTTGTGTCCTTGCAGAACTCCCCGAACCCGACTGTCCTTTTTTACCTGTAACAATGGCAGACCCAGCCCCTAGAGTAGTCATGGAACGTCCAAGTTTCCGCTGTAGACGGTGCATGTGAGCGTGCATAAGCATACGAGGTTTTCTCATCACACGACTTCCCACACTTTGAGAATCGTTACTCTGTAGAGAAAACATACTCATTAAATCGCCCAGCTTGAAGTAGATTCCTGCAAAGGTCACAATCTGTAGAAAAGCAATCAAAAAGAACGGATAACCAGCCGATAAGGTATAGAGCATGGTTGAAATACTAAATGCTGTCGTAATAATCAATGTGATTCCAGCTCGTGTCAAAATGGTATTAAAGAGCTTTGTTATGGCTCGTTTTGACATACCATCAAATGATGGAATCATGCTTAAAATAAAGCTCACAGGCAGAAACATAGCATAGATGATAAAAAGTACCTGCGAGAAAATCATGATTCCTGTTAATAGGAATACAAATATGGAAATCCCAATATTGAAGACAAATAGGAAGAAGACTGTACCTAAACGGTTAATGGTCTTTGTAATGGTTAGATTGGTATTGCTTCTGTCTTCAATTTCTTCCGCAACAATTTTTTCTCTGTCTTCGCCATTGTTGGAATCTGGGCTGGTGGAGAGCAGGCTTTCCACACGGTCAATACCGATACTTTCAATGTCTGAACTGTTGTATTGAAGCAGTAGCCACGGTTGCTGAACCTGTATGGAAAACAGGCTATCTCTGATTAAGTCCACGCTGTCCTTGCCTTGACTATCGGAATGGGGCATGACAATCTTCGTGCCAAGTGATAAACTGGCATTACTGATGTCTGATGAAAAGTCATTGATTTTTTTAATGTAGTCGGGAGCGTAGGCAATAAAGGAAGCCGATAGGATAAACACCAGCACAAAATTCATAATGGCATGAATTGCCTTTGTGGTTTCTCTCTTTATCAGTCCCGTATAGGCAACATAAACCCCAAGAACCAAAATCAAGAGTAAGAGGAATCCAACATAGAAACCCTCTGTTGAAAATCCGTTTGCACTCACACCAGCTAAGGTCTGCATATTCTTACCAATGGAATCTGCTGTAGCGGAAATGAAGTCTAAGGAATAGGCTTCCTGTACTAAGTAACCTGTCGCATTGGAAACATACAAACTGATTGTCCAAATAAAATTGGTAATGGCATATAGTCCATACATGACCTGTTTTCCAATCCCGTCCGACCAGTTCCACGGAAGCCAGCCCCAGCTATTATCCACATAAAAATCCAGTTGATAGTTTTCAAGTGGGTATCGGCTGTATTCATTTGCCACATTGACCGTATCATCTACCAAGCCCGCAGCTTGAACCACCGTTCCCAGCATGGCTAAAAGAAAAATGGCAATCACAAGTGTGAAAGCCACTGTCATTGCCACTTTACCTAGACGTTTCAGCGTCCAGTTTGATTTTATTCTGTTTACTATTGATGGTTTCACATTTACACCTCTTTTCGCACAGGTGGTCTGGTATCAAAGGCATGGAGCAGTTCTTCAAATACAGGGTGGAACTGTATCACACCGACACGACCATATAAATCACTGATAAGGCATTGCCCGTTTTCCAAATCACGCAATCGCTTCTGATTGTTTTCGTCCTCTGGGTCTACACCAAAAAAGGCTAAGGTCTTTTTAATCTCGTTAAGGTCAGTGGAACGAAATGCAAATTTTAAGCCGAGGTTATTTTTCAGTTTTTCATCTAAGAGGTCGTCTGTATTTTGGGTCACGAAATATACCCCAGCGTTCATAGCACGACCAGCCCGAACCAGCTTCATAGATAGTGTTTTTCCTTGTGCTACCTGTAAAAAGCTCCATGCTTCGTCTAAATCTACAATCTTGAAAATGCTTCGGTCTGTATGGATAAAGTCTAAAGCAAAGGTACTAATGACAATCAGCATAGCAACGGATAAAAGCTCCATAGTGGTATATTCCTCAAAGGAAGTTTCCTTGTCGGGAAGTACCAAGTCCGCAACCTGTATAATGTTCAGTTGTTTTTCTAAGCTGATAGACTGCTCCACATAACCATTACTGAATAATAAATGTGCAAAGTCATAGTCTGTAAAACTTTCGATATGGTCGGCTATACTGGTACTTAGTGGCGTATTCTCAACCCGTAATTCCTCAATCACTTTCATCAACCCTCGTACTTCACTATTGGTTACTGCACGAATGGCTTTTCTAAGGATTGGGAAGCGTTCCCCATCACGAGAGGAAATCCCCGTAAGGAATGTCAGAATATCAATAGCCAGTGATTCAGAATCTTTGGGATTTTTCATAATCACATAAGGGTCAAGTAAGCCTTTGTTTTTCTCATCAGAAGTCAGAGTGACGATATTGATTTCATGGGAAATCTCTGGCAAGGTTTCTTTCCATCTGCCACGTTCTGCTTTTGGGTCTACAATCACTGCTTGTGCCCCATAAAGCACCGCATAATAGACGATAAGGTTATTCGCAAAGGATTTACCACCACCCAGCGAACCAACAAAAGCCGACGCTAACGCATTGGTTACTGAACCCTTAACCCCTTGACTGGCAAGAGCAGGTTTCAGATAGACATTGCGTCCAGTATCTAAGCTGTAGCCAACATAAATCCCCTCATTTTCCCCCAGCATTTGAGTAGCACCAAAACCTAAACCAGCGAGGAAATCAGAGGTCACGTATTGAATATAATCATTCATATAACGCTTGCTGGCAGGTAAAAATTCTTCATGTAAGCCGAGCATATCCCCAAATGGTCGTACCAGTTTTACGCTTAAATCGTCATAAAAATCTTTCACTTCATTACAACGACGTTTGAGTTCGTCAAGATCATTTGCTGATACCCTTACCACATAAGACAGCTTGTACATAGATTCCTTGCTTTGGTCTAAATTGGTTTCCAGCTCATTCACACTTTCCAGAGCTTCCGCCACATTGGAGCTGGTTTCATTATCACTTTGCCAAGCGTGGTTATCCAAGTCTTTCAGTTCTTTCTTTTTATTGCGGACAGTAGATAGGGCTTTACGATTCGCTACAATTTCCACATTCATTGACGTATCAATCGGGAATGTAAATTGCTGTTGCTGGTAGTAGAAGATTTCAGAGGACGGGAAGTCCAGTTCTCCGACAATGCTGTTAATGGTAAAGTAAGCTACATAGACGGTTTCATCTTCCTGCTGGATTTTCAAATATCGCTGTTTTTCTTCCACCAAACAGCGAGTAGGCTTAATCAAGTCATAGTATTTAATCAGCGTTTCATTATCCAGCTTTTTCTTTGATAGATGGTACTCATACTCTTCATAGGCAGTGCCTGTCTGTCCGTAAAGGTGTTCAATCAGATAGCCGAAGTCGTCCTTATCTAACCTGCGGATTTTGAAACGACGAGAGATTTTATTTTCTAAGAGCTTTTCCATCTTCTGAAAACGCAGAATTTCATCATTACTCATACTAACAAAATCGCCCATCAGCTTATGGTTCACATCATAGACAAAATCAGACAAAGCATTTTTTGCTTCAACGGTAAGACTTTTCATAGAAAACTCCTGATCGTTGAGAAGCAACTTAAAGCCGATAAAGAAACGGTAGTTCACTTGATTTTCGCCAATCATGGATATTAAAGCGTCTGTCTGTTGGTCGATTTTGTCATAGGCAACCGCTTTGAGCTTGCCAGTGACTTCATTTTTGGAACGCTCTTGTGCAGAACGTATGCTGGATTCTGTACTGATTTGTAAAGCATGAATTTTGCCATCACGATTTTGTGCGATAAGCTGTCTGAAAGAATCATGCACTTGTATTTTCTGTTCTGGACTTAGAAATGAGTAATTGTAAGGAACAAGCTCATAGTAAGCATAACATTCCCCGTCTTTATTCCAGACGAGATTGTTTTCAATGTATTTAATTGGATATGCCATAAAATTCACTCCTAACTGCTGTAATGGCTTCTTGTGGCTGGTTTCTGCCAAGCGTTACTTTTTTTCCTGCATAGGTCAGCTTTGGTCGCAGTGCATAAGCAATGACAGACTTCAAAAATCCATAAGGCTTTTTACCATCAAAAGTTTTTGTAGACATAAACCATGTGAAAGCCACAGGAATCCCAAAGTATTTGAGAAATGCTCCCTCTATCATGGAAAGAGGGGGCAAGTTGCCAAGTATCATCACTGCAAAGAGTGACACGACAAACCATGTCATTTGCGTAAAGGTTATGGGAAACGGAAGTCTAAAATCATTGATAGAATACAGTACCTTTTCCACAGACCAGATACTGGTATAGCTTCGTATTTTCTTCATGTAATCAATCCTTTCATAAAAAATAGGGGTAGCTGATTGAGCCACCCCGTAAAATAGAAAATCTGCCAGTAGTAATGTACCGACAGATTTAATAGACGATTTCAAAAATCCCATGATTGGTTGAGATAAACGTTCCTGAAAGGTCTAAATCCCGACCATAGGCTTGATAATCAATATAGTTTTGAAGACTAGCTGGTACTTCGCCTAAAGCACCCGTTTCTTCAATGTAGTAGCGTGCCACGTCATACATATCATCACAATCGGAATGAATGATAATATCCTCTTGATGTTCGCTTAGTTCTTCAATGCTTGAAAAATGAGTGAGCAGAGCAGATAGCTCCGATTGTAATTCTTCGGGTAATTCCGATACCATTTCCCATAGTCGATTGAGTTCGCCAATGGAAGTGTATTCGTCAACCGTAAAGGGTAACTCGTAGTCATGAATGGCGTATTCCTCATATTCATCATTCAAGCCGATTTTCTCTTTGACTTCCTCAAAGTCAATGGGAAAGGTAAACCACGCACCGACCAATTCGCCCTCATTGTATTTGCCTAAATTCGCAATATAGACTTGCATATCGTCCATATATTCACGTCCTTTCTTTGTAGAGATTCAAAAATCCCTACCGCACTTCGTTTGGTGTACCATTCCTTTGCGGAACATAAGAAAACCACTTATATTCCACAAAAGAACGGTTTTATTTAAGCACCAATAATGCGATTGAATAGCTCTAGTAAAATGTCTTTTACTCCAGCAGCGTTGAAGACTAAGCCAACCGCAATAATCGCAATAATTAAAAAGCCAATCAGTTTGCTAAACTCACGCTTGAAGCCAAGATACAAGCCAATCACAACGATTGCTAAAAGCACCAGTGATTGAGCGTTTGATAGAAACCAGTTATAAAGGTTTTGTCCAAAATTCATAAAAATGTTCTCCTCTCTATATTCAATGAATTTGTATTTGAGTTATTTTTTTGTTGTTATCACGTCCTGTTCTTTTACTGACTGTTGCTTCAAAATCTGCTTGTGTCGGTCTGTCAGTTTCGCATGGTCGAGAATGTCTTTTACAACCTGCGTCTGGTTGATTTCATCAAGTTTAATCGCAACCTTTAAGGTCGGGGCAACTTGATGAGATAGCCAGTTCAGCGTCCTTTGGAAGGAGTAAGGCTCTGGTTTTGTGGTTAGTTTTAATCGTTCACGATTGTTCCCAATAAACCAAGCCCATTCTTCATTCAGTTTCCAATCAGAACGAGGTTTGGAATCGTCTTTATCTACAAAACGGATATACCGATTGATAATTTTAAAGGCGGTATGCTCTGGATTGTCATAGACGAGTAAATCACGGACTGCATAATAGGCACGCTCATTTTTCAATCGAATCTCAAAACGGTTTTTTACTTCTGCGTCTTCAATGGGAATATCATTTTTCTTGTACTGCTCGTAGTCCTTTTCATAGATACAGAAATAAACTTCACTTTGTAATGAACCGATATAGAGGGTGTTTCCCATACATTCCTTTTCCTCTTTGCGTACCAGTTCGCCACTGCGATAGCTTTTAAAACTGCGGAAGACGGAGATACATTCTTCCTGTTGGCACTTTTCAGTGAGTACAGGGATATTCAAAATCCCTGTCTTATCGTTAATGGCAAGGTCAAGGCGTTTCATCACACCGCCAGCCACCAAAACGTCCATAAAGAACTCATACCAGCTTCTTTGTTGTGCCAGAAGATAGCTTTCAAATTGTCTGCACCCACGACCTTTCAATTCCACCAGAACTCCTTTGTCCAGTTCATGGGAGCAAAGGACGAATATGTCGCCTAAAGCATAATGCTCTGAATAAGAATAGAAACCATAGTCCTCATGAAGAAAATAGGACAGTTTCAGTTGTAAGATGTTTTCGACCACCTGCTGTACGTCTGTTGTCGGAAAGCGAATCCTTACATAATCAAACAGCATTTCAAGGGGAGCGTCGGGATTGAAGCGTTCCAGAGCTTCCCAAAGGGACTGCTGTAAATCCTCTGATGGCTTGACTTTTCCTGTTTCAATATCGCTTAGATACTGCCTTGTAATACCAGTCGCAACAGCTAAACGGTTTTGAGATAGTCCATAAGCCAAGCGTTTTTCTTTTAAATGCTGTAACCAAGTTTGTTCATTCAGTAAAAATCCCTCCAATCAAAAAGGCGTATGTCAACTTTTAAAGCCCATTTGACATACGCTGAAATTTTGTAAATCCCTTGTAACCAAAGGATTTTCTAATGTTTTTTTTATAGTGTATAAATCCAAAATAAGTTTTTCTCTTGCGTTTGTAGCTCATATTCGTTAGAATAATGGTGTAGATGAGTGGTCGGCTCATGGTCAATCTGATATTAATCTTGGACATAAGGGTCAAGCGGTGGCGGACACCAGAACGAAATCCGATAGCAATCTTGGACGTAAGGGCCAAGCGGTGGCAGACACCAGAATAAACCGACTGACTAGGTGGCTTACAGGTTCTGTAAGTCATCTTTTTTACTTTGATAGTAACGTTTTATCATTTTCAGGAGAACGTAGTTTAGGCTCGTTCTCTTTTTTGTTGTGATACTTCTTTCAAGGAATATTTGGTAGGATTGGAGTGAAAAAAGATTAACTAGGAAAGAAGGAAGTATATGGAAGCAATTTATCAACGTGATTCGGATCAAGATGGATTAACTGATGCTCAAGAATTAGCGCTAGGAACCAATCCTCTTAGCGCAGATTCTGATGGTGATGGTCGTTCAGATTTAGTGGAAGTAGAAGAAGGAACCAATCCCTTAGAAAAGGATTTAAAAGACATAGACCAAACAAATATAACTGAACCGTCTTCAGTATTTATGGAAATGAAACAAAAGATTTCAGATATGATGGAGAGTCACTACAAGGAATTTATACAGGCTCTGATTAGTATTGAAACAGGGATTGAAAACCAACAAGACCTTGAAGACTTATATACTTACTACATGAGAACAGATGCCGTTTCTCTTTTGTCTAGTGATTTAGAAACCAGTCCTCAAAAGGTTGAAATGGAGATAGAGTTGTAGGGGAATCATGTGATTCTCCTATTTTCGTATAGATGAAAGGAGCGAGTATGGAAGTAATACAATTATTGGCTATGTTTCGTGGAACAATTCCAAAAGATAGTGAGAAAATGGACCTATTTCTTCGCTATCAGGCGCAACATTTTGATGAGAAATGGCAGGACTTGGTAGAAAGTTTTTTGGCTGAAGAGGGCAAGATAGAAGAGATACCTCATGTCTATTCGTTTGATCAAGATATTGTTTCTTTCCTAGAGGCCAGTTCTGAAAATAATGACCAAGATTTAGAAAGTTACACAAGAAGTTTTGGACAAGCGGGTCTAGATAAATTATCTCAATTAAGTAATTTTGAGAAATACTTGGTGCTAGAAGTCGCAATCTATAACCTTTCCACTCGATTTTACATCCAATCTGAAAAAGAAAAACTAAAACAACTAAGTGAGCTTGTATTTCATCAGAATCAGGATGTCAATTTAGTCAATGTCTATCGGGTTGCGAATAATCTATCTGACCGCATTAGTAGAGATATAGAGGAGTTTCTTCTAATGGTTGATTCCAAAGAGGTTAAAAAAGAAGTTCTTGAGATTCATTTTGAAGGAAAAGAGGGAGATGTTCTAGCCTATTTGGGTTCAGAATTAATGGCTACTTTAGATACCGTTACGGATCTTGTCCATCATGAAGAACAATACCAACAACTCCCACTGACACAAAAGCTGAAGATTATTACTCACTTTGATGATGTAAAAGCTAAAATCGAAAAGTCTAAGCAAGTAGAGGAAGTTTTATCTCCTTCAAGTGATATTGAACAGGAAATGGAAGAAACGAACTCTTTTTCTAATGTCGATAAAATTGTAGAAGAAGCTTTGAGGGAATATTCAATCGGTTCACAAGTAAGTTATAAAGGACAAGTATTTCAGTTGGTTTCGATTGAAAATGCACACTTAAATGACTTAGTTCGCCTAGAGCTATTCAATGATTCCAACCAGTTGTTTGAAGAAAATCCTATCTTATACTTGAACAGTTTGGAAGAGATTGAACAATTATTGTCTCATGTAGAACTTGAAAAAGAAGATTCAGAGATTGAGATTGAATCACCAAGTGAAAGTCAGGAAATAGATTTGTTTTCCTACCTGGAAGAAGAAAATGAAAAGGATAAGGAAACAGAAACGCTTATTGTAGGCATAGAAGAGACGGATGTCCCTGTTCTAGATTTTGTTTTTCCAGATGATTTAGAGGACTTTTATCCTAAGACAAATCGAGAAAAAATTGAAACGAATATCGCCGCAATTGAACTTGTTAAAAGATTAGAAAAAGAGGGACGACAAGCGAATCCAGAAGAACAAGAGCTACTCGCCAAGTATGTCGGCTGGGGTGGTCTTGCCAATGAATTTTTCGATGAACTTAATCCAAAGTATGAAACAGAACGTTTAACTCTTAAGAGTTTAGTAAGTAAATCAGAGTACTCCACTATGAAACAAAGTTCTCTCACAGCCTATTATACAGACCCAATGATTATTCGCCAGATTTGGCAAAAATTACTGGATGATGGTTTTGAGGGAGGGAGGATATTAGATCCTTCTATGGGGACTGGGAACTTCTTTGCGGCTATGCCTAGAAGTATACGAGAAAAATCAGAACTTTATGGGGTTGAATTAGACAGTGTGACAGGCGCAATCGCAAAACAACTCCACCCCAATACCCATATTGAAGTGCGAGGATTTGAAGAAGTTCCCTATCAAAATAATAGTTTTGATTTAGTCTTAACGAATGTTCCTTTTGGAAATTTTCGCATTGCCGATAAAAACTATGATAAACCTTATATGATTCATGACTACTTTGTCAAACACTCACTTGATTTAGTAAGAGACGGAGGACAAGTTTCGATTATCTCTTCTATCGGAACAATGGATAAGCGGACAGATAATGTCTTACAAGAGATTAAAACTAACACTCATTTTTTAGGGGGAGTTCGGTTGCCAGATACGGCTTTTAAAAAGATTGCAGGTACTCGAGTAACCACAGACCTCCTCTTCTTTCAAAAGAATCAAGCAAAGAATCTTAATGAAGATGAGCTTGTCTTTAGTGGTTCTATTCCCTTTGAGGAGGATAAGCGTGTCTGGATCAATCCTTATTTTGATGGGAAATACAATACACAAGTTTTGGGTCAATATGAGGTACGTAATTTTAATGGAGGAACCCTCAATGTTAAGGGGGAATCAGAAACATTAGCTACTGACATAATGAAAGCATTAGAGAATGTAGAAGCACCTAAACCAATTGACAATTCTTTGAAAGCACCTGTTTTTATCCAAGAAGAAGTGGATAATTCTATCCCAAGTCGTATACGAGAGGACTTAGCGCTCTATTCTTTTGGATATGAGGGAAATCAAATTTATTACCGAGATACGCATGGCATTCGGAAAAGTTCAAAAGTAGACGAAATTAGTTATTATGTAGATGAGAAGGGAGATTTTAAAGCTTGGGACAGTTCTTTGTCTGAACATAAAATAGACCGATTCGTGCAACTTCATTTGACAGATGAGGAAGCACTAGATGTTTACAAGTCAGAAGAAGCGAGTAAAAGAGGGAAATATAAGGGACTGTTCAAAAAAACTGTCTTTTATGAAAGCCCCTTATCGGATAAGGACATTAGTCGCATTAAGGGCATGGTTGATTTGAGAGAGACCTATCAATCCTTAATTGAAATTCAACGTCATCCAGATTATAGTCGAGCTGATTTTCAGGAATTGCTTGGCAAATTGAATCATGACTATGACCGCTTTGTAAGTCAATTTGGATACTTGAATGCCTCAGTCAATCGTAACTTATTTGATAGTGACGATAAGTATTCTTTACTAGCAAGTTTAGAAGATGAATACATTGATTCTAAAGATCAGAAAGTAAAATATAAAAAATCTTTAGCCTTTGAGAAAGCATTGGTTAGGCCGGAGAGAGTGATTGCAAGAGTTTCAACGGCTTTAGATGCCTTAAACTCTAGTTTATCGGATGGTAGAGGGGTTGATTTAGACTATATGGTATCAATTTACCCTGAACATAGCCAAGCTGCTATTTTAGATGAGTTAGGAGACCAGATTTTAATGGATCCAGAAAGCTATTTAAGAGGAGAAAGAAAATATCTTTCTAAGAACCAGTTTTTATCAGGAGATATTCTCAACAAGATAGAAGTAGTTCAACTATTAGTGGAGGAAAACAATCAAGAATGTGACTGGTCTCATGCTTTAGATTTGTTAGAATCTGTTCGTCCTCCACGGATTCATCTGGCAGATATTGAGTTTAAAATAGGGTCACGTTGGATTCCTCAATCCGTTTATGGTAAATTTGCCTTTGAATGTTTTACCAATCGTGAATTTGAATTGTCTTCGCCTGATGTTGAACAAGTCATTGAAGTGAATCCTGTCGATGGGCAGGTTCATTTAAGGACATCATTTGCTTATCGCTATCCAAGTGCCAAAGATAGTAGTCTTGGAGTTAGTGGGTCACGTTATGATACAGGAAGAAAGATTTTTGAGAATTTACTTAATTCGAACCAACCGACTATTACTATGACTGTTACGGAAGGAGAAAAGAAAAAGACCATCACAGATTTGGAGAAAACCTCTGTTCTAAGAGCAAAAGAGCAGCATTTACAAGAACTCTTTCAAGACTTTGTCTCACGGTATCCAGAAGTCCAACAAGTCATCGAAGAAAGTTACAATCGTCTTTATAATCGAACGGTTAGTCGAGAGTATGACGGTAGCCATCTAGTCATTGATGGCTTGGCACAAAACATCAGTCTTCGCCCTCACCAAGAGAATGCCATTCAAAGAATCGTAGAAGAAAAAAGAGCCTTATTAGCTCATGAGGTAGGTTCAGGAAAGACCTTGACAATGCTTGGTGCTGGGTTTAAATTAAAGGAGTTGGGGATGGTTCATAAGCCCTTGTATGTGGTGCCCTCTAGTTTGTCTGCTCAATTTGGTCAAGAAATCATGAAATTTTTCCCTACTAAAAAAGTCTTTGTGACTACTAAGAAAGATTTTGTGAAGGCGAGAAGAAAACAATTTGTGTCACGTATTATTACAGGAGATTACGATGCCATTGTCATTGGGGATTCTCAATTTGAAAAAATCCCTGTCAGTAAGGAAAGACAGATGAATTATATAGAGGATAAACTCAATGAACTACGAGAGATTAAAACACATTCTGAAAATAAGTATACCGTTAAAGAAGCAGAGCAATCAATTAGTGGTCTAGAGAAACAATTGGAAGAACTCCAACGCTTTAATCGTGATAGTTTTATTGATTTTGAGAACTTAGGAATTGATTTTCTCTTTGTGGATGAAGCACATCACTTTAAAAATATTCGTCCGATTACTGGACTTGGAAATGTAGCAGGGATTACCAATACAACGTCTAAGAAGAATGTGGATATGGAAATGAAGGTGCGACAGATTCAGGAAGAACATGATTTTAAAAACATTGTCTTTGCGACAGGAACTCCTGTTTCCAATTCTATTAGTGAGTTATATACTATGATGAACTATATTCAACCAGATATATTAAAACGCTATCAAGTTGATTATTTTGACTCTTGGGTAGGTGCTTTTGGAGAAATTCAAAACTCTATGGAATTAGCTCCTACAGGGGATAAGTACCAACCTAAGAAACGATTTAAAAAATTTGTCAATCTACCTGAGTTGATGAAAATCTACAAAGAAACAGCTGACATTCAAACACAAGATATGTTGGATTTACCTGTTCCAGAAGCTCATATTATCCCTATTGAGAGTGAGTTAACCGAAAACCAGAAACTCTATCTAGAAGAATTGGTTATGCGTTCAGATGCGGTCAAATGTGGAACGGTTGATCCGAGTCAGGATAACATGTTAAAGATAACGGGCGAGGCACGGAAACTAGCTATTGATATGCGTTTGTTGGACTCTAGCTATAGTCTAGCAGACAATCATAAACTGCTTCAGGTAGTGGATAATGTTGAGAGAATTTATCGTGAGGGAATGGGAAATAAGGCTACTCAGATGATTTTTTCAGATATTGGCACACCTAAGAAAAAGGATAATGGCTTTGATGTCTATTCTGAAATAAAGGCTCTATTAGTTGATAGAGGAATTCCTAGTAAGGAAATTGCCTTTGTACATGATGCCAATAGTGATGAAAAGAAGAATAGTTTGTCTCGAAAGGTCAATGCAGGAGAAGTACGGATTCTCCTTGCCTCAACTGAAAAAGGAGGAACAGGTTTAAATGTTCAGAGCAAGATGAAAGCAGTTCATCACCTGGATGTACCGTGGAGACCAAGTGACATTCAGCAACGCAATGGACGTATTATCCGACAGGGAAATGAAAACAAGGAAGTGGATATTTACCACTACATTACTAAAGGTTCGTTTGATAATTATCTATGGGCAACTCAGGAGAACAAACTCCGCTATATTAAGCAGATTATGACTTCTAAGGAGCCGATTCGTGCTGCAGAAGATATTGATGAACAGACTATGACAGCTTCTGATTTTAAGGCGCTAGCAACAGGTAATCCTTATCTTAAATACAAGATGGAACTAGAGAATGATCTAACTCTATTAGAAAATCAAAGACGCGCCTTTCAACGCAGCAAGGATCACTATCGTCACACAATCTCCTACTGTGAAGAAAATATGCCCATTCTTGAGAAACGATTAAGCAAGTATGAAGGCGATATTCAACAGTCTGAAATATCGAAAGACCAGGCATTTTCTATGACAGTAGGCAAGCAAGCTTTTGATCAACGAGCTGAAGCAGGGGAATCCCTACACCGTCTTATCCGTCATAATCAAGCTGACAGCAAAGAATTCCGAACCCTAGCAAGCTATCGAGGATTTGACATTAAAATGCTTAGTCTTCCAACCAATCAACCTCTTCCTGAAACCTTCTCTGTTAAGATTGTAGGAGAAAATCAATATTCTGTCAGTTTAGATTTGTATTCTCCTTTAGGGACAATTCAAAGGCTTCAGCATACGATTGATCACATCAAGGAGGACCAAGTGAAAACTCAGAACTTATTGGATGAATTAAAGGATAAATGGACTACTGCTAAAGTAGAAATTGAGAAAAATTTTCCAAAGGAAGAGGACTATCAAACAAAAAAGGCCGAATACGATGTACTCGCGCCATTGATTGAAACAGAAACGGATTTAGATATTATTGATCAGGCCTTAAGACAATTCCACGAAAAAGGAAAAGAAAAGCAAGAACAACTTTCTTTTGAATTAGATTAAAAAATAGATACAAATAGCGGACAAGAAAAGAAAAACGCGGTAAAATAAAGATAGAAAAAAGCGAGGTAACGATTATGATGGAAGATACCTATTATCAATTAGAAGAGGCTTTGGTACAGGGATTTCAAACGCCTGAAGAATACCAAGCCTACAAGGAGCTAAAGGAACATTATGAGGAAGTGACAGGCGATTACAGCTTTTCTATACGAGAACTTACTAGTCAATTGGAAATCTCTCTTCAAAATCATCGAAGTGTGGACTTTGAAGAAGATGAAAAAGAGGAGTATTTGGATTTAGTTCAAAAGCTAGAGGAATTTGATTCATCTCTTGCCACCCATTATCGTCAGTTGATTGATTAGGAAGGAACAAGTCATGAATGATTTACTCCTTATCCCAGTAATTTTTTTAGCAGTAGGAGGAATTCTCATTCTTTTATGGAGACTCTTTCTTATTGCCAGCGGACTTTTCCTGATTGGTTTTGTCAGTTTTCTTATTTTCGTGGAGGTCTATGGAATTTATTTGTTCTTTACTGAACCTAGTTTATATTTTGATGATATCAGACAACATGGTTTAACTAGTTTTACGTCTATGTACCTTTTCATCAATCTGATGTTGGTTCTAGGATTCAGTTGGCGCTTCATTAACTCCATAAATAAGAAAAAAATGTGAACTTTTTAGATAGTCAAAAGACTTTATCTGAATCTAAATTCGGATAAGGTTTTTTATTTACCTTGATTCTTTCATATACATCATAGCTAAATTGGAGTAATAATTTATGAAAGTC
Organism: Streptococcus mitis; assembly: GCF_946190065.1. GTDB lineage: Bacteria > Bacillota > Bacilli > Lactobacillales > Streptococcaceae > Streptococcus > Streptococcus mitis_DE. The sequence continues at coordinate 152,367 of NZ_CAMHZD010000001.1, forward strand.
ATTATCCTCACTATTATTACTTGTATTTATGGCTTGTTTATGTCGTTCAATATGAGAAAGAGCTCTTCTCAAATTTTCTTCTTTTAATTTGTTCATATTTATATTATAAACTGAAGACAGCTAATTTTGATATTTTTCTCTGAACTGTACGATTTTGCGCCTGAAATGTAGAAATTCCCTTTCGTTGTGATGTGATAAAACTTACAAGTTCTTTTTGTTATTCTTGACCTAGTTTTTATAGAAAGAAGGTCTAAGATGTTAAATAAAGTCAAAACTAAAGCCTTAATTAGTGTTGGAGCAGTGGCTGCAACTAGCTTTATTCTCATGATGGGATATACTGCTGGTCAACATTCTACTGCTAAACAAAGTCGCAAAGAAATCGAATTGGCTGCAGCTAAACTTGTAGAGGACAAACAAGAAGAAGATAAAGCCAGCATTTTGTCATCGGATACTGTAAAAGAATTTTTGACGCAGTACTATACGAAAGAAAAGCTCGGAGAAAATAATACACGTATTCAACCTTATATGACTGAATCGGCTTATTCTCAAGAATTGTCAAGTCAAAATGATGCCATGAACCAAGTGTATAAGGATTATATTTTGGATTATCATTTTGAAAAAGCAGATATCTTTGTCAATCAGACTACGAATCAAGCCATTGCCATGGTCTCTTATAATGTAACCTATGTATCTGATTTAAAGAATGCCAACCAATCAAAGACCAATCAGACAGAAACCAGAACGGTTAAGTTGTCTTATTCGAAACTACCAGGTAAGTTATTGGTCAATCAAGTACAGGTTTGGAAATCTGGGTTAGATGATTTGGATAAGGCTACTCCTAAAACTTTGGAAGAATCCTCATCTGTTCCATCACTGCCAAATACTACAACAAAATGATGATATTGCATGGAAATAGAAGAATGTAAGCAAATTTCAATTCTTGATGTAGCCAATCGTTTAGGTATCTCCTTTAAACAAGTTTCGAGCAGTGTCTATGAACATCCTGAACATGATTCATTTCGGATTTTTTCAACTACCAATACTTTTAAATGGTTTTCAAGAGATATTCAAGGTGATGTCATTGATTTTGTTCGACTTGTTCAGGGAATTTCCTTTAAAGAAGCTCTAGCCTTTCTTTCTGAAGAACCTTTTCAAAAAGAAGCTGTTCAAGAAAAAAGAGAGAGACCATTTTATTATCCTTTAAAGAGAATAGAAGATTCTAACTGTAGTCTGGCCAGATATTACTTAACAGAATGTAGAGGAATTTCAGAAGAAATTGTACAAAGGATGATTCAACAAGGTTTGATGGCACAAGCCAGTTGGAAAACAAATGAAACAGTTGAACCTGTTATTGTTTTTAAAAGCTTTAATCATCGTCACATACTACAGGCAGCAAGCCTACAAGGGATTTATAAGAATCCCGCTCTTTCTAGAGAGAGGTTAAAAACGATTCTAAAAGGAAGCCATGGACATATTGGAATATCCTTTGACATTGGTAAACCAAATAGACTGGTCTTTTGTGAATCGTTCATCGACTTGATGAGCTATTACGAACTTCATCAACAAAATCTATCTGATGCTCGTTTGGTATCTATGGAGGGATTAAAAAGGTCTGTTGTTGCTTATCAAACTTTACGACTGATAGCTGAAGAAAATCAGAAGTTGGAATTTTTGGATACAGTAATACCTTCAAAGTTATTGTCTTTAATCAATACAATTCGTGATACCACCAGCTATTTTGATAATCATCCTGATTTATTGACACTTGCGGTAGATTGTGATGATGCAGGAAAAGATTTTTCCGATAAGTTATCTCAAGCTGGATTGCCTGTTTTACTGGATTTACCTGATAATGAATCTGGGAAAGAAAAAATAGACTGGAATGATGTCCTTAGAGAAAAGAAATCAGATTTACAATTGATACTTGAGTCTGCAAAAGAGACATTGAGGAATCAACCAGTAAGACAAACCTCTCAATGTTTAGAATTGTGATAACAAAATCAAGATGTTCTAGCTAAAATTAGTATGAAGGAGGATCGTATATGACCATAATCGAACGCTTAGAAGAAAAGGTCACTAGGCAAGAAAGCAAGGTAGCAAGAGAAACAGAAAAACTAGCTGCTTACAAAGAGCAACTGGAGACAGCGATGTTTGCGACGTTCAAAAGGCGTCAAAGCATTAGTCACATGAGTTTTGAAGAAGCTCTTGACCATGCCTTTGGTAAAGAAAGACAATTCGATGATTCTGAATTTAGAAAGGATGAAATGAGTGAATGACAAAAGATTGGAATTTTAATCAACCATTAGAAAGTAAATCAGAAAATCAAGAAGATCCAGATAAAATTGCGGCCTTATTTGGAAATCATCAAGGAGGTAATGATGTAAATTATGAAGCAGCTTTTCAAAAGCGTAAACAAGCACCTGTGACGGAATCAAATTCCTGTTCTAAGCCCAAAGTTACAGAGATTAGAACAGGAAAAGAGACAGATATCACTACAAGTTATCAGCAACATCTTAAAAGACTGATTGCGGATAACAATAGCGATATTCAAAGTAGTCAAAAGAAAATTGAAGAGCTACATACTTTGATTGACACAAAGAATAAAGACAATAAGAAATTGCAGTCCATTTATGATGCGATTTCGGAATTACACTAAGCAGTCCTGATAGGCTGCTTTTTTTGAGAGGTTATAGATGTTTACAACATTTTTTAAGAAAAATCACGACAATAGTGATGTATTTAAAAAGCTGATTCATAGACTATCTGATATGTCTGTCCAAGATCTTGAAAAAATAGACCGACTACTAGATATCATTTTCACTCCAGAACAAGAATCAGAACAACTAAAAACAGAAACAACTTATAGGGAAGAAACTTTGGACGACACATTAAAAAAAGCTAAAAATCAACTTCATAAGGAACAATTGGAGAAGAATTTAGAGAGATTTAGAAAAGATGGAAGGAAGTGAATAGTTTTATAAAATTTTCTTTTACTTGAATAAAGTCTTGTGTTATACTTTTAGTATAGACTAGATAAGGAAGTAAATATTTTGGACTTGACTACCAAGCAGGAAAAGCAACTAGGTCAGACTCAGTGGTTTCATGCTACATTATTGAGACATTTAGAATCCTTAAAAAAAGGAATCGATGTTAAATTTAATTTAGGAAGTGAGCTAGACTTTGGACCTGGTTTCTATATCACACCTGACTTTGAACAAGCTAGAAAATTTATTAACAAGCAAGTTGAAGTATTAAATCGAAGCACTTCTAATAATAATATTTTTGACTCAGAAGAAGAAGTAGGAATTATAGTAGAATTTCGTATTTCAAATTTTATAGAAATTTTTAAGAACCCTGACTATCATTGTCACTATTTTGCAAAACATAAAAAGTCAGAGTCAGATTTAGATTTTGCGGAATTTGTCGTTCAAAATCGGGAAAATCCAGATGAATTACAACACCATTTTGATTTTATCTATGGTGTTCAGACTGATGACAATCCAACCCAAGCTTTAGCTCGTTTTCGTCAGAATGAAATTACAAAAGAAGAAATGCTTGCTGAGTTTAGAAAACCCTATTCTTTTAAACAATTATCCATTCACAACCAATCTTTTTGTGATATAATGAAAATAGAGAAAGTTTATCAATCAAAGACAGGAGAGGAGTTACAAAAATGGCAGTAGTATCGTTGGAAAATAATATTAAACTATATAGTTCAGAATTATTTCAAGCACTATTAAAAGCCTCTAATTATAAATTGGATGAGCGTATTGCTCAGACTGTTGCAGAAGGCTATGCTCGTAATCTAGATTATTCTGATCCTGAACTGATGCATGTTGGTGTAACTTCGGTTGCTAACAACCTGCTTACAAAAATTAAACAAGAGTATTTTATTGTATAGTATTTTGAAAAGCCACCGAAAAAGGAATTACTCTTTAAGGTGGCTTTTTTAGAAGTAAAGTTTAGGCTAGAAAAACAACAAAAAATGCACCAATTTTGGTGCATTATGCTTTTTTATGCTATAATTGAATTATAAAAATAAAGGAGTTTGCCATGATTGGAAAGAACATAAAATCCTTACGTAAAACACATGACTTAACACAAGACGACTTTGCCCGAATTGTAGGAATTTCTCGAAATAGCTTGAGCCGGTATGAAAATGGAACGAGTTCAGTCTCTACGGAATTAATTGACATCATTTGTCAGAAGTTTAATGTATCTTATGTCGATATTGTAGGAGAAGATAAAATGCTTAATCCTGTTGAAGATTATGAATTGACTTTAAAAATTGAAATTGTGAAAGAAAGAGGTGCTAATCTACTTTCTCGACTCTATCGCTATCAAGATAGTCAGGGAATTAGCGTTGATGATGAATCTAATCCTTGGATTTTAATGAGTGATGATCTATCTGACTTGATTCATACGAATATCTATTTAGTAGAAACTTTTGATGAAATAGAGAGGTATAGCGGCTATTTGGATGGAATTGAACGCATGTTAGAGATATCTGAAAAGCGGATGGTAGCTTAATGGAAATCCAATATTATACTGATAATGAATTCAAACATGCTTTAGCACGGAATCTTCGTTCTCTGACAAGAGGAAAAAAGTCCAGTAAGCAACCTATAGCGATTTTGCTTGGAGGGCAAAGTGGTGCTGGCAAGACTACAATTCATCGTATTAAACAGAAAGAATTTCAAGGAAATATTGTTATCATAGATGGCGATAGTTTTCGTTCTCAGCATCCACACTATTTAGAACTTCAGCAAGAATATGGCAAAGATAGTGTTGAATATACTAAGGATTTTGCAGGAAAAATGGTGGAGTCTTTAGTAAGAGAATTGAGTCATTTGGGATACAATCTTTTGATAGAGGGAACTTTACGAACAGTTGATGTTCCAAAGAAAACAGCACAACTCTTGAAAAATAAGGGATACGAAGTACAATTAGCCTTGATTGCGACAAAGCCTAAGCTGTCCTATCTGAGCACTCTTATCCGATTCGAAGAACTGTACGCTATCAATCCAAATCAAGCACGCGCAACTCCAAAAGAACATCATGATTTCATTGTAAATCATCTAGTTAATAATACACGACAATTGGAAGAACTAGCTATCTTTGAAAGAATTCAAATTTACCAACGAGATAGAAGTTGTGTATATGATTCAAAAGAAAATACAACTTCAGCAGCAACCGTTCTTCATGATTTACTATTTGGAGAGTGGAGTCAGGTAGAAAATGATATGCTTAAATCTGGAGAAGAAAGATTTAAAGATTTAACTAATTGAAATGGTTGTTAGAACACAAATTTTAAAATATAGTCTACTTATAACTTTTGTTAGTTGTTTTAAGGTGGGCGAAAATTTTTTAGAACCAAAAAACGCATAGTCTCAGGTGTTGAAAAACTTGAAATTATGCGTTTTCTTGTGGGAAGATTTACTCCATTTTCTTCAGGAATTGAGATTTTGCCCATCTCTTTTTATTATATTTAAGGATATTTGAAAGATGTATTTTAGAAAAACAATTATGGAGTTCTTAATACGGAATATAGTATAAATGCTGATTAAAAGTGAAGTTTTATATGTTTTTTGCTTTTGTTGAGTATAAAACTATTAACTAAAGTCGAACTACAAAAATTAATTTAAGATGAAGTGAACTGTAGACTTTGGAAATGTCTCTTACTCGATTTCAGAATGAATTACTGATACGGGATTAAAAGAACTAAGTATTTCTTTTTGTTTTGAATGAGATACGTGAGTATAGATTTGTGTGATTGATATAGAACTATGTCCAAGAATTTGTTGAATATATCGAATATCTACATCACTATCTAGAAGCATTGTCGCAAAGCTATGTCTAAACATATGCGGTGTAATAGTTCTAGAAAAGTTATTTTGTTCAACGATTCTCTTTATTACTAAACGTACACTTTGCTCTGACAATGGTTTAAGTGAATGTTTCCCTGGGAACAAGAAATCATTGGATTCATTTCTTGTTTTATTTATATATGTTTCTAATAAATTGAATGTTTTTTGATCTCCTAAAAATAGGATACGTTCTTTCTTACCCTTTCCTATAATATGGAGTGTCTTATTGGAAAGATTAATATCTTTGAGATGAATGTTGCAAAGTTCAGAAATTCTGATGCCTGTTGAAAGTAAAAGTGAAATAATTAGTAGATTTCTTTCAGCGTGTTGTTTTTGATAATCAGTTTTAGATAGAACTACTCTCTGCTCTAAATATAAAAAAATACTTTTCAGAATGTCATACGGAATCGTTTTAGGCAATATTTTTTCAGTTCTAAATTGAAAACGCAATTGATTGAAGGGGTTCTCTTCAATTATGTTCTGGTATTTTAGATAGTTATAAAACACCTTCATACAAGCAATTTTTCTTCTTAATGTATTCGTTTTTATGTTAGATTGTGTCAAGTGTTCTATATAGGATTCGACATTATCATAGTCTGAGTTATAAAATTGCATAAGATCATTCTTATAAGCGCGAATCGTGTGTGAACTCAAACGCTTATGAGTTTTGCAATAATCTAAGTAATTAGAAATAAGTTTATAATCCATAAAAATCTCCTTTATCAATAATCATGCTATTATAAACCTATTTGAGTGCTTTGTATAGTGATAATAAATTGTTATCGGTAGGAGAAATTTATGGGAAATAGTGATAAAATAAAAATTTTTTTGAGTAGACCTAATCCGTTTACTGAAAACCAAGATTTTTTTATCAATGAAATTGTATCGTTATTAAAAAGACATAATTTCGAATGTATTACATTACAAGCTGCAGAATATACTCCATATGAAGTTATGGTATCACTACGTGAGATGATACAAAGAAGCTATGGCATGGTTATTTTAGCAGTTGGTCAAACATATATATCTGAAGGAATTCGTAAAAAAGATGCTGAGGATAATCCTAGATTTTTCGAATCAAAAGAAATCCACTTAGAAAATAAGTGGATTACTAGTGTGTATTGTCAGATTGAAGGAATATTAGCATTAACTTTTGATCTGCCTATATTGACAATTCCTCAGGAAAAATTGACAAGAGAAGGTATTTTACATCAGGGTGAATACTCAATTACATCACCTGAATTTACCTTAGACTCAAAGGAAAAAATTCTTCAATTTGTAGAATCCTCTGAGTTTAGAAAAAGTTTTGATAAATGGAAACAAATGGTTATAGAAAAATATGAATTCATCAAAGGGGGAGAATTAGGTTATAAATAGTTAGTCCATAAGCTTTAACTTAATTCTTTCTAAATCTTCCCTTAAGAGCTTTCTTCCCTCATTTATAGTATTACTTTGTCTCTTGGTTTCGCCATAAACTTTGTCCGATAATGTTTCAATAATTCCGGAAATATATAGAAGCTCTTCTCGGTTAGATTGTAACCAGATATCATCATACATACTAGATTTTCTAATCAAATTTTCTAATGAACCTAATATAATTTTTGCTGTATACTTTGCAGTATAGTAGTGTTCTTTTAAAACTTCGGTATCTGTTTCAACACTTACAATTTTTAACAACGTAGCACAATAATTTCTAGCACAGTATATATTGTTATCTTCAAAATTCATACCCAATCTATAGTAATTTATAGCTGACAATAAATCTCTTTTATCATTTGTAATATAAAATATTCGTAAAAATATCGCACCATATATCCCTAAAATTTTATGGTAAGTAGTGTTGTTTATATCAAGATAAGTATTAATTTTTCTCTGTGCTTCTCTCAAATTATCTAAGGATTTTTCATCTTTTTTATATGCTGATAACAAGTAGCCCGCTAAAATTTCATCATCGACATACCCTTTTTCTAAAAGTTCTTTATATAAATTTTCTGCTGTTACATACTCTTCGGCATCTTTAAATTTTTTTGCTATTCTTGCTAGGTCCATAAAGGAATTTTGAGATGTTTCTATAGAAATATTATTACTTTCCTCCATAGAATTATTTCTTTCGACAATTGTATATAAGTTATTTTCAAATACCGGACTATCTATAAATCTTTCGTCACTATTTATTGCAGAAGTAATGTACTCTGTGAGTATATCTTTCACTCGAACAACTTCATCAAGTTCATTCACTTTGTCAGAATCATATCTAATTTGAGGTAGGTGAGAAATATCAAAAAAATTAATTTTAGCAGTATGATTATCACATAGGATAATTGTAGATTTAGGTCTCATTGCATGGCGCAGTCCTAATTCATAAATTGCATTTTGATTTAACGTAGTAATGTCAGCAATAACAATATCAGCTTTGAATATACCTTCAATAAATGTTTTTGTAATATTTTGAGTTGTATATACCTCATCAGCTCTAAATCTATTCTCTCCATGAATTGAAGTTAACTCTTTATTTAAAATAACAGGTTTAATAATATTTGAGTATACAGCATTTAAATCAACCTCAATATTTGTATTTGGAATTTTTTTTGTGTTAAATCCCATTACAACAAAACAACTAGTCATTTTTTTACCTCTCCTACCGATAACAATTTATTATCACTAGTATACCATAAATTCATCTTTAGTAGCTTGATTTGTGTAATGATTTTTGTAGTTAAAATTAAATAGCAAGCTATAAGATTGGTCAACTATAACTTAAAACACTTTAAAACACTATTTTGAAATTATATCTAATACTTTTGAGTTAATTACACACTTACAACAATGAGATATTTGTATAGTTTGAAGGAAATAAGTACAAATTTATTAGAAAATCAAAATTTCATAGAATTAGTACGAAAAATTTCAATTTTAAAATTGTATTCTCTAATGATTTTGAATCAATCTTTTTTTATTTCTAAATGTTATAATAGTATTATCAAGTTAAAGGAGACTACCATGATTGAAGACAATATAAAATTTTTACGAAAAATACACGGCTTGACACAATCAGAATTTGCGCGAATTGCATGAATTTCTCGTAATAGTCTGAGTCGTTACGAAAATGGAACAAGTCCCATTTCAATGAAACTGATAGATACTATTTGACCTAAATTTAACGTATACTATGTCGATATTATTAGGTAAAAGAACATACTAAATCTAGTAGAAGATTATTGAAATTACTTTGAAGATATAGGTTGTCAAGGAACGTGGAACAAACCTTATAACTCGCCTTTATTGTTATCGAGATAGGTAAGATATTGCTTTTGATGATGAGAGTAACCTGTGGGTTTTAATAAGTGATGACTAGTAACGATTTTTGAAGAATTGGTTTCTGACAGTAATTACTTAGATGACATTGATCTGATGTTGCAGACATCAGATCAACGTATGATAGCTTGATGGGGATTCAGGGCTATACAGATGAAGAGTTTAATCAGGCATTATATTGCAATCTTCGCCCACTAAGTAGAGAAAAGCAGGTAAGTAAGAAATCAATAGCCATCTTGCTTTGTGTTCAGAGTGGATTCAAATAGAGATGGAGAGATTAATAAATATTAAGGAACTACTTTCACAATTTTAAATTTCACTTGCGAATATATTTTATAGATATTCTTAATCTACCTACATTCGAAACTTAAATCGTACAAAGATTAGGAATTATTTGAAGTTTTAAAGGAGAAAACAAAATGAGATCAGACTTAATTTATTTGGACATTAGTCAAGAAATTGAAGAATCAGAAATTTGGAAAAAATTATATGCTCAATTGCTTGATAGTATACCACAAGATTATGACCAAACAATTTATATATTTCAAAAACCTATGTTAGTATCTGAAGACAAAGAATACTATAAGATGGGCATTACTCTTGTAATTCAAAATACAAGTATTATCTCTGTTAATTGTAGTAGTAATACTAATGATAAGGAATTATTTGAAGAATACTGTGACGACATAATTGATGATATAAATTCTTTAGCTTCTGAGAAATATCCACAATATTTTAAGTTATTAGGAAGAAAAAGAAAATGGATGAAGCTATTTAAAGTCTATAATTATGATGAAGTTGAGGAAATACAATTTTTTAATCTTTCCACTAAGTCAGAATCTAGAAAGATTAAAATTTTATCTTCTTTAATTATCGGTAGTATCAATGATTTTGACAATTTTGATGTTGATATATTAGAAAAAGACAATTTAACCGTACTTGAAGCCGTTAAAAATAAAATTACTTTGTTTGATACAAATCAGACGAAATTTGTTTATCAAGAACTAGACGAAAAAAAGACAGTTCGTCTACAGGGGCTTGCAGGTTCCGGTAAAACAGAGTTACTACTCCATAAAATCAGGAAGAAGTTTGTTGACGAACCTGATGCTAGAATTGGGGTAACTTGTTATAATAAAGTATTAGCAGATAGCCTCACAACTAGAATTATTGACTTTTTTAATACAATGAGGGTTACGGAACAAATTTCATCTAAGCGGTTATTTATTGGTCATAGTTGGGGAAGTAAAGGATATCCTAATTCAGGATTATATGCAAAAATTTGTTCAGAATATGGGATTGAATTTAGACGTTTTTCTTATCAAATAGATACATCTGATATTTGGAAAGAGGCAATCCACCATTTAGAACAAATTCAGTATGAACCGATTTTTGATTATTTGTTTATAGACGAGGGACAAGATTTTGATGAAGAATATATAACGCTTTGTGAAATGGTTACTGCTAAAAAAGTTTATATTGCAGGTGATATATTACAAAATATTTTTTCAAAAAATAGCATGATGAATACAGATGAAACTGATTATGTCCTGAATAAAGTTTATAGAACAGATTCTAGAACGATTTTATTTTCTCATGTTCTGGGATTTGGATTATTAGAAAGCGTTGCTGTAAGATGGCTTACTAATAGTGAGTGGGAGTTATCTGGCTATGACATAAATCTAGAAGGAGAAGCTAATCAATATAGATTGAAAAGAAAATTTATAAATAGATTTGAGGGTAGCAAGGATCTTGAAACAATAAATTCGATTGAAGTAGAGTGTGTAGAGGAGCATACTCCGGATTCAATTGTTTCAATAATTAAAAACTTAAAAGGAATATATAATGACTTAGCTCCCAAAGATCTAGCTATTATTTTTACTCATTATTCCGAAAAGAGTACTAAAGACTTTGCCTTGGATCTTGGTAGAAAAATAATAAAGGAATTTAATTGGAACTATGTCCTTGTTCCACGTGAGAGGCGTGTGCAAGTTGATGATGAGGTTACAATCACAAATATTAACCACGTAAAGGGGTTAGAATTTCCGTTTGTAATTATTATAGACAACCAAGGATTAAATCCAATAGATGACTTTAATGCGACAATTGAAATTAGAAGGCGCAATGCTTTGTATATGTCGTTGACACGTTCATTTGTTACTTCCTATCTAGTTTTATCAGACGGTAATATTTCTGGTGATTATATAAATAAATTAAAAGAGGTTTCAATAAAATTGAAAACTGACGGTGCAAGCTTACTTGTTAAAAAACCCGACTCGATTATTGAAGAAAAATTGTTATATGGTGTTGATAGTAAATTAATTCGTACCCAAGAAGATATAATTCTAGACTGTATTGAAGAAGCACAAGTAGACTCAAAATTTAAGGCAGATATTTTTGATATAGTCTTAAAGAATTCTGAGGTTAAAAATGGAACAACTAATAAATCTATAATTATGGAGAAAGTTAAATTGGCTATAAATATTATAAAAGGTTAGTTTATTATAGGTGTGTAAATGAGGTTTTTAAAATATTATGGTGATATACTAAAAATAAATATAGATTCTCTAATAAATGTATATGCAGATTTTAAAAATTTAGAAATAATCGATTCAAGAAATAATTTAAGAGCAATTAAAGAGAGAATAAATAATTGCTATTTTATATGTAAGAATGAATTGATTTATATTGTTTTAAAATTGTATCTTTTTCTATTGGATGGAAGAGAAGCAGGGGTTCAACCTGATGGAAAATTTTTTGAATTTGTATTTTTAGAAAGTAAAGAGCGAGTTGTATTGAAAACTAGAGATATAGTTACAAATGAAATAAAAATTATGTCTTTGCATTCTCCGTTCATTATTGATAATAATGAGTATAATGGTCAAAAAATTTTAAAATCTCGTTTCTATACAGACAGGATAATTTCAACTTCAGAATTAATAGTTTTAGTGTCGTACTTTGAGGAAAGTATTTTTCTTGAATATGAGAAAAAATCTCTATATACGCAACTAGAAATTATTGAAAAAATTCAAAATGATTTAAAAAAATTTACAGAAGGATATGCAGATATTGATTTGTATCTTATTTCTGAATTAGTTGGCGAATTACAATTTTTAGATACGTCTTATTTAAGATATGATATAGATTTAAGTAATAGTTTGCAAGTTGATTCTTCCTTTAAATTAAATAAAAGTCGAATCGCATATCATCCTCCCTATCATATTGATAGTGATTACAGAGAAAAATCAAATTATAAACTAGGATTTAGTAGAAAAATATCTGATACTGAGTTTTTAAATATTTTTCAACTACGAGATTCGCCTGCTAAAATTATAGTTGAAGATTTTGATAAGTATGGAGCTTTAGAAAATGATGTCAGAAAATATAAGAATAAATTAGATTTTAATGACCCAGAAATAAAAAGGAAATACATCAGAAAGTAAAATACTGAGTTATTCTCTTGATAATTTAATAATAATAATAGCTAGATGTATGATTGAAATAGTGGTATCTGAGAGCTTCGGCTCTCTTTTTCATATTCTCTTTTAAACAGTGTGATACCTTTTCCAAATCTTCCCTGTTATCCTAATATCATTCATAGAAAATCAAATTGTGATTTTCTACTGGGGGTTTGGGGGCGAAGTCACCAAGTTATCTTATCGTTGGCTGTCAAAACTGGAAGGTTTTGATTGGTTGACGATATGATTTTTGGGATATTGTGGACACAATATCTGAGCTCGCAAAGCCTTACAAGATGCTAAATTTTGTTTTTATAAGTTTCCCGTGGTTGACACGGGGTCGGGAATTATCCGACAATCGATGAAAGTGAGGAAGTAGTGTGCCAGAACAATACAGAGACATTCGCAAAGAGGTTAATTTGACTGCAAATGAATTAGAAATGATTGACATAATGATGAAAAATAAAGGATTTGAACACTTTTCTTCATTTGCCAGAAACAAGTTACTGGAGAACGAGTTAGAAATGACTGCTGAAAAGTGGTTCACCTTCTGGCAATCTCAAAAGCTGGAACAAATCAGTCGTGATGTTTATGAGATTTTAATTTTATCAAAGGCAGAACATCAAGTCACCCAAGAACATGTATCCATTCTCTTAACCTGTGTGCAGGAATTGATTCAAGAAATAGGGAACTCCATTCCTCTTAGTCAAGACTTCCGTAAAAAATACATGAGGTAGGCACATGGAAAATCGTTACCGAACTAAGCTAAAGAAAGTTTTCCTATCTGATAGCGAATTGAGTCAGTTGAAACATTGCATCGATCAAAGCGGTTGTCAATCTTTTTCAGAATATGCTCGACGAACCCTACTTGACCCTGGTATGAATTTCATCACCATTGATACAACTGGTTATCAAGATTTGATATTTGAGTTGAAGAGGATTGGTAATAACATCAACCAGATTGCCCGAAGTGTCAATCAATCTCAGTTGATTTCAAGTGAAGAATTGCAAGACTTGAAAAAGGGAATCGATGACTTGATAAGTGAGGTAGAGAAAGAGTTTAGTGTTCAAGCAAAAAAGTTGAGGGAGTTTTATGGTCATCACTAAGCATTTTGCTATTCACGGAAAGAGTTATCGCAGAAAAATTATCAAGTATATTCTTAATCCTGATAAAACCAAGAATCTTGCATTGGTATCGGACTATGGCATGAGAAATTTTCTGGATTTTCCTAGCTATGATGAGATGGTGCAGATGTATCATGAAAATTTTATCAGCAATGATACGCTTTATAATTTTCGGCATGCTAGGTTAGAGGAAAAGCAACGAAAAATTCATGCCCATCATATCATTCAGTCTTTTTCTCCAGAGGATCATCTCACTCCTGAACAAATCAATCAGATCGGCTATGAGACAATGAAGGAGTTAACCGGTGGCAAATTTCGTTTTATCGTTGCGACTCACGTTGATAAAAATCACCTCCATAATCACATCATTATCAACTCGGTTGATAGTAATTCGGACAAAAAACTCAAGTGGGATTATAATGTGGAACGAAATCTTCGAATGATTTCAGATAGATTTTGTAAAATTGCAGGGGCGAAAATTATAGAGAATCGCTATTCCCACCAGCAGTTTGAAGTTTATCGTAAGACCAATTACAAGTACGAACTCAAACAACGACTCTATTTTTTGATGGAAAATTCTACCGATTTTGAGGATTTAAAAAAGAACGCTCCATTACTACATATGGAGATAGATTTCAGTCACAAGCATACCACCTTTTTTATGACGGACTCAACTATGAGACAAGCGGTGCGTGGTAATAAACTCAATCGCAAGCAACCTTACACAGAAGAATTTTTCAAGAATTACTTTGCCAAAAGAAAAATAGAAGAGCTTATGGAATTTCTTCTACCCAATGTCGATAACTTAGAAACTCTGATAAAAAAAGCAAAACTATTTGGATTAAATATCAGTCCTAAGCAAAAGCATGTTTCTTTTCAATTTGCAGGAGTAGAGGTGAAAGAGACCGAACTAAATAAGAAAAATCTTTACGATGTAGAATTTTTCAAAGATTATTTTGAAAAGAGAAAAGAATTGAAAGTTCCAGAACTTAAGGATTTAGTTCAAATTTATCAAGAAGAGAAAATCTCCAAAGAAAAAGAACTCCCAAGCGAGGAGAAGTTTTGGGAGTCCTATCAAGAGTTCAGGAGAAACAGGGACGCTGTTCATGAATTTGAGGTAGAGTTGTCATATAATCAAATCGAAAAAGTAGTGGATGATGGAATTTACATCAAGATCAAGTTTGGTATTCGTCAGGAGGGCCTTGTCTTTGTACCTAACATGGAGCTAGATATGGAAGAGGATAAGGTGAAGGTTTTTATCAGAGAAACTAGCTCCTACTATGTCTATCACAAAGATGACGCCGAGAAAAATCGCTATATGAAAGGTAGAACGTTGATTCGCCAATTCAGCTCTGAAAATCAAACAATTCCATTCCGCAGAAAAACGACTGTGGAGATGATTGAAGAAAAGATTGAAGAAGTGGATGCTTTGATTAAGCTGGATGTGGAAAATCAATCTTATGTCACGATTAAAGACGAGCTAGTGCGTGAACTAGCAGCGTCTGAGTTGAGAATCAATGTTTTGCAAGAACGAGTGATAACCTTAAATCAAGTAGCAGAATATTTACTGGCTTCAGTTGAAAACAAGCAAGAAATGAAGTTGAATCTTTCAAAATTGAATATAACTGAAAAAATTGGCATTGATGTTGTTGAGAAGGAGTTGAATGAGTTAAGTATACAGATAGCATTAGAGAGCGATAGATATGAGAATACCGTATTTAAAGTGAATAAGTTTATCAATCGTTTGAGTAAGAAAATTTCAAAAGAAGAAGGGATAGGTTTTCAAAAATAACTTATCTAGTAATTGTTTATATATAATTTGTATCTTTTGGTTTATAAATTTGTATTTAAAATTTAATCATGTTACAATTGAAATTGAAATCGAATAGAAAAGGAAAATGCAAACGTGGGCACACTATTAGCAACAAGATTAAAAAATAGACGAAAAGAATTAAAAATGTCTCAGCGAGAATTGGCTGAGGGGATATGTAAACAGGGACAGATTAGTCGATTGGAGAATGGAGAATTTACTCCAGGAGCGGACTTTTTATATGCTCTGTCTAAGAAGTTAAAAGTTAGTATAGATTATTTTTTTAATGAGCAGATTGGAGAGGAGATTGATGAGCTATCAGAGTTTAAGAAGTTAGCCCAGACATTTATCACAAATCGAAATTATGAATCTTTGAAATATATATATGAATTAGAGAGTGTAAAGGTACATCGCTTGTCTCTAGTAGATAAGTTTTATATGGAGTGGATAAAATCTCTTATAGATTTTTATTTCTACGGGCAAAAAGAGGAGGCTGTGGCAAGATTGGAGAAGGTACTGTCTCAGTTAAGTGTAACTGACTTGACCTACCTTCAAGTTACAAATACTCTATTCAATTTTTATTATGATATTGAAGATTTAGAGAGTTTTAATGAAATTAGAGAAAAGTTAGAGTATCAAGTAAATCAACTAAAGTTAAACACAATCGAAGAATTAAACCTTTCTATTAAATTTAATTATAATGTTTGTCGCTATCTATGGTTGCAGAATAATACTGAAGAGGCTATTACTAAAATCACAGATACGATAAAGCAATGTAAGACGTATAGAACAACATATCTTTTGGCTGATTTGTATGTATTGATGGGAAATGTCAGTAAGAATTTTTCTTCTAAAGTTGCAGTAAAAGAGTACTTTGAAACGGCTTATTTCCTATATAAGCTTGAGGGAAATATGTCAATGGCTCTTAAAATCGAGCATTACATTGCAGATATAACAGAATAGTAAAGACGATGTTCAATAAAGCATCGTTTTTTTGATCTAAAAAGATACAAATATGTATTTAATAAAAATAAATAAAAAAATATTATGAAAATAATTGACATAATAACATCGAAGTGCTAAACTAAAGGCAAAAAATAAAAGGGAAGAACGCTGTGAATATAAATAAGAAAACGTTTTATACAATTACTTTTGGTGAGTTTATATCAAATGTTGGAGATAGATTTCAGAAAATTGCTTTTCCAATCTTAATTTACCAAGAATTTCATTCGTCTTTTGCAATGGGAGGAATGGTGATTATTGAATTGTTACCTCAATTCTTGTTGGGATTTGTTATGGGTTACTTATTAGATAATTTCAATAAGAAAAAAATACTATTATGGTCTACATTAATACCTGCATTATTATGTAGTGTAATACCGATATTATCTAAATATTCAGTTTCTATATTTTTTTACTACGTTATTGCATTTTTGATACCTTTATTTTCGACACTTTTTCAAACGGGATTCTCAGTCATTACTCCAGCTTTATTTGAGAAGGAAGAATTACAAAAATATAATTCTCAATTTCAAGGTGTACGAACTATTTCAAAATTAATTTCTCCAGCTCTTGCAGGGGTATTAATGTTAAAGTTTAATATTAATAGTATTTTTTTTATAAATAGTGCTTCTTTCTTATTGTTATTTCTTTCAATACTAATTTCATATATTCCAGATCAAGAACACAAGGAGAATGGTAATGATAATATAAAAGAAATTTTTGTAGGTTTTAAAGAGAACTTTACAAATATTAAGTTGAGGATTTCTTTACTCTTTACTATAGTTGTGAATATCGCTATGCTAGGCTTCAATGCAACGATTATTTATTATTTACAGGATCAATTAAAATTATCAAATAGTCTTGTTGGGATTGTTTACTCCATTGCTGGATTTGGTAGTTTGATAGCAGTAACCCTTCTTTCTACTTTTTTGAATAAGAAGGACACCTTTATCTTAATGAATATATCAATGGCAACTATCCCACTTGTCATTATGGCAAGCGGAATAGTAGAAAATTGGATTTTTTTTGGAATTTGTTACTCAATTTTGAGTGGACTAATTACAATAGCTTCTGTCTCAATTACAACAATACAGCAACAAGAAAGTACTGAGTATAATATTGGTAAAATACTTTCTAGTTCTTTTGTAATAGCTACCATTTTTGCACCTTTTGGAGGGATATTAGCTGCTTATTTTAATTGGCTTTTAAACCCGAGATTAAGTCTAGTTATTTTGGGATTACTAAGTAGTTTATTGGTTATTCTTATAAAGAGTTATGAAAAAAAATTAAGGGGAGATAAATAAAATGAATGAATTAGAAGTTAGATTTGGATTAAACAATGAGAGAGATTATAATAATGCTATTTCATATTTAGAAAAATATTATAAATTTAAGAGTGAAAATAAGCAAGTTGATAAATATTTTAAAACGAAAGGAAGAGAATTTGAAAAAGATGAGGTAGGTAGCTTTATCTACAGAATTCGCCAAGAAGATGATAATAAAGCATGTGTTCTCACAAGAAAAGATACGATAAAACAAGGAATGTGGAGTGAAAGTGAAATAGAGTTAAAATCTGAAAAATTAGAATTTGTAAGAAATATCTTGCAAGATGGATTTTCAAATATTTTCACAATAAGTAAACATAGAAAGACTTATCATGATGCATTAGAAAATAAAACGATCAATCTAGATAAGATTGATGGTCTTGGATTTTATCTTGAAATAGAGATTTTAGGAGATTTTTCAAAAGAAGATTATAATAATTTTTATGATAAAATGTGCGGAGAGTTCTCGTTTTTAAATTCAAAAATAGAAACAAAGGGCTACGTCCAATTAATGAGAGAAAAAAATGGACGTAATTGAAATTATCAAACAGCTTTATTCTTATGCTCAGGAAAATGGATTTCAAAAACTAAAAGAAGGTAATGTTGTTAGACCTAAAGGGTTAGAGCCTATTTTTAATATGTCTGCTATTTCATAGCATATTAGTTTATTTAAAATACCATCTGAAACTGGTTGCGTGGAAAAACATGTAACAAAAAATCTATCATGTTTTTCAAATAAATTAGATGGCGTCTGTAAATCAAGTAGTAGAACATTTACTGGCTTCAGTTGAAAACAAGCAAGAAATGAAGTTAAACCTTTCAAAATTGAATATAACCGATAAAATAGGCATTGATGTTGTTGAGAGGGAGTTGAGTGAGTAAAGAATCCAGATAGAATTAGAGAGCGATGGTTACGAATAGGTAACATTTAGATTTGATATGTTTATTAATTGCTTAAATAAAGAAAAATTTGTGTATCTAAATAGCAGAGATACTTAAAAAGTGCACAAATTACTCATTTTAAATGTTCTAAAATTTGTTAAAATTATGGAAAAAGGAGGAATACATTATGTGTGATATATCTAAAGCTAGCTGAAATTTTTTAGTGAGAATATTAGTGTTGAAGAGCAGTTGAATAGATTCGTACTTTTTAATTCAGGAGATAGTCTCTTAGATTGGAAAATGTAGTCGATGATTTACATGTTCTCATGAGTGTACTAGAAATCATGTTCACTGTTAGAAACTAAACATAGATTTCCTTTGTTTATTATTAAAAACATAGAACAAAAATATTAACAGATGTAAAGATATTATCAGGTCAGCTAAAAGAAGAGTTATTAAAAGAGGTTGGTTGAACCTTGATAAAGGAGGATCGGATGGAAGGAATTATTGGAACGCTTGAATTTTATGCTCCTGTACTTGTATTAGGAGTAGTCATCATTGGTATTGTATACTTTATGAAAAAACGAAATGATAAAAAATAGTGTATAGATTGGTTTTATCACTATTATTTCTAACCAATGCTCTTGAGGAGTATTGGTTTTTATTGTGCCTTAGAAAAAAAACAAGAAGTCTCAATTACGATTCAATTCTGCACGAAATACTCATGAAATAGATTTTTCTACAAGCTATAATAATTATATAAAAGAAATGGAGGAAACGATAATGCCACAACTAGTAGTAACAGGATTAAATAAGACATTTGGAGAAGGAGAAAGTTTAGTTCATGCCTTATCTGATATTTACCTTTCAGTAAATAAGGGTGAATTTTTAGCCATTATGGGGGCTAGTGGTAGTGGAAAGACAACTTTATTGAATTGTATATCCACTATTGATAAACCTGATTCGGGTAGTATTGTTTTTGAAGATTTTGATATGATTCAAGCAAAAGAAAGCCAATTAGCCGATTATCGCGCTAAGAATATCTCTTATATTTTTCAATCTTATAATCTGGTAGAAACCTTAACTGTTTATGAAAACGTAATTTTACCACTTCAAATTCAAGGAAAATCCATTAGAAAATATCAAAAGAAAATTAATGATGTTTTGGGTAAATTATCTATTCAAAATTTAAAAAATAAATTTCCAAATCAATTATCAGGTGGGCAACGTCAACGTGTCGCAACAGCTAGAGCGTTAATAGATGATTCCAAACTCTTGATTGCAGATGAACCGACAGGAGCTCTTGACTCTGCTAACTCAGAAAATCTCATGTCCCTCTTACAAGAAATTAATCGAATGTTTGAAATAACTATTCTACTTGTTACTCACGATCCTGCTGCTGCTAAATATTCGTCTCGAATGGTTCTTCTCAGTGATGGACAGATTATCGATGATATTGAGCGGAATGGATTATCAAACGACTTATACCTAGAAGAAATATACAGACGAACAAGATAGGAGGGGAGCTATGTACCCAAAGTTAATTTTACGCAATGTGTTTAGAAACTTACAAACCTATACGATTTATTTTTTAAGTCTTGCTTTGATTTATAGCCTTTTGTACGCCTTTAATGCTCTTCCAAGTCATCCTGTCATGCAGAGCTTATCGGGTGCGAAAGAAATGTTGACGACAATCATGAGCCAGTACATGGGACTTATTTCATATTTGATACTCGGTACTGTCGTCTTTCTTATTGTTTACTCTACAAATTTTGTTTTAGGAAGACGACAAAAAGAGCTCGGGTTATATTCAACACTTGGAATGAAAAAATATCAAATTATCGGAACGCTATTCTTTGAAACGATGTTAGTAAATATCTTTGCTCTAGTTCTAGGATTTACTTTTGGGCTAATCTTACTTATTTTACTTGCTCACATTGCTTCTGAGTTTTTTATGGCAAATTATTTTGGAAATCTATTCTTTTTAGATCCTAAGTCACTCTCTCTGTTGGGCTATTCCTATGTGGTAACTAGTTTAATAGTTGGTTTAATGGACATTTTGAAATTTAGAAAGAAAACAATCATTAGCTTAATTCAAGAAAACGGCATTGAAAAATCACGAATTATTAAAGAAAGTTCTATTTTACAATTGTTAATTTTCATTATTTCAAGTATTGTTATCATCTCTGGTAGTATTTATTTTTCTGATTATCATCACTTATCCATTTTGAAAAACTGGGGAGTTTTATTAGTATCTATTTTAGTGATCTTTGTCATTTTATTTTACAACACCTTAAGTAATTTCTTACTTGGAGTTGTTAAGAAAGTATCTTCATTCTATTATAATAAATTAAACTCATTTAAAATCCGCCAATTTTCCAAACAAGCGGACAGCAATTCTGTAACGCTAGCAGTACTATCTATGACCTTGACTTTGGCTCTTAGTTTACTAGTGTTTGGTGGCAGTTCATACACAACCATGAACCATGAGTTGAATCGTTATGCCCCTTATGATTTACAAGCAAATTTATATAGAGGTAATGAGTTTCATTATGGAAACGAGAGTGTAAAAGATAGATTACAAGCAGACGGCTTTGATTTTGATGTCGTAAAAGAAGACTATGTTTATTCAACTTTTACGAGTGATCTGACTTATAAAGATATCATAGATACTAGTCAGTTATGGGAGCACGATAAAGGGTTACCTGATTCAAAAGTCCATATTTTAGGAATTTCAACTTATAATCATCTAAGAAAGCTACAAGGTGCAAAATATATTGACTTAGCTGATGATGGCTATCTAGTAAATGCCAATTACAAAGGAACCATTAAACAAATCCAAGAATTTTTACTACAAAAGAAAGATTTATCAATTGGCGGTTATTCTTTAAAATTGGCATCATCCCAACCATTAGATACTGTTTATTTTCTTTCTTCAGTAGGATTAAATGATTCGGGGACTCTTATTGTACCAGATAAAGTTATTAAAGAATTAAACGAAGACTTTACAACTTATGTGGTTAAATATAAAGAAAATATTGATAAAAGAAAAATTGAAACATTTATGAAAGAGTGGGTTGATAAGCATTACTTTACGGTGGATGGTACAGAATTAAATGACTTCACTTATCAAAGTAAGGTGAGATTATCTGAGCTTTATATAGGATTTATGGGAGTCATTGTACTAGTATTGATATTTATTAGTGTTGTGTTTATTATTATTTCACTTAGCATTTTATCTCTACAAATCTCAACTAGTGCACTAGACAGCATTAATGATTATCGTATCTTATATCTATTGGGAAATAAGAAAAAACAAAATAAGAAAATACTTATTCATCAAATTATAAGTTACTTCTTTGTTCCCTTGCTACTTGCTGTTCCATTAGTGGTTTCTCTAAGCAAGTCCTTATTAGGTTACTTTGAAAACTTTGCCAATACAACTATCACAATTGATGTGACCTATCTAGGAGTGGCAGCTCTCCTCTTTCTAATTTACTTAGTTATAACTTATAAAGTAAGTTGGCATATTCTCGATAAAAATTAGGATAAAACTAGGATACTGTTAAATAGTATTCTAGTTTTATGCTATACTATACTTATAAAATAGAGGGAGATGATTATGATGAAAAAAATTGTAAAAATCATTTCTAATCATTCATTATGGTTGTGGCAATTAACTTTGCTGAATCACTTGATCTTGATGTTCTACATATACTATAGAGTTCCTATTTATTATGCAAGTGGTCTCACGCAAAAGTTCTCCGTAATACTTGTGATTTTGTTGATTGTGTCCAGCTATGTTTGTAACTTTATCAAATTTCGATATAGTGAACTAAAATTATGGATAATACTTTTGTTATCTTTAGTTAGCTGGCAAGCAATCTTTCAACAAGAAATAAATAATACTCTCCTCCATTTTTTTGATATACTGAATCCAATTAATTCATTTTTATTGGTTTATAGTTCTCTTTCGATTATTTTACTAGGTGAGAGGATTGGGGAAGAATTGGTGAATGTTTCACTAGGTTTAACCATCATTACAATTTTTTCTTATGTGATTTACTTCCCACTATTTTTATTCCTATCGATATTCACTACTTTTTTTCTTACAGCTGTTCCTTTGCTTTTATTGCTCTTGTATCGAAAAGAGTTGAGAAATGTAATAGCTTCTCAAAGGAGAAATATTGTGATTCTTTCGGTAGTGTTACCTGTTTCCTACTTTGTATTATATGTTAATACTAGGGGGTCAAGTGTTCTAAATTTAGTGTGGTATATTGAGGTATTATCTATACTGACTTTTTTACATTTTAAAACAATTTTTACATCACTAAAAAAGAAAATTGATGAATTGAAATTATCATATTTAAAAGCCTTTACTCGCTTATTTTTTTTAGTGGGAGGATTGTTATTGCTTTCGTTTATCGGTTTTCAACTAGAATTGAATGTGAGTTTTTTAATTTTAAATATAATTTTGATAATCATGGCAATTGTTGCAGAAGAATGTATTCGATTGTTTCGTGTATCGGATATGAGAAATGCGAAAGATTACCTGGAAATTCTATTTTTGAAGAGAAATAAAATGGTTAATCATCTTCTTTCTAATGAAGTTGTAGAACAGCAATTTTCAGAATTTCTCCATAATGAAATTTTACAAAGTGTGATGGCTATTAAGAATTTCAATGCTTATAGTCAAAATGAGATGTTTGGAAATCAAATAAATCTTGTTACTGAAGAACTAGTACAACGAATTAGAGAACGAATGGATTATTACCAGCCTATGAGTGAGGTAGATGAACCTCTTTCAAAAAAATATCAGGCACTCATCGAAAGGATCGAGAAAAGATATAAGAAAAAAAGTTCAGTAGTGGTATATTTTCCACCTAAATTTTTTTTAATGACTCCCTATGATAAAATTGTCTACCGTTTTATTGAGGAGTTAATTACTAATGCTGTTAAATATTCACAAGAAGGAGAGATTTCTTTAGAAATCGAGACAAAACAGGATGTTATTTTTATAGTTTCTGAGAATAAATCTATTTCTAACAAAGAACATTCTCTGGGATATGGCTTGAAAAATATGGAAAATAAATTAAGTGTTTTAGGTGGTAAGATGAATACTTTAGATAAGAATGGTATTTTTCGTATTGTTATTGAACTACCGATTGATAAGGAGCTATGTTATGAAAATTTTGTTGATTGATGATCATAAATTGTTTAGTCAGAGTATTAAACTGATTTTGGAATTATCAGAGGATATTGAAAGGGTAGATTTGATGGATGATTTTTCTTCTGTCTTGGATTTCCCTTTTGATGACTATGACATTATTCTGATTGACATAAACTTGACTAGTTTGTATCAGGAGGATGGGCTATCTTTAGCTCAAATGATTATTAAAAATGGATGTTCTGCTAAAATTGTTATCTTAACTGGATATAGTAAAAAAATGTATGAGTATCGTGCTAAGATAATGGGTGCCTGGGGATTTTTGGATAAGAGTATTGCTCCAGTGGAGTTACTTCAAAACTTGATAGAAATTTATCAGGGTAGAAAGATTTTTTCAGATGAAGTAGTGGTAGATGTTTTAACTTCACGTGAAATAGAAATATTAGAATTAGTTCGAAATGGTCTAAGTATAGATGATATTTGTGAAAAGGTTTATGTGAGTAAGCGAACTGTTTCGAATCATCTTGCAAATATCTTTTCAAAATTAGGAGTGTCCAGTAGACAGGAAGCTATTCATGTCGCGGAACAGTTAGGTTACT
Organism: Streptococcus mitis; assembly: GCF_946190065.1. Lineage (GTDB taxonomy): Bacteria > Bacillota > Bacilli > Lactobacillales > Streptococcaceae > Streptococcus > Streptococcus mitis_DE. The sequence continues at coordinate 176,914 of NZ_CAMHZD010000001.1, forward strand.
TTTCACCCGAATAATTGATAAGTTCTATTGTTTAGAAATCTTTAATTGAATTTGAGTGAGGATGGTTGCAAAAGCAATTATTACTTACTCTTTTTTTTAAAAAAACTTTACATATAAATATAAGTCTATATATAGGTTGGAAAATTCTTTTGTCCGATTTGGACAATCTATTAAATATTTAAAATTTATGGTCTATACTTTTTCTCAGGAGAAAGCTAGATGTACAGACGTTTGAGAGATTTGAGGGAAGATCACGATTTGACCCAAAAACAAATAGCTAAAATACTTTCGTTTACAAACTCAGCTTATGCTAAAATTGAACGGGGTGAGCATGCCTTGACGGCAGATGTATTGGTAACTCTCTCAAACTTTTACGATGTCAGTACAGACTATCTATTGGGATTGACAGATTTTCCTGATAAAATTCGCTTTAGAAAATAATCTCCTCAATTGCATAGAGTCTGAAAATGAGGAGATTTTTTATTTGTTCTTTGACAATTGAATAGTCCAAAATGGTACTTTCCTCATTTGTGGAGCAGATTTGAATGGCTCGCCATGATAAGAGCGATTTTAAAACCATCAATAAAATAGAGCGATACTTTATATGCCATGATACAAATGATATACAATGATACTTCTGACCGTTCAGGCTGCCAACGTAAAAGAGCAGCAAGTGAAATTCTTATGATGACTTCATCAGTCATGCCATGGAGGTAAATGATAAAAATCAAAAGGAAGTGATTTTTTGAAATCAAGTTTAGAAAATTATGTAGTAGAGCTAGAGATGTTAAATCTATTATTCTTAAAAAAACTTATTAGTGAAAAAGAATATGATAAAATAAAGCTGAAACTACGTAAAATGTACATAAATTAGCTGACCTTTTCTATTGGTTGCGGTAAAATAAATGCAGAATAATAGGAGGTTAAGTCATGACAAATAATGTTGAAATCATAAAAGCAAACCCTTTAGTAACGAGAAGAAATGATAGTAATGGTTCTCTATTAAGAAGAGTGGCAGCGTATTGTCGTGTTAGTTCTGATAGTGATGACCAAAAGAATAGCTATGATTCTCAAGTTCGACATTATCGGGAATATATATCACAGCATAAAGATTGGAATTTAGTTGATATTTATGCTGATGAAGGTATATCGGGAACTCAAGTTGGAAAAAGACAAGATTTTCAAAGATTGATTTCAGATTGCCTTGATGGAAAAATAGACTATATCATTACTAAAGCTATTGCTCGATTTGCTAGAAATACATTAGATACTCTCAAATATGTTCGTCTGCTCAAAGATAAACAAATTGGTGTATTTTTCGAAGAAGAAAATATTGATACTTTAACTATGGATGGTGAGCTACTATTAACGATATTAAGTTCAGTGGCTCAACAGGAAGTTGAAAACACATCTGCTCATGTTAAAAAAGGGTTAAAAATGAAGATGCAACGTGGAGAACTTATTGGTTTTCAAGGTTGTCTTGGTTATGACTATAATCAAGATACAAAGTCAATATCAATAAACGAAAAAGAAGCCAAGATAGTACGTTATATTTTTGAACGATACATTGATGGTATTGGGGGTAGGGCAATAGCTAGAGAACTTGATGAACTAGGTTATAAAACTCCGAGAGGTCTTGATCACTGGCAGGATACAACAGTTTTAGGAATTATTAAAAACGAGAAGTATAAAGGTGATATTCTAATGGGAAAAACTTTCACTGTTGACCCCATTAGTAAGAGACGTTTAATAAATTTCGGTGAAGAAGATAAATACTACATTAAAAATAATCATGATGCAATAATTAGTCCAGAAATTTTTACACAGGCGCAAGAAATTAGATTACGGAGATCAGGAAACAAAAAAACCATAGCAAATACAAAAGGTAAACGAGAAAGATACTCAAGAATGTACCCTTTTAGCAGTAGATTGGAATGTGGTTTTTGTGGTACTGTTCTGTCTAGAAGAAGTTGGCACTCTAGTTCAGAGTACAAAAAGATTATTTGGCACTGTACAACATCTATAAAGAGAGGTAAAAAGTATTGCACTCATAGTAAAGGAATAGAGGAAAAAGCAATAGAAAATGCTTTCTTACAGAGCTACCAACAGTTGTTTTATGAAAATAATAACCTAACTGAAGACTTTCTTGAAATTATAAAAGAAGAGCTTACTGATGATACTTTAAAAGTGGAGTTGAATAAGATAGTTAGTAAATTAAATTCGTTGTACAAAAAAGAAGAAAAATTAGTTTCAATGAATCTTGATGGAAAAATAAGTGATTCTGTATATGAAGATAAATTCAATCAAATACAAATTGAGAAAGAAAAACTTTTAGAAGAAAAAGTAAACTTAGAAGTAACTTTAAAATCAGAAGTTGATATAAAAAGTAGATTAGAGAATTTTAAAGAAATTTTAACTTCACAAAAGACTTTGACTGAGTTTGACAAGGACATTTTTGAAAGTATCGTTGAAAAAATCATAGTAGGCGGAATAAATTCTGATGGAGAAATTGATCCAGCAATGTTGACTATAATTTTTAAAACGGGAGATTCTTCGACTAAAGATGCAAAATCTTACAAATCTAAAAGGAAGAATGCTAAAATAGAAAATGATAAATTGTGTTTTAATACCGTAACCGATGACGAAAAAAAGTGTACAAATAAAGAAAACAACGCATGTTGAGGCGGTAAGTTTGCTAGTCAAGGAGTAAAACGACGAAGATTAGCATTTACTTCCGCCCATGCGATAGCTGTCCGTGATTGACAAGTGCTAGCACGCAGACAGAACGGAGATAGCGAACCGCTGAGTGTGTCGCTCTGCTCGTAAAAGCTTAGAAACCTTTGAACGAAAGGGATAATGAAAGCCTTGATTGCAAGGCTTTTTGCTTTATGGTGGGTAAGTATCAGAGTGAGAAAATTTTTGGAATGAGTAGAAGTGATAGCTAGAAATTATCAGTTTCTATTTCCATTTACCCTGTGGGTACGTGTTTGTTTCCATTGACAAGGAGTTTGTGGGAATAGAAATGTACCCACCTTGTTTGAATCAAGTGAAGTGTAGTTGAAGGAAATCTGTTGAAAGCAATACTTCATTTTACCGAATAAGTAATAATTTAGGCAACTTCAAATCGATTAAAAAAAACTATTTTAAAGGTTAAGAGTAGACAAAAATTGTCCACTCTTTTTTGCAAACTCAATTTATCAATAAATGAAATGAGGGAATGTAAAATGAAATATTTTGAGGTTGAGTTAGAAAATCCTGATGAATTTTTAAAACTACAAACAGAAGATTTTGTGAAAGCTAATCGCTTGCTACTAAGGAAGATAATCCAGAGCGTTACAGTCTATGAAGAAAACTTCGTCATATCCTTTAAATCTGGCATCGAATTGGAAGTATGAGTCTCATTCCATAACTTTTATATTGAACATATCATCTTTTTGTGTTATACTATAAATTGATATAAACAAAGATGTAGGAGGAACCGAAACTATGACAGCCTCAATGCGTTTAAGATAAGCTGGCAATAAAAAAAGCAGAATCTATACCCGATGATAGGCTTTTTTGTTGTGCTTATTTATACGATATTGAGCATTCATTAGTTACGGTGAGGATATTGGTTATTTAACTATACCTTTATTTAACTATGTCTTTAATATGAATGTTTCCAAATTGTATGTATGCAGACCAAAAGCCACATTGTGGGGTTTGGCCTGCATTTTTTATTGCCTAGAATGCTATTCAAAATAGAAATTCAAGCAAAATAATATGCAGGAGATAATATAAATGGAAAAATACAACAATTGGAAACGAAAATTTTATGCAATATGGGCAGGGCAAGCAGTATCATTAATCACTAGTGCCATCCTGCAAATGGCGATTATTTTTTACCTTACAGAAAAAACAGGATCTGCGATGGTCTTGTCTATGGCTTCATTAGTAGGTTTTTTACCCTATGCGATTTTGGGACCTGCCATTGGTGTGCTAGTGGATCGTCATGATAGGAAGAAGATAATGATTGGTGCCGATTTAATTATCGCAGCAGCTGGTGCAGTGCTTGCTATTGTTGCATTCTGTATGGAGCTACCTGTCTGGATGATTATGATAGTATTGTTTATCCGTAGCATTGGAACAGCTTTTCATACCCCAGCACTCAATGCGGTTACACCACTTTTAGTACCAGAAGAACAGCTAACGAAATGCGCAGGCTATAGTCAGTCTTTGCAGTCTATAAGCTATATTGTTAGTCCGGCAGTTGCAGCACTCTTATACTCCGTTTGGGATTTAAATGCTATTATTGCCATCGACGTATTGGGTGCTGTGATTGCATCTATTACGGTAGCAATTGTACGTATACCTAAGCTGGGTAATCAAGTGCAAAGTTTAGAACCAAATTTCATAAGGGAGATGAAAGAAGGAGTTGTGGTTCTGAGACAAAACAAAGGATTGTTTGCCTTATTACTCTTAGGAACACTATATACTTTTGTTTATATGCCAATCAATGCACTATTTCCTTTAATAAGCATGGAACACTTTAATGGAACGCCTGTGCATATTTCTATTACGGAAATTTCCTTTGCATTTGGGATGCTAGCAGGAGGCTTATTATTAGGAAGATTAGGGGGCTTCGAAAAGCATGTATTACTAATAACAAGTTCATTTTTTATAATGGGGACCAGTTTAGCCGTTTCGGGAATACTTCCTCCAAATGGATTTGTAATATTCGTAGTTTGCTGTGCAATAATGGGGCTTTCGGTGCCATTTTATAGCGGTGTGCAAACAGCTCTTTTTCAGGAGAAAATTAAGCCTGAATATTTAGGACGTGTATTTTCTTTGATCGGAAGTATCATGTCACTTGCTATGCCAATTGGGTTAATTCTTTCTGGATTCTTTGCTGATAAAATCGGTGTAAATCATTGGTTTTTACTATCAGGTATTTTAATTATTGGCATTGCTATAGTTTGCCAAATGATAACTGAGGTTAGAAAATTAGATTTAAAATAAACAATATTGGAGGAATATTTATGTATCTTATTTTCATGTAACTCTTCCTGCTAAAATCGCAGGGTTTTCCCTGCATACAAGCAAATGAAAGTATGCGATTATAGACAGGAGGAAATGTTATGGAATTAATATTAAAAGCAAAAGACATTCGTGTGGAATTCAAAGGACGCGATGTTTTAGATATAAATGAATTAGAAGTATATGATTATGACCGTATTGGTTTAGTAGGAGCAAATGGTGCTGGAAAAAGCACTTTACTCAGGGTACTTTTAGGAGAATTAACTCCCCCAGGATGTAAAATGAATCGTCTGGGTGAACTTGCCTATATTCCCCAGTTGGACGAAGTAACTCTGCAGGAGGAAAAAGATTTTGCACTTGTAGGCAAGCTAGGTGTTGAGCAATTAAATATACAGACTATGAGCGGTGGTGAAGAAACAAGGCTTAAAATAGCACAGGCCTTATCGGCACAGGTTCATGGTATTTTAGCGGATGAACCTACGAGCCATTTAGACCGTGAAGGAATTGATTTTCTAATAGGACAGCTAAAATATTTTACAGGTGCACTGTTAGTTATTAGCCATGACCGCTATTTTCTTGATGAAATAGTAGATAAAATATGGGAACTGAAAGATGGCAAAATCACTGAGTATTGGGGAAACTATTCTGATTATCTTCGTCAGAAAGAGGAAGAACGTAAGAGCCAAGCTGCAGAATACGAACAATTTATTGCGGAACGTGCCCGATTGGAAAGGGCTGCGGAGGAAAAGCGAAAACAGGCTCGTAAAATAAAACAGAAGGCAAAAGGTTCTTCAAAGAAAAAAAGTACTGAAGACGGAGGGCGTTTAGCTCATCAAAAATCAATAGGAAGTAAGGAAAAAAAGATGTATAATGCTGCTAAAACCCTAGAGCACAGGATTGCGGCCTTAGGAAAAGTAGAAGCTCCGGAAGGCATTCGCAGAATTCGTTTCAGGCAAAGTAAAGCATTGGAGCTCCATAATCCATACCCTATAGTCGGTGCAGAAATTAATAAAGTATTTGGGGATAAGGCTCTGTTTGAAAATGCATCTTTTCAAATTCCGTTAGGAGCAAAAGTGGCGTTAACTGGTGGTAATGGAATCGGAAAAACAACTTTAATCCAAATGATCTTAAACCATGAAGAAGGAATTTCTATTTCGCCTAAGGCAAAAATAGGTTACTTTGCACAGAATGGTTACAAGTACAACAGTAATCAGAATGTTATGGAGTTTATGCAGAAGGATTGTGACTACAATATATCAGAAATTCGTTCAGTGCTAGCATCTATGGGGTTCAAACAGAACGATATTGGAAAAAGTTTATCTGTTTTAAGCGGTGGAGAAATTATAAAATTGTTGCTTGCTAAAATGCTCATGGGTAGATATAACATCCTAATAATGGATGAACCCAGTAACTTCCTTGACATACCAAGTTTAGAGGCTTTGGAAATACTAATGAAGGAGTACACCGGAACTATCGTGTTTATCACCCACGATAAACGATTACTCGAAAATGTAGCAGATGTAGTTTATGAAATTAGAGATAAGAAAATAAATCTGAAACATTAAATTTAAGGTAGTCGCTGGTCAGTATAGTCTGTTCTGGTTGGCGACTCCATTGTTAAAGAGTATAAAGACTTTAGATTTTATGAATATTAAAAATAGGAACAGTCAATTGAACTGCTCCTATTTTTCTGCTAAATATATTGTAGTTTTCTTATATGTATAATGATAGATTAGCGGATTCTCATCTACGGTACTTACTTCAAATATGAAGAAGTGATCGCGGTTATCTCTGGACTTTTCCTTATTGAGGACAAAGTAATTCTTACGTGAAGTCGCCATTGTTTTTAGGATATCATCAGTTAGGAAGGTCAATGGAATATTCATGTTAGAGTAGCGGTAGAAGTCACGTTCAAAATCTTGGTAGCTCTCGCTATAATAGTCCATTTGTAGGTGATTACGCTGAAACTCAAGCTGATTCATAGAGCACCTCCTCGACAAGTTCAATACTAATAATGTCTTTTAATTTCAAATTGATGTGACCTGTTGTAGTTTTTATCAAAATGAAATCTTTGGTCAGACTTGGTATTGTTCCAGTGTAGGAAACACGCTTGTTTTTTTCAATCACTTGAATGCGTGTGCGTAGCTGCCCGGCGTATACTTGACTGAGGAGTAATAATTTCTTCTCTAGTGATAAGTCAGACATGTACGTTACTTTGTTTGTATCATCAGAGAGTGCTGATGCATGTTCAGATAGGAAAAAGCCCATCCATTTTTGCATCTTTGTATCCTGGTACTCTCTTGCTGATTGAAATGGTAAATATGAACGGTCAATCATATCAAATCCTTTCTATGCAGAGGCAAGGGTATTTTTATCAAATTGAATCGTAAAACCTTGAATTCCCCCACCTGTGTAACATTCTTTAAAGCGATTGATTACCTCAGTATAGATTATCACAGATGAGCTTGTTGGCTTAATGCTAAATGTAAATTCCAATGGTAATCGGTTTTCAGATTTAGCATGTACTAGTCGTATCGATATTTCAGTTGTTTTGAGTTTTCTCTGACGAAGTTTTGAAGTTGCTGTTTCAACGATTCCATGTAAAAATCTTTCAAGCATTTCAATATCATTACATCCTTTGCTACGGATTTCTGAAAATTGTACTGTATTTTTTTCTTGTTTCATTTTAATCCCTCCAATCCACCCGCGGAATGACCACCGATAAGTTTACTGCGTTCAATATTTCTGGAACCTTCAGTTAGGACGGTTCCTTTTTGTATGGCTAAAAAACCAAACTGTTCTCTGACAACATCAATAGCTGTCTGAAGTCTATTATCTTTTTCAATTTGTTCTACATCATCAAAGAGTGATAGTAGAGTATAGCTTTCATCTACGAAGCCACTATAAGATACACCAATTTGTCTCACTGCACCAGAGGTGTATTTTTTCGGAATAATACAAGTACATGACTCACCATTGTTTTGGGGAGATTTGCGGGTTCAATTTTATTCTGAGCATTTATAGATTTTTTCATCTCAGTCCTAGAATAGCCAATATGAATAGAAACGACAGTAGTCAATACTAGGGCTACTGTTCCGTTCCACAGTATCATTTAAAAATCATTTTCACACCCTTTCGTCTATTAGTATAGAAGAAAGCTCTCAGCACATGTTGAGTGTGTAGCTTTGCTGGTAAAAGCCTAGAAACCTTCTAACAAAAGGGATACTGAAAAGCCTTGATTGTAAGGCTTTTTTGTGTTTTTATGATAGAATATAGGTAGTTATAATCGAGAGCAACTAAGAAGCAGTAAAAATATTATTCATAAAATAATCAAGATAAGGAAGATAAAATGACAGAAATTGACAAAAAGAATTTAAAAAATTATCTTTATTGTACTTTTGGAATTACTTATATAGCTTGGGTGCTTCTTGCCATATTTACTCAATCTCATATTTTGGGATTAGAAACATTTATAGGGAGAATGTTACATATAGTAGGTGCACTTGGTCCAGCTATTGCAAGTGGCTTTTATTTGAAAAGGAATAATATAAAATTTAAACATTTTGTATTTAATAAAAGAAAAAATAGTAGTATTTATTTCATTATTCATTTGTTAGCAATTTTGATACTATTCTCTGTATCTTCCTTAGAATTAAACGGAGTATCAATTTATCTGATGCCACTATTCTTTATACAATTAATTTTTTTTGGTGGTGGACATGAAGAATTAGGATGGAGAGGTATATTACAACCGTTACTTGATAAAAAATATACTTATTGGCAATCTAATTTGATTGTAGGATCAATTTGGGGGATTTGGCATCTGCCTTTATGGTTTATAGTTGGAGAGAGTCATCAAGGATTTCCTTTTATTTTATTTTTTATATATACATTATTTTTAAGTTTTGTTTTAGGGCTTCTTTACCGTCAAACGAAATCTGTGGGGTACTGTCTATTATTTCATGCGTTCGCAAATTTGTTAAATCTCTATTTTGTGTTAAAAATTAATGTTATTTTTATCATCATTTTTATTGGTTATTTGATTTATACAATATTGGCTAGTAATAGAATTAGTAAGGAAAAGTAATTTTAACTTTAGATTAGTATATCCATTATTGAAAGTAACGATTTGCTAATTAGATGATCTATGTTAGAGAATTATCTATTATAATTTAAAGTGGAGTGATGAATGCCGTTTCTTTTGAAGTGGTGAAAATCTTTCCGTTCCACAGTATCATTCTAAAATGATTTTTACTGCCTTTTGTTTATTAGTATAAAAGAAAAATATTTTCATATGTGGAGGCGGTAGTTTTGATGTCAAAAGTTGCAACCAGTGAATAAATGAAGTGTAGAAAATAAAGGCTTATTCAATTCAATATATGATGAATTACCTGCACCCAAACCAAAGAAAAAGAAATAATTAAATTAGAAGTTGTAGGGGGGAAGAATGAGAATCGGAGTTATTCAAGCAAGTTCGCAAGCGACCAAAAATCAAATAATCTATGATGCTGTATTAAAGTATGCTCCAAAGAAATCTGAGGTTATAAATTTTGGCTGTACGATGGAAGAAAATGAAAAATACTCGTATATAGAAATTTCTATTCTTATAGGTATCTTGTTGGCAAGTAGGACAGTTGATTTCGTTGTTACGGGCTGTTCTTCTGGACAAGGAATGATGCTTGCTTGTAATAGTATGCCTGATGTCATTTGCGGGTATGCACCTACACCGAATGATGCCTATTTATTTGCTCAGATTAATAATGGAAATGCGATATCATTACCATTAGGTGAAGATTATACATGGTCAGGTACTGAAAATCTTGAAAGAACAATAGAAGCTCTTTTCTCGGAGCCATTTGGGCAAGGATACCCCAAGAGTGAGGCAGAGAGAAAGATAAGAGATGCCGAGCAACTTAAAGAGATAAGAAGAATCGGACAGGTTCAGTTTAAAGAATTAGTAAATATACTAGATATATCACTGCTTGAATCAATCAAGAGGAAACAGAATGTAATTCAGAATGTAAAGGCGTATGGGAAGAAAGAAATAGCTGATTTAATGAAATGAGTAAATCACAGTTTGTCGGGGTAATACCTTTTAACGATAACCTTATGCTATCGTCAAAAGGTTTATAGACATGTTCCCACATACATGTTCACTTGGCATACATAGTGTTCACTCGTTTTATGTCGAGTATGTGGTACTGCTTTTAAGAGCTGATTGAACAAGGAAAACTAGCTAGTGAAAGTTCTACAGTAAGGAGTTTAAACATGAAATTCCATGAATTTGGGGATAAGAATTTACCTCCTATCTTACTAATACACGGTGGCGGCAGTTCTTGGTGGAATTATCTTCGTCAAGCACGTATCTTGTCGGTGGAGTATCGTGTCATTCTACCCACCTTGAATGGCCACGGCGAAGAATATCAACTTGATTATGTTTCTACTGAAGATTCTGCTTTGGAGATTCTAGACTATATCAAAGCAAACTGTGGTGGGAAATTGTTTGCGATTGGTGGTGTTTCACTTGGTGGTCAAATTGCCATGGAGCTTTTGTCTTTAGACAGTGAAATTGCTGAGAAGGCCATCATAGACGGAAGCCTCTGTATTCCTCAACCAAGTTTAGCTAAAATCAGCATCTTTCTAGTGTCTCTATTTGGTAAACTGATGTTCAATAAATTCTCTTGTAAACTTCAGTTAAGCATGATGAACAAACTCTATCCTAAACTGGCTTATCCAGAGGAAATAAAAGCTTATTATTTGGAAGATTTGCCAAGGACGCCTGTCAAAACATTGGTGACAATTTACAAAAACTATATGGGATGTTACAAGCTGAAAGATATGATTTCTGCTAGCAAGGCTCAGGTTTTGTATATCTATGGTGAAAAAGAATTGAACTGTGTGAAAGAATCAGCGAAATTATTTCATCAGCTACATTCAAATACAATTTGGTATGAAGCAAAGGGGTATAACCACGGTTATTTATCAGCTTACCTGCCTTATGAGTGGATTGATTTGGTGGTGCCATTTTTAAAGAGTGATTCATTAGAAATGTGTAACGAATCTGAAATGTCATAAGGAGGAAACGGATGCTAGGAGCAATTATTGGAGATATTGTAGGTTCAGTTTACGAATGGAACAATATCAAAACGAAGTACCTTTCCTTTATTTTGGAAAGACTGCTTTTTTACAGATAATACGGTAAGTTCGAACCGCTGAGTGTGTGAGTTTGTTAGCGAAACGTAGCTAATCCTCAGAATAAAGAAACTAAAACTCCATTATTTTGAGATGACAACCTAAATTGGTTTTAAGGAGGTGTTATATTGATAGAAAGCAGACCTGAGTTTGATAAAATCGCATCCTTTGATGAGTTTAATAAATACTATTGGTATCGTGATGAACTTTCACAGATATGCAAGTCATTAGGACTTGAATATAGAGGGACAAAACAGGAACTAAATGATATTATTGAGCAGTACTTTAAGGGTAATTTGATTAAAAAATCATCAATAAAAAGGAAAAAGAAACAAGTAGAAGTTATTAGCTTAGATACAGCCTTGTTTGAATGTGGATTCTCTTTTAACACTCACTTTAGAGAATATTTCTCAACTTTAACAGGTGTTTCGCCATTTAAATTTACTGCTGATATGGCTACAGCTTGGAGAAAAGTAAAAAGAGAAAATGATTTGAGTTTTACAATCCAAGATATGCTAAAAGTCTATTATGGAAATTCAGATTATGCTAAGTATGATCATTCGGTTTGTCAATGGAATCAGTTTTTAAAGGATTTCTGTGCAGACGAAAATAGTCGAACCTACTCGAACAAACTAAAAGTAGCTTCTATTCTTTGGAAAGAAGTCCGAGACTCAAAGAATGAAAAAGTTTATTCAAAGAATCTTTTGACTGAATATGCTGACAAAATAAAAGAGTATGGTAAGTAAAAATGCCATTTCCTTTGGTGGCGACAGTGATACACTTGCTGCAGTAACTGGTAGCATTGCCTAGGCAGCTTACGGAATTCCTGATTTAATCAAGGAAAAGGCCTTTTCTTACTTAGATGACCCCTTAAAGGATGTAGTTAGACGATGGGAAAATAGAATAAAAGCGTATTAATCTCCAGTACGTTATATTTCTTTTTTCTGAGTTTTCATTGTATAATAGGGTTACATTTAGTTTCATATAATGAAATATAAAGATTTCTAACGAATATTGAGGAGAATATTAATGAAAAAAGCAATGGTAATTATCAACCCTACTTCTGGTGGCGAGAAGGCTTTGGATTACAAAGAAAAGCTGGAGAATAAAGCAAAAGAATACTTTGAGCACGTAGAAACCAAAATTACCGAAAAAGCGCTGGATGCAACACATTTTGCTGAGGAAGCTTCTCGTGAGCAGTACGATGCAGTGGTTGTGTTTGGTGGAGATGGGACTGTCAACGAAGTCATTTCGGGTATTGCTGAGAGAGACTACATTCCTAAGTTAGGGATTATCCCTGGCGGTACGGGTAACCTCATTACAAAACTATTGGAAATCAATCAAGACATCGATGGCGCTATTGATGAACTGGATTTTGATTTAACCAATAAGATTGATATCGGTAAAGCGAATGACAATTATTTTGGCTATATCTTTAGTATCGGTTCTCTTCCTGAAGCGATTCACAATGTTGAAATCGAGGACAAGACAAAATTCGGTATTCTAGCCTATGCTGTAAATACCATGAAGTCTGTCATGACGGATCAGGTCTTTAACATTAAGGTGGAGACAGAGAATGGAAATTATGTTGGTGAAGCTAGCCATGTTTTGGTTCTCTTGACAAATTACTTCGCTGACAAAAAAATCTTTGAAGAAAACAAAGATGGCTATGCTAACATTTTGATTCTGAAAGATGCTTCAATATTCTCTAAATTATCCGTTATTCCTGATTTACTAAAAGGGGATGTTGTTGCAAATGATAATATCGAGTATATCAAAGCGCGTAATATTAAGATCTCTTCAGATAGTGAATTGGAGTCAGATGTTGACGGTGATAAATCGGATAACCTACCTGTAGAAATCAAAGTCCTAGCTCAGCGAGTAGAAGTATTTTCAAAACCGAAAGAGGATTAGTATATAGAGAAAGCCTTTTTTAAGGCTTTTTGTATACTTTAAAATATAGTTCTTTTAAGAACGGACATTCCTTGCAAATAATTTACAAAAATAGTATACTGGATTTATTAACTTTGAAAACGTTTGCGTAAAAATCGATTAAAAATTTAGGAGCCAAATTGATGGAATTAAGCGCTATTTACCATAGGCCTGAGTCAGAGTTCGCCTATCTTTATAAGGATAAGAAACTCCATATTCGGATTCGAACTAAGAAAGGGGATATTGAAAGCATCAACTTGCATTATGGGGATCCTTTTATCTTTATGGAGGAGTTTTATCAGGATACAAAGAAAATGGCCAAGATAACTTCTGATGCCTTATTTGACCATTGGCAGGTTGAAGTGTCCGTCGACTTTGCACGTATCCAGTATCTCTTTGAACTCAAGGATACAGAAGGCCAAAGTATTTTGTATGGCGATAAAGGGTGTGTGGAAAATTCTCTAGAAAATCTTCATGCTATTGGTAATGGCTTTAAGTTGCCTTATATTCATGAGATCGATGCCTGTCAGGTTCCCGACTGGGTTTCAGACACGGTATGGTATCAGATATTTCCTGAGAGATTTGCTAATGGAAATGCTCTATTAAACCCAGAAGGGACATTAGACTGGGATTCCTCTATCACACCTAAAAGTGATGATTTCTTTGGTGGTGATTTACAGGGGATTATTGACCATCTGGATTACTTGCAAGACTTGGGCATTACTGGACTATATCTTTGTCCGATTTTTGAATCTACGAGCAATCATAAGTACAATACGACAGATTACTTTGAAATTGACCGTCATTTTGGAGACAAGGAGACCTTTCGGGAGCTGGTCGAGCAAGCTCATCAGCGTGGTATGAAAATCATGCTGGATGCTGTATTTAACCATATTGGTTCGCAATCGCCTCAATGGCAAGATGTTGTCAAAAATGGTGAACAGTCTTCCTATAAGAATTGGTTCCATATTCAACAATTCCCAGTGACAACTGAAAAACTAGCCAACAAGAGAGAGTTGCCTTATCATGCTTTTGGTTTCGAGGACTATATGCCTAAGCTAAATACAGTCAATCCAGAGGTCAAGGAGTATCTTTTAAAGGTTGCGACTTATTGGATTGAAGAGTTTGATATTGATGCTTGGCGTTTGGATGTGGCTAATGAGATTGACCATCAGTTCTGGAAGGATTTTCGTAAGGCAGTTTTAGCTAAAAAGCCTGATCTTTATATCCTAGGAGAAGTCTGGCATACGTCTCAGCCTTGGCTAAATGGAGATGAGTTCCATGCGGTCATGAATTATCCTTTATCTGATAGCATCAAGGAGTATTTTTTACGAGGTATTAAGAAGACGGAACAGTTCATCAATGAAATCAATGGTCAATCTATGTATTACAAACAGCAGATTTCAGAGGTTATGTTTAATCTCTTGGATTCACATGATACAGAGCGAATCCTGTGGACGGCAAATGAAGACGTTCAACTGGTTAAATCAGCCTTAGCCTTTCTCTTTTTACAAAAAGGAACACCCTGCATTTATTACGGAACAGAGCTAGCTTTGACTGGCGGTCCAGACCCAGATTGTCGTCGTTGTATGCCTTGGGAACGCGTATCAAGTACCAATGATATGCTGAATTTCATGAAGAAACTAATCAAGATTCGCAAACACGCGTCAGCAATTATTCAGCATGGCAAATATGGTCTTCAAGAAATCAAACCAGATCTAGTAGCTCTGGAATGGACATACGAAGGCCGGATCCTTAAAGCTATCTTTAACCAATCAAAAGAAGATTATATTGTAGAGAAAGAAGCAGTATCACTAGCAAATAATTGCCAAGAATTGGAAAATCAGCTTGTGATCTCTCTAAATGGATTTGTGATTTTTCATTAAAGAGCAATTAAGAGTGACAGGAAAATTGTAGTATAGAGAAGATTTTATAAACAGACTATTTGTCGTCTTGCTACAATTGGTATATAATTTAACATAGAGAAAATAGGAGGATTTATCGAATGGAATTAAAAGATTTTACAGAAAAAGAACAGGAAATGATTAATAAGGGGCTTACGACGTCTAAGATTAGTGATAAGGAAACTGCTGAGAAGATTCTTGCACTAGTACCACAAGACTTGATTAAGCGAATCCCGTTTTTTGTCAGAAAGCATGCTACGACACGCACGATTAAACGCATTTCAATTGAACACCCTGAACTCTACGCTGCAGCTCAAACAAGTGGTGAAATTCCTGAAAAAGAAAGAGAAGAATTGCGTCAGATTATCACGACTATCTTTGAACAAAAGATGAATAAGCATAGTATTAAGTAGAGAATGAAAAAATATTTTATTGGCGGTTTGGGAAGCAATGTCTATCATAGCAAGGATTTTTTTCAAGAACTAAATTCGCAGATTTATTTTCTAAATCCATATGAAAAGCATCTTCGAGATGAGACAGAATTGAAATCATGGTTTAAAAAATCGATAGAAGAGGAAGAATCTATTTGTCTGATAGGCCATTCTCTTGGAGGAGATTTGGCGCGTTATCTTGCATCGGAATTTTATGAAGTGACAAAACTGATTCTTTTGGATGGTGGCTATCTAGATTTAGATAAGATTTTACCTTTAGATACAGAGTTAGAGGAAACTAAAAACTATATTGAATCTCAAGTCATTTCGGACTTAAATCTTCTTATTTCTAAAGAAAAATCCGAAGCAAAGCATTGGTCAGAAAATATGGAGAAAGCCGTAAGACAGTCCTATCACTGGAGTTCTGAGTATAATAGATATGAGTTATCTATAAATTATGAAAATATAGAAGCGATACTCAGCCTACGGAGGAAAATACAAGCTTTTAAAAGAGAAGTGGGAGATACCTTGTTTATCAGTCCTTGCTATTCCAATGGAGCTACATGGAGAGAGGAAGCCTTAAAAGAATTGCCAGACTATTTTGATACTATTTTTCTAGAGAACGTTAGCCATGAAGTTTATACTGAAGCACCCAAAGAAATCGCTAGTATGATTAATGAGTGGCTCGATTATTCTCAATGAGCTACTTATATTGCTTGAAATGGTATAAGATTTAAATCTACAAATCATTAATACTCAGATAACAAAAAACGAACAGGCTCTTTTTCTATCATTCAGAAGAGAACTTGTTCGTTTTGTCTTTTTATTCTTTTAAAACACGCGATACACATAGGGATTCTCTGGTTTATCGACTTTGGTAAAGCTATCGATTTCCAAGGTTGGGAGGTTTTGTTTGAGTTCTTTATGGTAGCGATTGACCAGTTTTCCTTTGGCTGTTATCCAGGTGTTATTCTCATACTGACGGGTATTTCCCTTGGTCAGTAATCCATAGACACCAGAATCCGCGATACAATGGATAATGCCGAAGCGGAACAGAAATTGGCTATTGGCATGACTGGGGTCGTTATAGACAAAGCCTGTAAACTGGACTGTCTTGCCCTCGAATTCATCTGGATAGTCGTAGATAGCCTCCATGACTTCCATATAGTTTTCATTAGTGATCTGAATACTATCTTGGGACAAGTATTTATCCGCCGCAGTTCGCATTTCCTTTTCATAAGCTGCTTTTGAAAAATAAGAACTGGTATCTGGTTTCAAATATTGGCTTGTCGTACCTTCAATTGTCTGAATGGCTTGATCCGTTCCTTCCGATAAGGGGAAATGATAGCCTTTGGCTGAAACGGTCTGAGAATCCAAGCTAACAGTTGGAAAAGTTAAACCGACGACAATTGGAATGGCAAGAAGAGCAATACTAGTTCCTTTAGCTAATCGGCTATTCAGATGACTGTGGGTTTTGACTTGCTTCATCCAGATATACAGCTGGACGATTGCCAAGATAAAGGAAAGCACCATGGAAATATAGGCCAGATAGGAATAGTGCATGTTGATGTACTGGTTTAATTTTCCGGACAGATGGAGATAAATAGTCAATTCAAAATAGCCAGCTAAAACTAAAAATCGAATCATAGGATGACTCCAATCAAGAGAGAATAGACTAAAACGACCAGAGTTACAATCGTTATGAAGTGACTGATAAATCGTGCTTTCAAGTAATTTTTCATCATGAGAATATTTTTGATATCCAGCATTGGGCCAATCACGAGAAAGGCCAGAACTGGTGCCAAACCGAAACTCGAGAGAAGAGAAGCACCGATAAAGGCATCCGCCTCACTACAGAGCGAAAGAAGAAAGGCCAAAAGCATCAAGAGCAGGATGGCAAAAAGAGGGGTCGCACTGATAGAGGTCAGAATGCGTGTAGGAACGTAGACCTGTATAACAGAGGCAAAGAGACAGCCAAATACCAAGTAACATCCCGTATCAAAAAATTCATCAATAGCTTGCACAAAGACCTGAAAAACTTTTTTTGCAGGAGTCAAGTGAGAAAAATCATGCTCATGACAGGCCAGACGATTTTCTTTTTGAATGGGTTCTTGCCAGAAAAATCCTAAAAAAATTCCTAGTATCACAGCCACTACAATGGATCCCAGAGCTCGTAACAGGGCGATGTGGAAGGAATTGCCAAAGGCAGAATAGGTCGCAAAAAGAACAATGGGATTGATAACTGGTGCAGTCACAAGAAAGGGAACGGCTGTGTAACTGGGAACCTTTTTTTCCAGAAAACGATTGATAATGGGGACAATTCCACATTCACAAGAGGGGAAAAGCATCCCGACAAAGGTCCCAAAAAAGATTCTCCCCCAACGATTTCGAGGGAGAAAATGATAAACCTTGTCAGGTGTGATATAAACCTCAATCAACCCTGAAACAATACTTCCTATCAGAACGAAGGGTAGTGCTTCAATGATTATAGAGAGAAAAATAGCCCCAGTCTGAAGCACACTAGAAGGGAGTTGTTGGAAAGCAGTCATCTAGTTTTTCTTTTCTGCTTTGGCTTTTTTCTCTTTGTCATCAGGGAAAGTAACTTGTTTCAAATCAGGGAGTTTGGCAAACTCTTCAAACATCTTGTCCAAGTCGTCTCGTTTTGTAAATTTTACAGCCATAGGTATACCTCGATTCTAAATTCTACCTCTATTATACTATTATTTTGAGGAAAAGGGAAAAGTTAAAATTTCAAATTGAGTAGCTAATAAATAATACAGCTTGATATCACATGATGTACACTATAATTGTGCTATAATTAAATAAAAGAAAATCATTATCAGAAAATTATAGGAGGTAGTCAAATTGACTGACTCAATTAGTGTTATTTTGTTACACCAAGGAGACAGAAATAGTTTATTAGAGTCTTTATCAATAGTGGATAGACAAACATTAAAAGATATAGAAGTTATTATTGTAAACCAATCCACAGAGGAAATAGATTCCATTAGCCAACAGATAGATCTAGCACTTGATATTAAGATTATAGGTGAGAATTCTTTTGCTGAGTTGTCTGATATGATTACGGGAGATTATATTACGTTTCTATCATCAAATGATTCATTATTTGATTGGACATTTGAAAAGATGTATCATGCGATAAAATTATCTGATTCTGATGTTGTTCTTGGTAATTTTGCTGATTTGGTTGATGGAGTATTTTACTTTTATCCTTGGGGTGATAATTGGTTGACAAAAAACTTAACGAATGTTCAAGTTTTAGAAAAGATGGATGATACAGATCATCGAATTAGAAAACAATATTGCTCATTGTTCGGAAAATTATTCAATAGTAAACTTTTACGAAAAATAAATCAATTTGATATAAATAACCTTATTTGGAGACTTTATATTCAATCTAAAACTGCAACCTATATTAATTTACCGACATATATCTATAAACCTGTTGTAGATGTTAAACCTCTCAAAGATTCCTATAAAATCATATTAGAAAATTATGAAAATAGAATAAAAGATTGCGTCGTCTTAGAAAACTATGATATAGAAATAGCGAAAAGACAATATATTCAAGAATTGGCAAATTTTAGTGCTTGGTTAAAAAATGACGGTGAACATTTAGATTCTGAAATTGTTTATCATAAGTTGATAGCTGCAGAGAAAGGAATTTTCCCTTTTCTTGACCTTGATAGATTAGATTTCACGATTATAAGTAATAATTGTGTTGGAGGATTAATTTATAAACAACTTGGTTTTCAATATAGAACACCTTTTGTTGGTTTATTTATTCTTCCTGATGATTATTATAAACTTACAAAGGATTTTCGGTACTATATGGAACAAGAACTTGTTTTCGAAGAGGAACTTATTTCACCGAGCTGGACTCATGAAGTTTATCCTTTGGGACATTTAGGAGATATAGATATTCATTTTCTACATTATTCTAGTATTGAAGAAGCACGAACTAAGTGGGAAAAAAGAAAAAAACGTATAAATTGGGATAATATTTATTTTAAATTTGATAATAAAGATTCAGCTAGTGAAGAAATTCTAAGTAAGATGGATAATCTTCCCTATTCTAATAAATTAATTTTAGTCAATCGTCCATATAAAAACTTGAAAAGTCAATGTGTTATTCCAGGTCAGGAACATCTTCCAGAACTGGCTATTATGTCTGATCCATTAAATACTTTTGATATCATGGCTTGGTTAAAAAAAGGCGGCAATGCTCTATAAGTACAAGTTATTGCTCTATAGCATATAAATCTATTCCCTACATATTTTTTAAATGTTCTACGAGTTAATTTGAAACGTTTAGCTTATGGTATAATAGATTCATGGATAAAAAATATGAAAAAATCTCCCAGGATTTGGGAGTGACGTTAAAGCAAATTGATACCGTTCTAAGTTTGACAGCTGAAGGGGCTACTATTCCCTTTATCGCGCGTTATCGCAAGGACATGACTGGTAGTCTGGATGAGGTGGCAATTAAGGCCATTATCGACTTGGATAAGAGTCTGACAAATCTCAACGACCGTAAGGAAGCTGTTTTAGCTAAGATTCAAGAGCAAGGCAAGCTGACTAAGGAATTGGAAGAAGCTATCTTAGCTGCCGAAAAACTAGCTGATGTAGAAGAACTCTATCTTCCATACAAGGAAAAACGTCGGACCAAGGCAACCATTGCCCGTGAAGCTGGACTCTTCCCACTTGCTCGCTTGATTTTGCAGAATGTAACTGACTTAGAGAAAGAGGCTGAAAAGTTTGTCTGTGAAGGATTTGCGAGTAGCAAAGAAGCTTTAGCTGGTGCAGTTGATATCTTGGTCGAAGCCTTATCGGAAGATGTGACCTTGCGTTCCATGACTTATCAGGAGGTTCTGAGACACTCTAAACTCACTTCTCAAGCCAAGGATGAAAGTCTTGATGAAAAGCAGGTTTTTCAGATTTACTATGATTTTTCTGAGACAGTTGGAAATATGCAAGGCTATCGTACTTTAGCCCTCAATCGTGGGGAGAAACTTGGTGTCTTGAAAGTCGGTTTTGAACATGCGACGGACCGTATTCTAGCTTTCTTTGCTGCTCGTTTCAAGGTGAAAAATGCCTATATTGATGAAGTCGTTCAGCAATCTGTTAAGAAAAAAGTTTTGCCTGCTATCGAGCGACGTATTCGGACAGAATTGACTGAGAAAGCGGAAGAAGGAGCCATCCAACTTTTTTCTGACAATCTGCGCAATCTCCTCTTGGTTGCTCCGCTGAAAGGGCGCGTGGTTCTTGGATTTGACCCTGCCTTTCGTACAGGTGCCAAACTAGCTGTCGTGGATGCTACAGGAAAAATGCTGACGACTCAAGTCATCTATCCAGTCAAACCAGCCTCAGCTCGTCAAATCGAAGAAGCCAAGAAAGATTTGGCGGACTTGATTGGTCAGTACAGGGTGGAAATTATTGCTATCGGAAATGGAACTGCCAGTCGGGAAAGTGAAGCTTTTGTGGCGGAAGTTCTCAAAGAGTTTCCAGAAGTCAGCTATGTTATCGTAAATGAAAGTGGTGCTTCGGTCTATTCTGCCAGCGAACTTGCTCGTCAGGAGTTTCCAGACTTGACCGTTGAAAAACGCTCAGCTATTTCTATCGCCCGTCGTTTGCAAGATCCCCTTGCGGAATTGGTCAAAATCGATCCTAAGTCAATCGGCGTCGGACAGTACCAGCACGATGTCAGTCAGAAAAAACTGTCTGAAAGTCTGGACTTTGTCGTCGATACAGTGGTTAACCAAGTCGGTGTCAATGTTAATACAGCTAGCCCAGCTCTTCTTTCCCATGTCGCTGGACTCAATAAAACCATTTCTGAAAATATCGTCAAGTATCGTGAAGAAGAAGGAAAAATCACTTCACGCGCCCAAATCAAGAAAGTTCCTCGTCTGGGAGCCAAGGCCTTTGAGCAGGCAGCTGGTTTCCTTCGTATTCCTGAAAGTAGCAATATCCTTGATAATACAGGAGTTCACCCAGAAAATTACGCTGCTGTTAAGGAACTCTTCAAACGCTTGGATATCAAGGATCTGAATGAAGAAGCCCAAAGTAAACTCAAGTCCCTTTCAGTCAAGGAAATAGCGCAAGAGCTAGACCTTGGTCCAGAAACTCTTAAAGATATCATTGCAGACCTTCTCAAACCAGGTCGAGATTTCCGTGATTCCTTTGATGCTCCAGTTCTCCGTCAAGATGTACTGGATATCAAGGATCTTGTTGTCGGCCAGAAGCTAGAAGGTGTGGTGCGTAACGTCGTTGATTTCGGTGCCTTCGTTGATATTGGGATTCATGAGGACGGTTTGATTCATATTTCCCACATGAGTCGCAAATTTATCAAACATCCCAGCCAAGTGGTATCTGTTGGTGATTTGGTGACAGTCTGGGTTAAGAAAATTGATACTGAACGTGAAAAAGTCAATCTGTCGCTCCTCGCTCCAAATGAAACTGACTGATTACGTTAAGCAGGTTTCACTAGAAGACTTCGGCAGACCTTTTATCCATCAAGCCCAGTGGAATTCTCGTCTACGTTCGACAGGTGGGCGATTTTTTCCCAAAGATGGGCATTTGGATTTTAATCCTAAGGTTTATCAGGAACTTGGTTTAGACGTTTTTAGGAAAATTGTCCGACATGAACTATGTCATTATCACCTCTATTTTCAAGGGAAGGGCTATCAACATAAAGATCGGGATTTTAAGGAACTGTTGAAAGCGGTGGATGGGTTACGCTTTGTGCCAACCTTGCCCAATAGCAACTCCAAGCCAATCAAGCTCTATCGTTGCCAATCCTGCCAGCAAACTTATCAGCGCAAGCGGAGGATTGATACCAAACGCTATCGCTGTGGACTTTGTCGAGGTAAATTGCTACTGATAAATCAGCCTGAGGACTGATGAAAGCCGAGCCTACCCATGATATACTAAGTCTAACCTAGTAGAAAGAGGTAATACCATGAACAGTAAATTTTATAAAATGAGACGAAATCGCATGATTTCAGGAGTTCTGGCAGGTCTAGCAGACAAATGGAACTTTGATGTTACCCTTGTTCGTTTCTTGTTTGCCATTTTTACAGTCGCAAACTTTGGACTTGGTGTGATTATCTATATCATCCTAGCTTCTATCATGCCAACCAAAGAAGAAATCGAAGCAGAAATGTACGGAACAGGCCCACGAAAACGCAAAGAAGCACAAGCAATTGACGACAATGAAGGCTGGTTTTGGTGAGGTAGAAACAGTTATTTTACTGTTAGTCTATGAATTCGACTAATCTATTTTAAAATTTTTGAACCCTTGTATCTGCAAGGGTTTTCTTCTTGCCTTCTTTTTATGGTAAAATATTTTTAATGAAATGGGTATATTCCCTCCAATCTTACAAAAATGTAAGATTAAAGTCTCTTTTGTAAGGTTAGGTTATGGCAAGCGGTCTTTTTTTGATGTAAACTAGACTCATAAAGAACAAAGGAGTAACATCATGAAACAAATCTTACAGAAGAAAACAAGAAAACCAAGTCACAAAGATATCGAGCGTGTTCAGCTGGGATGCGCTATGATGCAAGAAACATTTCATTTGATGGGATATTAAGAAAGGAAATTCTCATGACACTTTTAGATGTAAAACACGTTCAAAAAATTTATAAAACTCGTTTTCAGGGCAACCAAGTAGAGGCCCTCAAGGATATTCACTTTACCGTGGAAAAAGGTGACTACGTTGCCATCATGGGTGAGTCTGGTTCTGGTAAATCAACTTTACTCAATATTCTAGCTATGCTGGATAAACCGACTCGTGGTCAGGTTTACTTGAATGGAACTGACACCGCAACCATCAAAAATTCACAGGCTTCGAGTTTCCGGCGTGAAAAATTGGGCTTTGTCTTCCAAGACTTTAACTTGCTAGATACTCTCTCTGTTAAAGACAATATCTTGCTTCCGCTTGTCTTGTCAAGAAGACCTATTACGGAAATGATGAAGAAATTAGTGGTAACAGCTGAGAATCTGGGTATCAACCAATTGCAAGAGAAGTACCCTTACGAGATTTCAGGTGGGCAAAAACAGCGTGTAGCAGTAGCCCGCGCCATCATCACAGAACCTGAAATTCTCCTTGCGGACGAGCCAACAGGAGCCCTTGACTCCAAGTCATCTGCAGCCTTACTTGATGTCTTTGATGAAATCAACGAACGTGGCCAAACCATTCTCATGGTAACCCACTCAACAGCAGCAGCTAGCAGGGCTAAACGTGTACTCTTTATCAAAGACGGCATTCTTTACAACCAAATCTACCGTGGAGAGAAGACAGAACGTCAGATGTTCCAAGAGATCTCTGATACCTTGACTGTCATGGCAAGCGAGGTGAATTAGTATGTTTCGATTAACCAATAAGTTAGCGGTATCGAACTTGATTAAAAACCGCAAACTCTACTATCCCTTTGCACTGGCTGTTCTCTTAGCAGTCACCGTCACCTATCTCTTTTATTCCCTAACCTTCAATCCCAAGATTGCAGAAATTCGTGGAGGGGAAACTATCCAAGCTACTCTAGGATTTGGTATGGTGATTGTCACACTTGCGTCAGCCATTATTGTCCTTTATGCCAATAGTTTTGTTATGAAAAACCGTTCCAAGGAACTGGGGATTTATGGTATGCTGGGTCTGGAGAAACGCCATCTAATCAGTATGAGCTTTAAGGAGTTAGTTCTATTTGGAATTCTAACTGTTGGAGCAGGAATCGGTATTGGAGCCTTATTTGACAAGTTGATTTTCGCCTTCTTACTCAAACTGATGAAATTGAAGGTTGAGCTGGTTTCTACCTTCCAGATGAAAGTTGTCATTACAGTACTTGTTGTCTTTGGCTTGATTTTTCTAGGGCTCATGTTCCTGAATGCCCTTCGAATCGCCCGTATGAATGCCCTCCAGCTTTCCCGTGAAAAAGCTAGTGGTGAGAAAAAAGGTCGTTTTCTACCTCTTCAAACCATTCTTGGTTCCATTAGTTTAGGGATTGGCTATTATCTTGCCCTTACAGTAAAAGATCCCCTTACAGCCCTAACAACCTTCTTCCTAGCTGTTTTGCTGGTTATAATTGGTACCTATCTCTTGTTTAATGCAGGGATTACAGTCTTCCTACAAATTTTAAAGAAAAACAAAAAATACTATTACCAACCAAATAACCTTATCTCAGTGTCCAACTTGATTTTCCGTATGAAGAAAAATGCGGTTGGACTAGCAACAATCGCTATTTTGTCAACAATGGTTTTGGTAACCATGTCAGCCGCGACAAGCATTTTCAATGCCTCAGAATCCTTTAAGAAAGTGATGAATCCGCATGACTTTGGCATTACTGGACAAAATGTTGAAAAAGAAGATTTGGACAAACTCTTGAGCCAGTTTGCAAGTGACAAAGGTTATAGTGTCAAAGAGAAAGAAGTTCTTCGTTACAGTAACTTTGGTATTGCAAATCAAGAAGGAACCAAGTTAACCATTTTTGAAAAAGGACAAAACCGTGTCCAACCTAAAACAGTCTTCATGGTATTTGACCAAAAAGATTATGAAAATATGACTGGTCAAAAGCTTTCTCTATCTGGGAATGAGGTCGGTCTCTTTGCCAAAAATGACGGACTGAAAGGACAGAAAGCTCTAACTCTAAATAACCATCAATTTTCTGTCAAAGAAGAATTTAATACAGATTTTATTGTGAATCATGTCCCAAATCAGTTTAATATTTTTACTACTGATTACAATTACCTTGTTGTTCCTAATTTGCAAGCATTTTTAGACCAATTCCCAGATTCGGCTATCTATAATCAGCTGTACGGTGGTATGAATGTAAATGCCAGCGAAGAAGAACAACTCAAGGTCGCTGACGAGTATGATAAATACCTCGATCAATTTAATGCACAATTAAACACGGAAGGTAGCTATGTTTATGGTAGCAATCTAGCAGATGCTAGTTCTCAGATGAGTGCTCTCTTTGGTGGTGTCTTCTTTATCGGTATTTTCCTATCCATTATCTTTATGGTCGGAACCGTTCTGGTCATCTACTACAAACAAATTTCTGAAGGCTATGAAGACCGTGAACGCTTTATTATCTTGCAGAAAGTTGGTTTAGATCAAAAGCAAATCAAGCAAACCATCAACAAACAGGTTTTAACTGTTTTCTTCCTTCCTTTGCTTTTTGCCTTCATACATCTAGCCTTTGCATACCATATGCTTAGTCTGATTTTAAAAGTGATTGGTGTAATAGATACGAATATGATGTTGATTGTGACCTTGTCTATCTGCGCTATCTTCCTCATCGCCTATGTGCTGATTTTCATGATTACTTCAAGAAGTTATCGCAAGATTGTGCAAATGTAAAAAAAGATACCTCGACTTCAAAATCGAGGTATTTCTTGTCTTCTAAATGCTGAAAAGTTGTCCGAGCAGGAAGGTAACTCCCATGGTCAAGAGGCCAATAACAAGGTTCCGAATCATAGCTGTTTTGGTTGGGGCTTTTCCAAGTTTGGCACTAGTGTAACCAGTGAGAAGAAGGGCCACACCGACGATAAGGACAGTAGCAGGGATGCGGTATTCACTTGGGAAAATGGTAATTGAAAGCATGGGTGGTAAGCTACCAAGGAAAAAAGAAATAAAGCTAGAGATGGCAGCATGCCAAGGATTGGTAAACTCTTCACACTCAATCCCATATTTTTCCTCTACCAAAGCCTTGAGCGGATTATTTAAAAAGGCTTTGTTGGTGAGAAGTTGGGCTGATGTTTCACACTCACCATTTTGAATATAAGCAGCATAGAGAGACTTTTTTGCTAGTTCCATATCTTGGTCTAGCAAGAGTTTCTCACGCGCAACGGCTGCTTCCTCGGTATCTTTTTGAGTTGAAACGGATACATATTCTCCACCAGCCATTGAAAAGGCTCCGGCCAAAATAGCTGCAAATCCTGATAAAAAGATAATCCAGATATTGCTGGTAGCACTGACAACCCCGATAACAACACCAGCAATAGAAATAATTCCATCATTGGCACCAAGAACACCCGCACGTAGGATATTTAAACGACCTGCAAAATTTGAATCGATTTCGTGATTTGTTTCTGACATACTATTCTCCTTTTTATCCAGTATAAAGGAAAAATATAGGGAAATCAATCTTTTAAAAGTATCTGAAAAAAGTTGCACGATTTTAATGAACACGATTCTAATGAAAAATAGGAAAAAGCTTTTCTGTTTAAGCTTTATCAATAAAACGTGCTATAATAGTTGCAGAAAGGTTGGTATTTATGGCTAGGATATTGGTTATTGAAGACAATAGTGACATTCAAGAGATTTTGCGAACACTTCTTACTGAGGAGCATGAAGTGATTCAAGCCTTTTCAGGAACTGAAGGCATCATGCGTTTTGACCAAGGTGGGATTGAACTCGTTTTGCTAGATATCATGCTTCCTGGGAAAAATGGTGATCAGGTTTTAAAAGCTATCAGGGAACAAAGTCAAATTCCAGTCATTATGCTAACGGCTTTGAGCGATAAAAAACTTATCAGCCAATACCTTTTAGACGGTGCCAATGATTACATAGTGAAACCTTTTGATTTGGACGAAGTCTTTGCTAGAGTTACTGTTCAACTACGCCAAAGTGCAGAAAAACAGCCTGTGGAAATTGTAAAAACTGAAAATCTGCCACAAAACTTGAAAAATATCCAGTTTGATGCGGAAAGTTTTGAAATCAAAAATAACCAGGAAACGATTCGCCTTGCCAAGAAAGAATGCTTGATTCTCCAAACTCTCCTCAAACATCCTAAGAAAATTTTCACCAAGGAAGAACTTTATGAATTGGTCTGGGAGGATAGCTACCTACCTGGAGATAATACCCTCAATACGCATTTGAGTAATCTTCGTAAAAAATTAAACCAGCTTGACCCAAATCAAGAATATATTGAAACCATTTGGGGAGTTGGGGTAAGATTAAAAGGAGACAAGCAATGACCTACATGATAATCTTTATCCTACTGGTACTCTTAATTATTTTATCGATTGCATTGATTCGCTACCATCTAGCACTTAAAAACCTGAGTCAACAGATTGAAGACAAGATTCTCACGGGTAGTATGAAAAGAGTCGGAGTCAGCATTTTTTCCAAACATTTTTTACATCTCTACCAGCAGATTGAGAATTTATTTCAGGAAGTAGAACAATCTCGGTTGGTGATGAAAAGGGAAAAGCAGACTCTGGATATGGCCATCAGCAATATCGCCCATGATATTCGGACCCCTCTGACTATCGCGTCAGGCTACACCCAACAATTGATAAAAAATCCTGAAGACAAATCAGAAACCTTACAAAAAATATCCCAGCATCTTGATTTAGTTTCCAAACGTTTGGAGGCTCTTCTAGAATATCGTCGTTTGATGGAAGGAGCTGTCAAACCGAAACTGGAAGAAGTGGATCTTTCAGCTTTTATCACCAAAAAAACTCTGGCTTATTATGATGTTTTTCAAGTGGCAAATATCACGCTTGATTTTAAGGTCGAAGTTGGTCTGAAAATGAGGACTGATGAAGAGTTGCTGGATCGAATTTTACAAAATCTGCTTGGAAATGTCCTCAAGCATGGCAAGGAAGAAGCGCGTCTATCTTTGAAAAAGGAAAAGGAACAACTTGTCTTAGAGATTGCAAATCTTGTCAAACAGCCCATTAAAAAAATAGAAAATCTCAGCAACCGTTTTTATTCTGAAAATCTATCAGACACTGAAGAATCCTCTGGTTTAGGACTTTATATCACTGAGGAATTATGCCATCTTCTCGGTGCAGAGATGAAACTAGGCACAGATGGGCAATGGTTGTCGGTTTTCATTTACTTTTAACGAATAAACCTCCTCTGTAGCTAGAGGAGGTCATTTTTTTATAGACTTTTCTTTTTGAAAACTGTCAGTCCACTTAGATTAAAGATTACAATAACAGCTAAGGTAACTATAAGTGTATAGAAAATGGATTCACTATTAGCAGTCATAGCATAGAAAAACTGCAATGATAAATATGGCAAAATTTTGATACTTGGGAAGATGAGCACTGGCATAGAAAGTAAGATAGAGCTGACCAAATATCCAATAAATACTGCAAGATAAGAATGACTAACATAGAGGATGAAGGAAACAATGGAAAGCCAAGCAAGGAGGCAAAGGAATTGAAGGGAAATGGTTATCAGTAGATTGCCAATAAAGCCATCAGGCATAGTTCCAAATCCATTTAAGATAGTTGCTGGAATAAAGGCAATCACGAGACCGATGATGAGTTGCAAAAGTGCAATACAAGTCAATACAAAGGCTTTGGCAAGGAAAAACTCGGCGCGAGAAACACCCACTGTTAAATTATTTTTATAGAGTTTGCCGATTAAATCAACTCCAAGAACGAGGCAGGCTAGGACGATACAGAGAAAAACGAGGTTTGAACCTTGACTAGATGCGTTAATAAGTGCCTGTACACCGTCCCAACCATGGGTTGGAATTTCTGGTTCTTCTGTATTGATTGCCATCAGATGACCAGTAGCTCCAAAAATAGCCCCCATTAACATGAGTACAAAGAGAATGACCTCTGTAATCCAAAAACCTTTGGATCGGAAAAGACGGTAAAAGTCTGCTTGAATGGTATGTATCATGATTTTCCTCCTATTGGACCAATTGAGTAAAGTATTCTTCTAGGTTTTGACGGGCATAGTAAATCTCGTCAATGGCAACATCTGCCAAGGTTAATTGCTTAAGAATCTGTTTGACATCTTGTTCCTGACCAAAGATGTGAATTTCGTTTTCAGAATTAACAACCTTAAACTGGAGCTGGATTTGTTCTTTCAATACTTGACAAGCTTTCTCTTGATCAGCTGTCTTAAGGACAATATAATCCTCACTTAGTGTTTCAAATTCAGCTTTACTGATTTCACGGATAATCTTGCCTTGATCTAAAATACCAAAACGATTGGCTAGGAGATAGAGTTCTGACAAGATATGGCTAGAGATGAGAATGGTGATCCCTTTTTCTTGATTGAGCCGTTGAATCATCAGACGAAACTCTTTGATACCGATTGGGTCGAGACCATTGATAGGTTCATCTAAGATTAGGAAGTCTGGTTTGGATAGAAGGGCAATGGCGATACCAAGTCTTTGTTTCATTCCTAGCGAGAAATCACGAAAGACTTTCTTACCTGTATCTGACAAACCTACATAGTCCAGCGTTTCTCGAATGACTTGATCAGCATTTGGAATATGACGAATCATACAGTAATATTTCAGATTTTGATAGGCTGTTAAGTGATTATGAGCTACAGGTGATTCGATAACAAAACCTACTCGAGATAGGGCCTTGGTCCACTCATTTTCCGTTTGGCTAGAGAAGAGGGAAACAGTCCCTTTATCCGCAAACAGTAGTTGCGTAATGATTTTTATCAAGGTGGTTTTCCCAGCTCCGTTCTTTCCGATAAGTCCATAAATATCTCCTTCTCTTATCGTTAGATGAAGATCCTGAAGAATAGCTTGTTTGTCAAAGTTTTTGGACAATCCATGAATGTCAAGTACTGTTTTCATGATTCTCTCCTTTTGATTTATTTTGATAATTTTAGTATAAAGCATAGAAATCAAAGAAAGCTCAAGCATTTCTAAAGAGTTTCTAAAGTTTTAGGAATTCTTAAATATCAAAACCCAGTTGACACGAACTGGGCTTCTTAATTATAAAATATATTTCTCAATGGCACGCGCAACACCGTCTTCTTCATTGCTGGCTGTAACGGCATCCGCAAGAGATTTGACATAATCGCTGGCATTTCCCATAGCAATACCAAGGCCTGCAAACTGGAGCATTTCGATATCGTTATTAGCATCGCCCATGGCCATAATTTCTGACGGCTCAATCTTCAAAATATCTGCTAGTCGAGAAAGAGCAGTAGCCTTTGTCGTACCAAGTGGCATAGCTTCATAAATGACAGGCTGCGAACGAACTCCACTAAATCGTTGACAGAGTTCTGTAGCAAAACGCTCTTCAAAATCGTCTGTTTGACTCTCTGTACCCAAAAACATCCCTTGGAACATCCGGTACTTACCACTAGTCGCTTCCTCAAGAGAAATTTCAGTCAGGTCTGAAAAGACTAGTTTAGCATCATTTTGAATGATTTCATTAGGCTTACCACCGAGGACAAAATAATGCTCCTCATCAAAAAGAGTCAACTGAACATCACTTTTTTCAGCTAGGTCATAGAGGTATTCGATGTCTGCTGGACTAAGTTCTTGCCAGTCAACTAATCCCCAGTCACTTGTCTGGTGAGTTGAACAACCGTTGTTAACAATCACATACTCATTCTGAAGGTCAAGATCCAGTTTTTGATAGTAGGGAAGGACACCAAAAAGCGGGCGACCCGTACAGAGAACCAGTTTGACACCTTTTTCAATAGCTTGGTGAATAGCAGTGATGTGAGCTTGTGGAATTTCCTTGGCTTCATTGAGGAGGGTTCCGTCCATATCCAAGGCTAGTAGTTTAATCATAAGACTTCCTTCTTTATCTTTTGGTATTATTATAGCATATTTTGGAGGAAAGGAGGAGGAATCTTCGGGCTAATCATGGTATAATATAAGGTAATGAAAAATTCCAACGAGGCTGAGATGAAATTACTTTATACTGATATTCGGACTTCTTTGACAGAAATCCTAACCAGAGAGGCGGAGGAGCTGATTGCTGCTGGCAAGCGGGTCTTCTACATCGCCCCTAACTCTCTTTCTTTTGAAAAGGAACGCGCCGTGCTGGAATGCTTGTCACAGCAGGCTTCTTTTGCGATTACCGTCACGCGCTTTGCGCAGATGGCTCGTTACCTGATTTTGAATGACCTACCTGTCAAAACCAGTCTAGATGACATCGGTCTTGGGATGGCCTTTTATAAATGCCTTGCCGAACTTGATCCTAAGGATTTACGTGTTTATGGAGCTATCAAGCAGGATCCTCAATTTATCCAGCAGTTGATTGAGCTTTACCATGAGATGACCAAAGCTCAGATGAGTTTTTTGGACTTGGAGAGTTTGACGGATGAGGACAAGAGGGCCGATTTACTCTTGATTTTTGAGAAAGTAACGGCCTATCTTAACCAAGGGCAGTTAGCTCAGGGAAGTCAGTTGTCCCATTTGATTGAGGCTATTGAGAATTACAAAGTTAGTAGTGATTTTACTCAAATCGCCTTGGTTATTGATGGATTTACTCGTTTTTCTGCTGAGGAAGAGCGGATTGTGGACTTACTTCATGGCAAGGGTGTTAAGATTGTTATTGGGGCTTACGCTAGTAAGAAAGCCTATACCAGTCCCTTTAGCGAGGGCAATCTCTACCAAGCCAGTGTGGAGTTTCTCCATCATCTAGCCTCTAAATACCAAACTCCTGCTCTGGATTATTCTCAAACTCATGAGCAGATGGATAGCTTTGACAAGGTCTCTCGTTTGCTGGAGTCTTCTTATGACTTTTCAGAATTAACATTGGATGTCGATGAGAAGGATCGTGAAAACTTACAAATCTGGTCTTGCTTGACACAAAAGGAGGAGTTGGAGTTAGTAGCCCGTAGCATTCGTCAGAAATTACATGAGAACTCAGACCTGAGCTACAAGCATTTTCGTATTCTCTTGGGGGATGTAGCTTCTTATCAATTATCTCTAAAAACGATTTTTGACCAGTATCAGATTCCTTTCTATCTTGGTAGAAGCGAATCCATGGCTCATCATCCCTTGACACAGTTTGTCGAATCTATTTTAGCTTTAAAACGCTATCGTTTCCGTCAGGAAGATTTGATTAACCTTCTTAGAACAGGTCTGTATACCGACCTTAGTCAAGCTGATATTGATGCTTTTGAACAATATATCCGCTATCTTGGTATCAATGGCTTGCCAGCCTTTCAGCAAACTTTCACCAAATCCCACCATGGAAAATTTGATTTAGGGCGTTTAAATGCTCTTCGTCTGCGTATTTTAGCCCCTCTTGAGACTCTCTTTGCCAGCCGAAAGCAGAAGGCAGAAAATCTCTTGCAAAAGTGGAATGCTTTTCTAAAAGAAGGAGCGGTGACCAAGCAGCTGCAAAATTTGACAACTACTATGGAAACTCTTGAACAGGAAAGGCAAGCTGAAGTTTGGAAGGCATTCTGTCATGTTTTAGAACAATTTGCGACCGTTTTTGCAGGTTCACAGGTTAGTCTAGAGGACTTCCTAGCCTTGCTTCATTCTGGAATGAGCCTATCTCAGTACCGTACTATTCCAGCAACCGTAGATACCGTTCTGGTGCAGAGTTATGATTTGATTGCTCCTCTGACTGCTGACTTTGTCTATGCCATTGGGCTGACTCAGGATCATTTACCAAAAATTGCGCAAAACACTAGTCTTTTGACTGATGAAGAGAGACAAAGTTTAAACCAAGCGACAGAAGATGGGGCGCAATTGCTGATTGCCAGCAGTGAGAACCTCAAGAAAAATCGCTACACTATGCTTTCCTTGGTCAATTCTGCTCGCAAGCAGTTGGTCTTGTCGGCTCCGAGTCTTTTTAACGAAAGTGAAAGTAAGGAATCTGCCTATCTTCAAGAGCTAGTCCATTATGGATTTAGTCGGAGAGAGAGGAGGATGAATCACAAAGGGCTGTCTAAGGAAGATATGGGATCATATCACAGTCTTTTGTCCAGTCTGGTTGCCTATCACCAGCAGGGCGAGACGAGTGATACTGAGCAAGATTTGACATTTATTAAGGTTCTGGCGCGTGTTATGGGTAAAAAACTAGACCAGCACGGCCTTGCAAATCCAGCCCTCCAAACCAGTCCAAGCAGTAAGCAGTTGGCTAAGGATACCTTACAAGCTCTCTATCCTACTGATCAGGAGTTTTACCTGTCTACCTCTGGTTTGACGGAGTTTTATCGCAATGAATACAGTTATTTTCTCCGTTATGTTCTAGGCTTGCAGGAGGAATTACGCCTACGTCCTGATGCCCGTAGTCACGGGAATTTCTTGCACCGCATTTTTGAACGTACCTTGCAGTTGCCTGAAGAAGATTCCTTTGACCAACGTTTGGAACAGGCTATCCAAGAAACCAGTCAAGAACGGGAATTTGAAGCAATTTATCAGGAAAGTTTGGAAGCCCAGTTTACCAAGGAAGTTCTGCTTGATGTGGCACGGACGACTGGCCACATTCTCCGCCATAATCCAGCTATCGAAACCATCAAAGAAGAGTCAAATTTTGGTGGAAAAGAGCAGGCCTTTATTCAATTGGACAATGGACGCAGTGTCTTTGTACGAGGCAAGGTTGACCGTATTGACCGTTTGAAAGCTGACGGGGCGATAGGAGTGGTAGACTACAAATCCAGTCTGACTCAGTTCCAGTTTCCTCATTTCTTTAATGGCCTCAATTCCCAGTTGCCAACTTACTTAGCTGCACTAAAAAGAGAAGGGGAGCAGAACTTTTTCGGCGCTATGTACTTGGAAATGGCTGAACCAGTCCAATCTCTGATGGCCGTTAAAAGTCTAGCAGGTGCAGTAGTAGAAGCCAGCAAGTCTATGAAATACCAAGGACTCTTTTTAGAAAAAGAAAGCAGTCATTTGGGCGAATTTTACAATAAAAACAAGGCTAATCAGCTGACGGATGAGGAATTCCAGCTCCTACTGAACTACAATGCCCATATTTACAAGAAGGCCGCTGAGAAGATCCTAGAAGGACAGTTCGCCATCAATCCATACACAGAGAATGGCAGAAGTATTGCCCCATATGTTCAACAACATCAGGCTATTACTGGCTTTGAAGCCAATTACCACTTGGGTCAAGCCCGTTTCCTAGAGAAGTTGGACTTGGCTGACGGTAAACGTCTGGTCGGAGAAAAGCTCAAGCAAGCTTGGTTTGAAAAAATAAGAGAGGAGTTGAATCGATGAAGCCCATTCCCTTTTTAACTGAGGAAGAAATTCAAAAACTGCAAGAAGCAGAAGCACATTCGTGTAAGGAACAGAAGAAAACTGCCGAGCAAATCGAAGCTATCTACACTTCTGGTCAGAATATCCTAGTCTCAGCATCGGCTGGTTCTGGTAAAACCTTTGTCATGGCCGAGCGTATTCTGGACCAATTAGCGCGTGGTGTCGAAATTTCTCAACTCTTTATCTCAACCTTTACCGTTAAGGCTGCGACTGAACTTAAGGAACGTTTAGAGAAAAAAATCAGCCAACAAATCCAAGAAACGAATGATGTCGAGCTCAAACAACACTTGGGTCGCCAGTTGGCAGATCTACCCAACGCGGCTATTGGTACCATGGACTCTTTTACACAAAAATTCCTTGGTAAACATGGTTATCTGATTGACATTGCGCCTAATTTCCGTATTTTACAAAACCAAAGCGAGCAACTCCTTCTA
Organism: Streptococcus mitis; assembly: GCF_946190065.1. Classification (GTDB taxonomy): domain Bacteria; phylum Bacillota; class Bacilli; order Lactobacillales; family Streptococcaceae; genus Streptococcus; species Streptococcus mitis_DE. Next base: position 211,783 of record NZ_CAMHZD010000001.1, read on the forward strand.
AAAAACGAAGTCTTCCATGAGGTCTTTGAAGCCCATTATCAAGGGAAACAGAAAGAGAAGTTTAGTCATTTGCTGAAAAACTTTGCTGGACGTGGAAAAGATGAACGTGGTCTGCGCCAGCAAGTCTATAAAATTTATGACTTCCTCCAATCCACCAGTAATCCTCAGAAATGGCTGAGTGACTCTTTCCTCAAAGGCTTTGAAGAGGCTGATTTTACCAGTGAAAAAGAAAAACTGACTGAGCATATCAAACAATCCCTTTGGGATTTGGAAAGCTTTTTCCGTTATCATCTGGATAATGATGCCAAGGAGTTTCCAAAGGCTGCTTATCTAGAAAACGTTCAGCTTGTTCTGGACGAAATTGGCTCTTTAAATCAGGAGTCCGATAGTCAGGCTTATCAAGCAGTGCTTGCGCGTGTTGTCACCATTTCGAAAGAGAAAAATGGTCGGGCTCTGACAAATGCCAGTCGCAAGGCTGATTTGAAACCACTGGCCGATGCCTACAACGAAGAGAGAAAGACCCAGTTTGCTAAACTAGGACAACTGTCAGACCAGATAACGATTCTCGACTATCAAGAACGTTATCATGGAGATACATGGGAACTAGCTAAGACTTTCCAAGCCTTCATGGGTGATTTTGTGGAAGCTTATCGTGAACGCAAACGCCAGGAAAATGCCTTTGAATTCGCTGATATCAGCCATTATACAATTGAGATTTTAGAGAATTTTCCGCAAGTCCGTGAGGCTTATCAGGAGCGCTTCCATGAAGTCATGGTCGATGAGTATCAGGATACCAACCATATTCAAGAACGGATGCTAGAATTGCTGTCTAATGGCCACAATCGCTTTATGGTAGGAGATATCAAGCAGTCCATCTATCGTTTCCGTCAGGCAGACCCGCAGATTTTCAATGAAAAATTTCAACGCTATGCGCAAGATTCCCAAGAAGGAAAGCTAATTCTCCTCAAGGAAAATTTCCGTAGTAGTTCAGAAGTGCTGTCAGCAACCAATGATGTCTTTGAACGTCTCATGGACCAAGAGGTCGGAGAAATCAACTATGATAACATGCACCAGCTTGTTTTTGCCAATACCAAACTGACTCCAAATCCTGACAACAAGGCAGAATTTCTCCTCTACGACAAGGACGACACAGGTGAGGAAGAAGAGAGCCAAGCAGAAACGAAACTCACTGGTGAGATGCGCTTAGTCATCAAGGAGATCCTGAAACTTCATCAGGAAAGAGGTGTTGCCTTTAAAGAAATTGCCCTTTTGACCTCTAGTCGTAGTCGTAATGATCAAATTCTACTTGCCCTGTCTGAGTACGGAATTCCTGTCAAAACTGACGGAGAACAAAACAATTATCTCCAATCCCTAGAAGTGCAAGTCATGCTAGACACCCTTCGTGTCATTCACAATCCCCTGCAAGACTACGCCTTGGTTGCCCTTATGAAGTCTCCTATGTTTGGATTTGATGAGGACGAGTTAGCACGTTTATCTCTTCAGAAAGCGGAGGATAAAGTCCAAGAAAATCTCTATGAGAAACTAGTAAATGCTCAAAAACTGGCAAGCAGCAAAAAAGGATTGATTCACACGGCCCTAGCTGAGAAACTAAACCAATTCATGGATATCTTGGCTTCATGGCGCTTGTATGCCAAAACCCACTCCCTCTATGACCTGATTTGGAAGATTTACAATGACCGATTTTATTATGATTATGTAGGAGCTTTGCCAAATGGTCCTGCTAGACAGGCCAATCTCTATGCCCTAGCTTTGAGAGCAGACCAGTTTGAAAAGAGTAATTTTAAGGGCTTGTCACGTTTTATTGGTATGATTAACCATGTCTTGGAAGCCCAGCACGATCTTGCAAGCGTGGCTGTCGCACCGCCAAAAGATGCAGTAGAGCTCATGACCATCCACAAAAGTAAAGGGCTGGAGTTTCCTTACGTCTTTATTCTCAATATGGATCAAGACTTTAACAAGCAAGACTCTATATCAGAAGTCATTCTCAGCCGTCAGAATGGTCTTGGTGTCAAATATATTGCCAAGATGGAGACAGGAGCAGTAGAAGCTCACTATCCTAAAACCATCAAACTCTCCATTCCCAGCTTGACCTATAGTCAAAATGAAGATGAATTACAGCTAGCAAGCTATTCAGAACAGATGCGTCTGCTTTATGTTGCTATGACAAGGGCTGAGAAAAAGCTCTATCTTGTCGGCAAGGGTTCTCGTGAAAAGTTGGAAGCTAAAGAATACCCAGCAGCTAAAAATGGAAAACTAAACAGCAACACTAGACTGCAAGCCAAGAATTTCCAAGATTGGATTTGGGCTATCAGTAAAGTATTTGCCAAGGATTATCTCAGCTTTAGCTATCGTTTTGTTGGAGAAGATCAGTTGACTAGAGAAGCTATCGGAGAATTGGAAACCAAAAGTCCTCTCCAAGATAGCTCTCAAGCAGATAACCGTCAGTCAGAAACCATCAAAGAAGCCCTTGAAATGCTGAAAGAGGTGGAAGTTTATAATACTCTTCACCGCGCAGCCATTGAACTGCCAAGTGTTCAAACCCCAAGTCAAATCAAGAAATTCTACGAACCAGTTATGGATATGGAAGGTGTTGAGATTGCAGGTCAAGTTCAGTCAGTAGACAAGAAAATCAACTTTGATTTGCCAGATTTTTCAAGCAAAGAAAAGGTAACAGGAGCTGAAATTGGTAGTGCCACCCACGAACTCATGCAGAGAATTGACCTAAGTCAGAGACCAACGCTTGCTAGCCTGACAGAAACTCTCAAACAAGTTCAAACCAGCCCAGCTGTCAAAGACAAGATTAATCTTTCGAAAATTCTTGCATTCTTTGACACAGCACTCGGTCAGGAAATTCTCGCTAATACCAACCATCTTTATCGCGAGCAACCTTTCTCCATGCTCAAACGAGACAAAAAGAGTCAGGAAGACTTTGTTGTCCGTGGAATCTTGGACGGCTATCTGCTTTATGAGGACAGGATTATTCTGTTCGACTATAAGACAGACCGCTATGATGATCCAAATCAACTCATAGACCGTTATCGTGGTCAGTTAGCCCTATATGGAGAGGCTTTATCACGAGACTATTCGATTGAAAATATTGAAAAATACTTGATTTTACTCGGTAAAGATGAGGTTCAAGTTGTAAAAGTATAATCTAGAAAGGAGACCTCATGACACTTCCAGTTAGAAAATCCCTGCACGATGCGGTTTTACAGGCTTCAAAAGCTAATACTTGGGAACAAGCTACCAAGGAATGGAATGAAGTTTCCTTGATTTTTAATGGTATCGGCCGTAGCAATTGTGTCTGTGGAAACGCTATCAAATACGCCTACGAACTCTTTAACGGAGTGACTGGTCAACGACTATTTCCTATAGGTAGCGACTGCGTTCGTCATTTTCATCGATTGTCTCTTGACCAGCAACTGGAAGAGGAAGAAAAACTACTCAGAAAGGTTGAAAATCTGACCAGAAAAGCCCAGAAAAAGGAAAAAATCAAGGTCAATAAAAGTGACTTTGACGAGCGACTTCTAAAATGGCTCTGGGAAAAAGGTGTTTTTAAACCTAATCGTGGCAATCAGTTCTCACCTGAGAAAGACTACCAACTCTTCCTAGAAGTCTTTCAAGGAGGAAGTTGGACCAAGGCAGAGCCCAAGAAAAAGGCTCGGATGGAAGAAGTCCTAGAAAAGTATATCAAGCCCTTTTTACTTGGCAAATCAGATGACCAACTCTACCTTGTCAAGCTAGGCAAGGAGAAAATTGACTACGAACAAGAACTCCGTATCCAGGCAGAGAAAGAGCGCAAAAAAAGGGATAAAATTGCCAAGCAATATGCAGACAATCTAGTCCTAGCCATGGGACCCGCAGAGCGTGCTTATCAAGATTACTTTGGCTTTACAGAGATCCTAACTCAAGAAGAACGCAAGTGGGAGAAAATTCTTTTTGGTAAAAATCGGACAGAACGGGCTATCAAGGCCAAACAATACCAAAAAGAGTTGGAAAAAGACCAACGAATTGCTAGTCAGGATCCAATTGAAAGAAAGCAGAAGCAGACCTGGCTCCTCAATTCCTATTTTCGTGAGCTTCCTGAAGAAAAAGCCAGATTTGCTCGACTCTTATTAGAATATCGAAAAAGTGGAGAAGTTCCCTTTTCAACTGAATATCTGTCAGATCATCTGCTCGACTTTTTCTATAAAATGAAAGCTTTTGAGTTTGAAATCGCACCAGAACAAGTCCGAGATTTTCTAAAAGAAAGTCTCCAGTCAGAACATCTATCCTCAGCACAAGAAAGCTGGATAGAAGGAATTCTCCTCAACTGCCTCAAACCATTTTTAGAACGATTAGTGATATAAGTAACACCTACCGTGGAAATTCCATGGTAGGTTACATTTTATCCAAAAAGAGAAAATAGGAAATGGCAAACCCTGCTCCTTCGTATTTTATATATAAAACAAAGTATGAAAACGTAACGCAATTTTAAGACTTTTTGGTAAATTAAGAGTATAATTAAAGTGTGATGCCTTTTTTATAGATAATACGCTAATATATTAAAGGCCTTCGTAAGATAAATATAAATTTTATTTCAAGGAGGAATAATGGAAAAGTATTTTGGTGAAAAACAGCAGCGTTTTTCATTTAGAAAATTATCAGTAGGACTTGTATCTGCGACGATTTCAAGTTTATTTTTTATGTCTGTTTTAGGAAGTTCATCTGTGGATGCTCAAGAGACTAAAGGTGTTCACTATAAATATGTGACAGAGTCAGAGCTATCATCAGATGAGCAGAATAAGCTTATCTATGATATTCCGACATACGTGGAGAATGATGATGAGACTTATTATCTTGTTTATAAATTAAATTCCCAAAATCAACTGGGGGAATTGCCAAATACTGGAAGCAAGAATGAGATGCAAGCCCTAGTTGCTGGTGCTAGCTTAGCTGCTCTGGGAATTTTAATTTTTGCTGTTTCCAAGAAAAAAGTTAAGAATAAAACGGTATTACATTTAGTATTGGTTGCAGGAATAGGAAACGGTGTTCTTGTATCCGCTCATGCTTTAGAAAATAATCTTTTGCTAAATTACAATACGGACTATGAATTGACTTCTGGAGAAAAATTGCCTCTTCCTAAAGACATTTCAGGTTACACATATATTGGATATATCAAAGAGGGAAAAACGACTTCTGAGTCTAAAGTAAATAATCAAGAGAAATCCGTAGCCACTCCTACAAAACAACAAAAGGTGGAATATAGTGTTACACCGAATTTTGTAGAGAATCCATCAACAGTACAAGCTATTCAGGAACAAACACCTGTTTCTTCAACTAAGCCGACAGAAGTTCAAGTAGTTGAAAAACCTCTTTCTACAGAATTAACGAATCCAAGAAAAGAAGAGAAACAATCTTCAGATTCTCAAGCACAGTTGGCAGAACACAAGAATCTAGAGACGAAGAAAGACGAGAAAGTTTCTCCAAAAGAAAAGACTGGGGTAAATACATTAAATCCACAGGATGAAGTTCTATCAGGTCAGTTGAATAAACCTGAACTCTTATATCGTGACGAAACTATAGAAACAAAAATAGATTTTCAAGAAAAAGTTCAGGAGAATTCTGATTTAGCTGAAGGAACTGTAAGAGTCAAACAAGAAGGTAAATTAGGTAAGAAAGTTGAAATCATAAGAATATTCTCTGTAAACAAGGAAGAAGTTTCTCGAGAAATTGTTTCAACTTCAACAACTGCGCCTGTTACAAGAATAGTCGAAAAAGGTACTAAAAAAGCGCAAGTTATAAAGGAACAACCTGAGACTGTCACAGAACATAAGGACCTACAAGCTGGATCTATTGTTAAACCCGCGGTCCAACCAGAGTTACCAGAGGCTGTAGTAAGTGATAAAGGCGTACCGGAAGTCCAGCCAGCGTTACCGGAAGCAGTCGTAACAGATAAAGGGAAACCTGAAGTTCAACCAGCGTTGCCAGAGGCTGTAATAAGTGATAAAGGAGAACCAGAAGTTCAGCCTGAATTGTCAGCAGCAGTAGTGACAGACAAAGGCGAACCAGAAGTTCATGAAAAACCAGAATATACAGGTGTACAAGCCGGAGCTATTGTTGAACCTGAAAAAGTTGAACCGGAATATGCTGGAGTACAAGCTGGGGCTGTAGTAGAACCAGAGAAGGTAAGTCCGCCAAAAGAGTACACAGGTGTGCAAGCCGGAGCGATAGTCGAGCCAGAAAAAGTAGAAGCACCGAAAGAATATACAGGAGTACAAGCTGGGGCGATAGTCGAACCAGAAAAAGTAGAACCGCCAAAAGAGTACACAGGTGTGCAAGCCGGAGCGATAGTCGAGCCAGAAAAAGTAGAAGCACCGAAAGAATATAC
>NZ_CAMHZD010000002.1 GCF_946190065.1 Streptococcus mitis
AAAAAAGAAAGGACTAAATCTGTCCTTTCTAGAGCTTAGCTTTTCTTCAACCCACTACAGTTGACAAAGAGCCAAAAAAGAAAGGACTAAATCTGTCCTTTCTAGAGCTTAGCTTTTCTTCAACCCACTACAGTTGACAAAGAGCCAAAATTTCTTTTCAACTGCTTATTTATTTGCAAAATAGTCTTCCTTGGTCAAGACATAATGAACTCTTGTAACGATTCGGCCTTCTTCATGCTGGTCCATACAAGCATATGGTTCTGCATGGGAAAAACGCATGCCTGATTTCTCCATGACCTTTCCAGATGCAGGATTGTCCTTATCGTGAAGGGCGGTCAACTTGTTCATTCCAACCTTCTCAAAAGCAAGCTCAATCACGGCACGATTGGCTTCTGTCGTCAAACCTTGATTCCAATATTTTTTATTGATAATGTAACCAATAGCTGCCTTCTTAAGAACAGGATCAATCTTGTGCAAATCAATGGTTCCGATAAATTTGCCATTGCTTTTTAGTTCTATTCCCCAACGTCCTAAGGGATTGGCCAAGTAGAACTGAGCAATATTATTCTTGGTTTCTTCCAAGCTTTGATTGGTGGGAAAAGTGTAACGTGTATTATCCTTGTCCGAGGAATAGTCAAACATTGCTTCCGCATCATCCAAAGTTACAGGTCTAAGCAATAAACGCTCAGTCTCCATTATTGGATACTGGGATAGTTTTAAAAAGATTGATTCCATAGGATTCCACCACTTGAAAAGTTTCTAATCTCATACAAGGATATTGAATAAAACATTTAAAAAGCAAACTTATAGTAGATTGAAATAAGATATAAACAAATCAATCAGGAAAGTCAAATTAATTTCTAGAAATGTTTTAGTAGTCACAACGTACTATTCTAGCTTCAATCAACTATAGATTTAGCATTGAGATAACTTTAAGTACAAAAGAACTATCCTTCAGATAGAGGTTGAGGCTCTAATTCTTCACTCTCTTCTTTTTTAACTGGAGATGGTTCATAGGCTCGGATAATTTGAGCGACAACTGGATGGCGAACCACATCCTTGGCTGAAAAATGAACAAAGTCAATCTGGTGAATATTCTTGAGTTTCTCTTGAGCATCAATCAAACCAGACTTGACATTACGTGGCAAGTCAATCTGACTAATATCTCCATTGACAATCATCTTAGAATTAAAGCCTAAACGCGTCAAGAACATCTTCATCTGCATGATGGTTGTATTTTGCGCCTCATCGAGAATGACAAAGGCATCATCCAAGGTCCGTCCACGCATATAGGCAAGGGGCGCAATCTCGATAATTTCACGCTCCATAAGACGAGTTGTTTGGTCTTTCCCCAGAATCTGGTACAAGGCATCGTAAACAGGTCGAAGGTAAGGATCCACCTTCTCCTTGAGATCACCCGGAAGAAATCCAAGACTCTCTCCTGCCTCAACTGCTGGACGAGTTAGGATAATCCGCTTGACTTGCCCACGTTTAAGGGCTGTCACTGCCAAGGTCACTGCGAGAAAGGTTTTCCCTGTCCCTGCAGGCCCAATTCCAAAGGTCACATCGTGCTGTTTGACACTGTCAACATACAGTTTTTGACCCAATGTTTTAACACGGATAGGCTTCCCAGTATTATCCTTAATGATTTCTTCTTCGTAAAGGGCGACAAACTTGTCAATTTCATCGTTTTTGACCATGCTAATCGCAGTCACCACATCTGGCGTGCCAACGGTCATTCCCCGATTGACCAAGACCATCAAAGCCTGAATAACCTGACGAGCTTCCTCACAGGTAGCCTCTTCTCCCAAAACCTGCACAATCTCCGTACGAGCATGAATCACCACATCAAGCTCTTCTTCCATCAAACGAAGATGGCGTTCATTGGAACCAAAAAGATGAAACAGGTCATCTGGATGACTCAGTTGAATGTCAATTGAATGTTCCTTCAAATAAAGAACCTCTCTAATCCTTTTATTTCTTTTTATTATAGCAAAGGGATGGAGAAATTACTAGCCCAAACCCAGTGAATAAATGCTAGTGTTCTATGTATTCTTGCCAGATGGCATCAAAGTCACCTAGGTTGAAAGAGAAACTGGCATGCTCTTCCAAAAAGCGACTCACCTCATCAAAATCATCTGTGTGTTTTGGGAAGGCTGACTCTTCAAAGGCTAGATCTGCCAAGATAGCCTTGGGACTGTTACTTTTAGGATTGCGCTCAGTCATGAGCCAAGTGTAAAATGATTTTCTCATAAGTCTCCCTAAATCAATTCAGTCCCAAACTGGTCTTGCTTGATTTTGCCAGCCTTCATCAAGCCACCGAGTGCTTTCTTAAACTGACCTTTAGAAATGCCAAAGGTTGCCTTGATGTCCTCAGGGGATGACTTATCGTTTAAGGTCATGAAACCGCCATTGCTTTCCAAGTAAGTCAAAATCATCTGGGCATCATTTTCCAACATCTCAAAAGAACGTGGTTTGAGGGAGAGGTTCAGAGTGCGGTCCACTTCACGGAAACCAATGACACGCGCATCTAGAACTTGCCCCAAACGTGGTTCTGCGTAGCGCTCACTAGGATGGATAAAACCAAGCATGTTATTTTCTGGCAGGTAAACAAAAGTTCCTGACAGCTTGAGGCGGTAAACAATGGCTGGCCAGTTTTGATTCTGCATGTTGTTGTAGGCAGGACGAGCCAGACGTTGGAAGTCTTCTTGATAAGCCAAGAGTCCCCAGATACGGTCTTTCTTGTCCACTTCAAGACGGATGTAGAGTTGGTCGCCCTTCTTAGGCCAAAGTTCCTTAAGCTCAGGTAGAATATCGAGTGACACAACGATTTCCTTGTCAGGAAGGCCTGTATCCACAAAGACACCCAAGTCTTTACGAACTTCCGTTACAGTTCCCCAACCAAATTGGTCCTGAGTGGCAGTCACTTCTATGGTTGTCAGGCGGAGTTTTTGCTTCATATCCGTGTATGCAAAACCTTTGACCGTATCCCCTACTGTATGTTGACCTTCTTCCTTAGCAAGAGCATAGGTTTGACCATCCTTTTGCACAAAGTAAAAACGGTCGTTTTCATCGATGATCAGTCCAACGATAAAACTTGCAAGATTTGTATTCATATTTCCTTCTTTCGAATAAAACTCAGCCAGCAATGCCAACTGAGTTTTTCTGTTTATTTTTAGACTTCCAAAAGTTCTTTCTCTTTGTTGGCAGTCATGTCGTCGATGTGTTTGACAGCATCGTCTGTTACTTTTTGAATGTCTTTTTCAAGAGTCTTCAATTCGTCTTCAGTGATTTCTTTTGCTTTTTCTTGTTTCTTAGCTTCGTCCATAGCATCGCGACGGATATTGCGGACAGCCACTTTTGCATTTTCGCCAACCTTCTTCACTTCTTTAGCAAGGTCACGACGAGTTTCTTCTGTGAGAGCAGGGATAACCAAACGAATCACAGAACCGTCGTTAGCTGGTGTGATACCAAGATCAGAAGCGTTCAAAGCACGTTCGATGTCTTTCAATGAAGACTTGTCAAATGGTGTTACCAACAAAACACGCGCTTCTGGAATCGTAATTGAAGCGATTTGGTTAAGAGGAGTTTCTACTCCATAGTATTCTACATGTACACGGTCAAGCAAGCTTGCATTGGCACGGCCAGCACGGATACCACCAAATTCACGAGCAAGTGATTGGTGAGACTGGGTCATTCTCTCTTTAGCTTTTTCAATAATTGCGTTAGCCATATTCTTTCTTATTCCTTTTCTTCGATATTATTTGAAACTGTTGTTCCGATATTTTCACCAAATACGACACGTTTGATGTTGCCTGGTTGGTTCATGTTGAAGACAACCAAGTCAATGTCGTTATCCATTGAGAGGGTTGAAGCTGTTGAGTCCATGATACGAAGACCTTTATTGATAACGTCACGGTGGGTCAATTCTTCAAACTTAACGGCTGTCTTGTCTTTCTTAGGATCGGCATTGTAAACACCATCGACACCGTTTTTAGCCATAAGAATAGCATCTGCTTCGATTTCAGCTGCACGAAGGGCCGCTGTTGTATCTGTTGAGAAGTAAGGTGAACCAATTCCGGCACCAAAGATAACGATACGGCCTTTTTCAAGGTGACGAAGGGCACGTCCACGGACATAAGGCTCTGCCACTTGTTGCATGGCAATAGCTGTTTGAACACGTGTATCAACCCCAACTTGTTGCAATGAATCTGCCATCACAAGAGCATTCATAACAGTCCCAAGCATTCCTGTGTAATCTGCCTGAACGCGATCCATACCTGCTTCTGCTGCAGGTTCTCCACGCCAAAGATTTCCTCCACCAATAACAAGGGCAATTTCGATACCTAAGCTATGAACTTCTTGAATCTCTTTTGCGATTGTTTGAACTGTTTGGATATCAATCCCTACGCCACGTTCACCGGCAAGGGCTTCACCTGATAACTTGATTAAAATACGTTTATACTTGGGATTCGCCATTTTCACTCTCCTTTTTTATCCTACCTATTTTATCACAATTTCTAAGATTTTTATAGTATCATGAGCAATTCTTTCAAAAAAATTAGACTGTTAAAAATTCCTCTAAGTCACTAAGGGCACGCTCTGCAATTTTTTCATAACGAGCCTTCTTATCACGGATACGTTCGCCTTCCAACTCCTTGATAATTCCGAAATTGACATTCATTGGTTGGAAATGTTTGCTGTCCGCATGGGTGATGTAATGAGCTAAGCTTCCAATCGCTGTTGTTTCTGGGAAAATAGCCTCGCTTTCTCCCTTGAAGAGTCGAGCAGCGTTAATACCCGCAACTAAGCCTGACGCTGCTGACTCAACATAGCCTTCCACACCCGTCATCTGACCAGCAAAGAAGAGGTTTGGCTGTTTCTTAGAACGATAGGTTTGCTCAAGAAGATTTGGTGAATCCATGTAAGAATTGCGGTGCATGACCCCATAACGGACAAACTCAGCATTTTCAAGACCAGGAATCATTTGGAAGACTCGTTTTTGTTCTCCCCATTTGAGGTGGGTCTGGAAACCGACGATATTGTAGAGGCTACCAGCCGCATTGTCCTGACGAAGCTGAACCACCGCATAAGGTGTTTTGAATTCTCCATCACGAGGTCCTGTGTAGTCGTCTGGATACTCAAGACCGACTGGTTTCATAGGACCATAAAGCATGGTTTTGATGCCACGTTTGGCCATGACTTCTATAGGCATACAGCCTTCAAAATACTTTTCTTTTTCAAAAGAATTGAGCGGTGCTTCTTCTGCATTGACCAAGGCTTCATGGAAATCCATAAACTCCTGCTTGGTCATTGGAGCGTTGAGATAAGCGGCTTCTCCCTTATCATAACGAGACTTGAGATAAACCTTGCTCATATCGATAGTGTTGACATCGATAATAGGTGCTGCCGCATCGTAGAAATAGAAACCATCGCCATCATTAAGGGCATGAATCTTTTCAGCCAAGGCATCACTGGTCAAAGGACCAGTCGCCACAACTGTAATAACATCTGTCGGCAATTCTGTAATTTCATCACGCACCACTTCAATCAAGGGGTGGTTAGCCACTTTTTCGGTCACCATATGGGAGAATCCATCACGGTCCACCGCAAGAGCACCACCTGCAGGAACACGTGTAGCCTCAGCAGATTCCAAAATAACAGAACCCAAGCGACGCATTTCTTCCTTGAGAAGACCCACTGCATTTGTCAAAGCATCTCCACGTAGAGAATTGGAACAAACCAACTCTGCAAAATTGTCTGTTTTGTGTTGAGGTGTTGACTTGACACCACGCATTTCATAAAGTTTAACTGGAATACCACGCTCTGCGATTTGGTAGGCTGCTTCAGAACCTGCCAAACCAGCACCGATAACATTGATATAAGATTGAGACACGACACTAATACCTCTTTGGGTGGAACCTAAGTTCATATCAAAACAAGGCACTGGCTTGTTTAACACCCACAAATCTTTCTATTTTTTCTTCTACTAGTATAACAAAAAAAGGGAAGAAGGCAAACTTCCCTGTTTAGTCATTTTCTTGATTTTCTTCCCAATCGTGATAGGCAGCGTATAGCTGGCTTTTATTCAACTGGTAAATCTTAGCTACTTCCTTGATAGCTTGATTTTTCTTCATGCCTTGCTGGATGCGGACTTGGATTTCTAAGAACAAGTCCTCCTCGTCTTTTTCCTCCACATCCTGACTGGCACCTTCAACAATGAGAAGGCATTCTCCCTTAAGTGGCGTTTCAGAGATGCTTTCCAGCAATTCAGAAATTGTACCTCTTTGGTATTCTTCATAGATTTTGGTCAATTCTCTAACCAAGACGACCGAGCGGTCACCATAGACTTCTAGCATATTTTCTAACGTATCTGCCACACGATGGGGAGATTCATAGAAAATCTGGGTTTCTGGATAGTCTTTTTTCAAGTCGAAAAATTGCTTTTGCTGGCCTGATTTTCTGGGTAAAAAACCGTAAAAGATATGTGGCTGTGGCGCTAGGCCACTGGCAATCAAGGCAGAAATCCCTGCAGAGGCACCAGGAACTGTAACAACAGCAATATCTTCCTCAATGGCAGCCTTAACCAAATCATGCCCTGGGTCAGAAATACTAGGCAGACCCGCATCGGATACCTGAGCAATACTTTGTCCTGCTTTCAAGAAACCAATTAAATCAGGAATTTTTTCTTTGGCATTGTGCTCATGAAAACTGATTTGCTTGGTGGAAATATCAAAATGCTTGAGCAAAAGACCTGTATTGCGCGTGTCTTCAGCAGCAATCCAATCCACTTCTTTCAAGGTCTGAATAGCGCGAAAAGTCATATCATCTAGATTGCCAATCGGCGTTGCCACTAGATACAGCTTGCCATAGGGAGACTGTCCCTTAAAACTTTTTTGAATCTGCATGCCTACTCCCTGTATAACAACTCATCACAGAACATACATTCTTCGTCCTGTTCTCGACGTTGACCATAAAAATCATTACAAACGTGAAAACCATCTTTATAAATCCGACGGACACTTTCGCGAACATGCTTGGCCTTGACGGGAGCATCTGCTTCCACCTCACCCAAGCGTTCGCGCAACTTACTATTTTCCAAGCGAAGAGCTGTATTTTCCTCTACTAGGCTCTTGAGATTTTTCTTGATGGCTTCCACATCGGCTAAGGTTACCAATAACTGTTGGGAAAAATCATCTAGTGCATCAAATAATTCTTTTTTGTCCATAAAACAGCCCTTTCCTTTCTATATCGTTCATTTTTAATACTAAATGAAAATCAAAGAGCAAACTAGGAAACTAGCCGCAAGCTGCTCAAAGCACTGCTTTGAGGTTGCCGGATAAGACTGACGAAGTCAGTAACATCTATACGGCAAGGCGACGTTAACGTAGTTTGAAGAGATTTTCGAAGAGTATGAGTTTACATTTCTTTTAAGACCAGATATTCCATGGCATTTTGAAAGCTGACATTGGCTTGCCACATTTTTCTAGCTTCTAACAAATCTTGTAAAATCAGTCTTACTCTTGCTTGTAGGATATCTTGTCCACAAAGGACTTCAAGAATCCGTAAAACCTGATCTTGTTTTTCCTTATCATCTGCCAAGCTAGCTAGTTTGGCAACTTGCAAATAACTTTCTTTTTTCTTAGCCACTAACCAAGTCAGCAGGCGTTCACTTTCATCAACCAAGGTCCAAAAGCTTGCCTGATTGGCTAACTTCTCTGCTTCAGCTCGCGATTGACTAAACTGAGCTAAAAGGATCGCCTTTTTCTTAACCAATCCCATTTGTTCTAAGAGCGAGATGAGCTTTTCTTCTTGCTTTTTAAAGTGGAAAATCTGGGTCCGACTTCGGATTGTCGGTAAAATCTTTTCCTCATCGCTGGTCAAGAAGAAAATATAAACCTCACTCTGGGGTTCTTCTATGACCTTGAGCAGAGAATTGGCTGCGTTGGGGTGCATCTTCTCAGCTTGCTCGATAATAAAGACCTGCTGCTGGCTTTCAATCCCTGCTTGAGAAAACTGTCCCACCAATTCCCGAATGCGTTCTGTCTTGATGACCTGATTGACTGGCTTAATCAAGGTAACATCTGGAAACTCTCCCTGTTCGATCAGCTTACAATTCCGACATTTCTCACATGGCAACACACCTACTTTATCTGTACAAAAGAGGCTCTTAGCTAAAAATTGCGCCATTTCCAAGCTTCCAAAGAAACCTGAAAAGAGATAGGCGTGATTGAGCTGGTCTTGTTCTAGGATACGGACAAAGCGGTCAAACTGATCTGGCTGCCAGGCCTTTAGTTGATCTTGTTTCATTTGGCCAAGCCCATTCTGTCAAACAAGACAGCCTTGGTAGTTTCCACAACTTGCTCCAAAGGGAGACTAGCATCAATCTTGACAATGCGATTTCCTTCTTTGTCCAGAAGAGAAAGATAGCCTTGACGGACTTTTTTATGCAAGTCCAAACCTTCCAAGTCCAAACGATTGACCTCGCGATTGCTATTAGCAGCAATGCGAGCTAGTCCTTCTTCCACCTCGATGTCAAAATAGAGTGTCAAATCAGGTTTAAGGCCATCTGTCGCAAACTGATTTAGCCAATCAATGGCATCAATATCTAAGCCACGACCAAATCCCTGATAGGCAAGAGAACTATCAATGAAGCGGTCCATAATGACCAACTTACCAGCTTCAAGTGCTGGAAGAACTTTTTCCACCAAGTGCTGCCTGCGACTGGCGATATAGAGAAGGAGTTCTGTCTTCGCATCCATCTGAGTATGACTCGGATCCAAAATTACTTCCCGAATCTTCTCCCCAATCAAGACTCCACCAGGTTCTCGGGTTGTCAGCACCTCTACCCCTTTTTCCTCTAAAATTGGGAGCAGAGCCTCTAAAACACTGGTCTTTCCTGCTCCCTCTGGTCCCTCAAGAGAGACTAAAAATCCTTTTGACATGTCTAACTCATTTCTTTTTTACTACTTCTATTCTATCAAAAAAATAGGGGTTTGTGACAATCTTTTTGTCTTCTCATTTCATACTCAATGAAAATCAAAGAGCAAACTAGGAAACTAGCCGCAGGTTGCTCAAAGCACTGCTTTGAGGTTGTAGATAAGACTGACGAAGTCAGTTACATATATCTACGGCAAGGCGACGTTGACATGGTTTGAATTTGATTTTCGAAGAGTATCAACCACCATAAAAGAGGCAGACAAAACTACCTCTTATTTACCCAGTTCTTGTGTTCGTTTGTAGGCTTGATGAACTGCATCCATGACCGTTCCTCGAAAAGCATGCGCTTCTAGGCTTGCTACACCAGCGATAGTCGAACCGCCTGGGCTACAAACTTGATCTTTTAAGACCCCAGGATGTTCTTGGCTTTCTAGGACCAATTGCCCAGCTCCTACCACAGTTTGGGCTGCCATTTTCAGTGCTATTTCCCGTGGCAATCCCGTCTGAACACCTGCATCTGCCAAGGCTTCGATAAAGAGATAGACAAAGGCCGGTCCACAGCCTGCAAGACCTGTCGCTGCGTCGATTAAGCCTTCTCCCAGTTCAACCAAGAGACCAGCCTTGGATAAAAGCTGACAAAATAGCTCACTGTCCTCAGCCCTGCAATTAGAAGACAAGGCATAGCTAATCACTCCTTGACCGATAGAAGCAGGAGTATTTGGCATCATACGAATAATTCTGTGTTGATTTGGGATAAGACTTGCTAGTTTTTCTAAAGTCAATCCAGCTGCCATGGAAATCAAAAGAAGACTTTCTCTTTTTTCAAGGATGGTCTGGTATTGAGAAAGCAGTTCAGAAAACTGAGCAGGCTTAACTCCTAGAAAAATCACATCTGCTTCTGCAAAGATTTCGTCATTGCTAGAAGTCTGACCACCGAAGTTGGCGATGAAAGCATCCACCTTAGCTTGACTACGATTGGCAAGGAGAATCTGAGCACCCGTCTTGGCCTGCAAAACAGACTTGGCCAAACTAGCACCCATATTCCCCAAACCGATAAATCCAATCTTCATCTCTTACTCCCTTATCTGTCCGTCACCAGTAACCACATATTTGTAGCTAGTCAATTCCTTCAAGCCCATGGGACCACGTGCGTGCAGTTTCTGAGTAGAAATTCCCATTTCACAACCCAGACCAAATTGGCCACCATCTGTGAAACGAGTTGAGGCATTGACATAAACCGCTGCAGAGTCCACTTGATCTGTAAAGTAAGCTGCCGCATCTGCATTTTCCGTCACAATTGCGTCCGAATGATGGGTACTGTGGGCTTCAATATGCTCAACCGCTTCTTCTAAACTGCTCACAACCTTAACAGCTAGCACATAGTCTAAAAACTCGGTGTCAAAGTCTTGGGCCTCAGCTACTTGACCTGAAACAAACTGGCTTGCTTTGCTATCCAAGCGGAATTGAATTGGTTCCAACCCAGCTTCTTTACGCTCTGAAACCAGAACTTTCTCCAAGCGAGGAAGGAAGCTTGCTGCCTTGTCTTCATGAACAAGTAGAACCTCCATGGCATTGCAGACAGAAGGACGACTGGTTTTGGCATTATTGATGATAGACAGAGCCTTGTCTTCATCTGCATCCTTATCCACATAAACATGGACAATACCAGTTCCTGTCTCGATAACAGGTACAATCGCATTTTCGACCACCGCATTAATCAAGCCAGCTCCTCCACGAGGAATAAGAAGGTCTAGATAGCCCTTTGCCTTCATCATGGCGTAGCTACTTTCACGGCTAGTATCTTCCACTAGTTGAATCACATCTGGGTGAATAGTCGTTGTCTCCAAGCCCTTCTTTAAGGCTGTGACAATGGCATGGGCTGTTTGATAGGCATCCTTCCCACTACGAAGAACAACCGCATTCCCACTCTTGATAGCCAGAGCAGCCGCGTCAGACGTCACATTTGGACGACTTTCATAGATAATACCGATAACACCCATAGCCACACGTTTTTTGGTGATCACTAAGCCATTTTCAAGCTGACTTGTTTCTAAAACTTCACCGATTGGATCTGGTAAAGCAACCACTTCACGAATCCCAGTTGCCATTGCTTCTATGCGCCCTGCATCCAAATAAAGACGATCCAACATCACATCTGAGATTTTACCCTTGGCCGCCTCCATATCAAGGGCATTGGCCGCTAAAATTTCCTCAGTAGCTACTAATAAATGATCAGACATGGCTAGCAAAGCTTGGTTTTTCACCTCTTCACTAGCTGTGTTGATCGATTTTTTAACAGCCTGTACCTGTTCAAATTGTTCTTGTGTACTTACCATAGTTTACCTCTAAAATTCTGTAAAGAGTAGTTGGATTTCAGGAGTAATGGAAATCCAGTCATCACGGTGAATCAAGACTCCCTTGGCTTTTTGAGAACGCAACATATCCTCCAAAGCAGATGCACCAAATTGCACGCGTCCTTTTCCAAGTGATTTTCCACTTTCCTTGTCAAATACTGTCACGATATCACCGTAAGAAAAGGATCCTTCTGCTTCAACGATACCAGATAAGAGAAGACTCTTTCCATGTTGAGAGAGAGCTTCTGCAGCCCCTTTATCAACCCAAATAGAACCTTGACTCTGAGCATAGAAGGCAAGCCATTGTTTTTGGGTACGAAGTCCCTTCTCTTGCGCAACAAAGTAGGAACCATCCTTGGTCTCCTCAGCTGCTTCAATCATGGCATCCGCCTTCAAGGATGAGCAGATAAAAACAGGAACTCCTGATTCCGTCGCAATGGTGGAAGCTTTGATTTTTGTCAGCATGCCCCCAGTTCCGTTTGAAGAACCGGCACCACCAGCCATATCAATAATCTCACGATTGATGGTCTCGATTCGCTCCAAGCGTTTGGCTCTTGGATCTGAATTAGGATTTCCAGTATAGAGACCGTCTACGTCTGTCAAGAGGACCAAAAGGTCAGCTTGGACCATGGCCGCTACCTGCGCACTCAGAGTATCATTGTCCCCAACCTTGAGCTCATCAATAACGACACTGTCATTCTCATTAATAATAGGAATCGCCCCACGGCTAAGTAGAACTGACAAAGCCTGATGGGCATTCTTATAACGGCGCTTATCCACAAAATCATCCTGGGTCAGCAAGATTTGTGCAGAAACGATTTGGCGCAAGAGAAGATTGGTTGTGTATTCTTCCAACAAAAGACCCTGTCCTACCGCTGCTGAAGCCTGTTTATCAGCAATCTTAGTCGGACGCTTTTTAAATCCTAAGGCCCCAAAACCAGCCGCAATGGCACCTGAAGACACCAAAATCAATTCATGACCAGCCTCGTGCAGCATAGCCAACTGCTGGGTAATAGCCTTTACCTTACTACGTGATAAACTTCCATCCTCATTCGTCAGAGAAGAAGTCCCCACCTTAAAGACAATCCGTTTGTATTTCATAGTCTCACTCCGATTCTTCATATTTATCCATTATAACATGAATGGCAGGAAATAGAAAAGAGTTGATAGGAAAAAGGTCGAGACAAGTCATCTCAACCTTTTTTCACGTCTAATTCTTTCTCAATCTCTCCAATGTTTCCTTAAAAATCTCTGGGATATCTGCTGTAAATTCTAAGGTCTCACCTGTTCTCGGATGAGTAAATCCTAGAGTCTTGGCATGAAGAAATTGTCCATGTCCTTTCAAAGTCTTACGAGGACCATAAACTTCATCACCAGCGATTGGATGGCCAATATAAGCCATATGGACACGAATCTGATGAGTGCGACCTGTCTCTAGCTGCAACTCTACCAAGCTATAATCACCAAAGCGTTCTAAGACGTGGAAACGGGTCACTGCAGGCTTTCCTTTAGCAGTCACAGCCTGTTTCTTCCGGTCTTTTTCACTACGGCCAATCGGCGCTTCAATCACACCGCGATCATTAGGCAAATTCCCATGAATAATCGCCCAATATTTGCGGAGAGACTTCTTATCCTTGAGTTCTTGGGCAAGTGCTAGATGCGCCTCATCATTTTTAGCAATCATGAGAAGGCCAGACGTATCCTTATCAATACGATGAACAATTCCTGGGCGTAGAACCCCATTGATACCCGACAAGTCCTTAATATGATACATAAGGGCATTTACTAGAGTTCCACTAGTATGACCAGCACTCGGATGCACCACCATCCCCTGAGGTTTGTTAACGACGGCCACATCCTCATCTTGGTAGATGATATCTAGCGGAAGATTCTCAGCCACATACTCTAAGACCTCCGGCTCTGGTACATGGTAAGTGACGATATCACCCTCTTGAACTGTGTATTTAGCTTTCTTGACTTGACCATTAACCAAGACCTGTCCTGATTTGATTTGTTCATTCGCGAGACTACGTGATAATTCTGTCAAATCCGACAAAGCCTTATCTAAACGCAGGCCACCAGTTTCAATTTTAATTTCCATTTATTTCCTCTTTTAGCATTACAATCAATAAAATAATCACTCCAACAGTCAGATAGCTATCTGCCACATTGAAAATTGCAAAATTGATAAAGTCCAAGTGAAACATATCCACAACAAAGCCCTGACTTACCCTGTCAATAAAGTTTCCAAGACCACCTGCGATAATCAAGGTCAAACCCAAGACCATCCAGAATGAGTCCTCCATGTGTTTATGTAGATACCAAATGGCACCTACCACGACAACCAGGGTAATGACAGCGAATAACAACTGCTGATCTTGTAAGATAGAAAAGGCTGCACCTCGATTTTGCAGGTAGGTCAAACTAACGAAATTGGGAATCCAAGAGCGTACTTCACCCAGTGGAATCTGCTGGACGATATAGGATTTTACCAACTGATCAAGCCCAATCAAAAGTAGTACAATGACTGCCACTATTCCTCTTTTTTTCATGATTTCCTCTTCTGATTAAAATATTCTTGCATGACTTCTACAAAGAGAGTCCCAGCTTGACTCAGCTCCACTTCTTCACGTTTAACATAGACCATGCGATTATCTAGGTTATCCTTGAGACGAATGACTGTAATCCCATTGACACTGTCACTATCTAAAAATCCGGAACCTGTTGCATAAGCGTCCGTCCGCTCCAAAATACCATTCAAAGTAGCACGGTCTGTCACATTGAACATCTGCGAGCTCGCACTGGTATCAACAAAGTTCTCTGAATAATAAAGGTACTCATCTTTCTCTTGAGTGAAACGAACCGTTGGTAGATCAGCTAAATCCTCCATAACCAATTCCTCTTTCTGAGCCAAAGGATGCCCCTCGCGGAGATAAATGTGGGTATGGAAGGAAATCAATTCAATGACCTCTAAGCCTAGCTTTTCAACCCGTTGCATAATACCCTTTTTATTTTGATTGTTAAGGTAGATAATCCCAATCTCACTATGCCCTTGGGCTACTTCGTCTAAGATTTGAACAGTAGTTGATTCAAAAATACGGAAGTTCTTATAGTCAGGATAGCGCTCTGAGAAAGCCGTAATGGTTGGTGGCAAGAAGTCATAGTGCTGACTAGCAATTGAAAATTCATCTTTTTCTTCCTCAGGATTGGCATACTGATTTTGAAAAATATCAAATCCTTTAACCAATTCTTGCGCTTTTTCATAGAATTCCATACCACGACGGGTCAAGAAAGTCCCTGAGCTGGTCCGACGGAAAATCTTAAAGCCCAACTCTTTTTCCAAATCACGAACAGAAATAGACAGACTCGGCTGACTAACATACATCTTTTCAGCAGCTTCACGAAAAGTACCGCTATTCGCAATAGCCACAACATAGCGTAATTGTTGAATGTTCATCTTCTACCCCCAACTTCTTTATCTTTTCATTATACCATATTTTAGAAGTTTTCCAAAAAGGAAAAAAGTCTGGAAATTTTCAAGTCTAAGCGAATACTCTAATACCTCAATACAAGAATTAGAATGATATCTTTTTTCAGTCCTCATTTTATTTCAAACAAATAAAAACAGCAAATCTTGTTGATTTACCGTTTAAAACATGATACAAGAAAACTCTCTAAAAATTTCTTTTATTCTATAAATCAACTAGAATAAGCTTCTTCAACCCTATTCGCTATATCTGGACTTACTTCCCAAATCCCAACATAAGGTTGTTCAATAAACTGTTTTTCTTTCATAGTGTATAGATAGGCTACACTATCCTTTTCCTCATTCTGATGAGTGAATTTGATAATGATGTAATCTTTATCATTTGTCGGTTGATCATTGAAACTCTCAAAAGTTGTAGATTTGGACTGTTTCTGTATCTCCTCAATCAATTTTGAAATTTCTTCTCTCTTGTTTATAGTTTTAACATCTTCAGAAATTTTTTTCTTCAAGGAAATTACAGAGACCGTTTCAGGTTCAGGAAGAATAAGTTTTTTCTTACTGACACAAGCAGATAGAACAAGAAATGAGATTGAACAGACTATCATGGTGATCATCTTTTTCATACAGCTTCACATCCTTTCCATATTTCTGCTAGCTCACTAAGATAAAATTATAATATCAAACCTTAGCAATTTTTGCAATATCTTATTCCTTTATAAAATTCATTACTGTAAAAATTCTACTAGATTATAATTTTTCAACAACAGATAAAGTAGCTAACAAGTTCGCTTCATATATAGGATTTTAAATATGGGTACCAGCGTGGGTACCAAAACAAAAAAAGAGGCTCTCCGAAATCTCGGAAAGCCTTATTTAATGCTACTTCTAGCTTCCTCGCCTTTATACTTCAAGGCTCGGGATAAAAAGGTTCACTGGACCTTTTTATTTTGCGATTGGGTAAACAGAAACTTGTTTTTTATCGCGTCCTTTACGTTCAAAGCGTACTACGCCCTCAACTTTAGCGAACAAAGTATCGTCTCCACCACGTCCAACGTTTACACCAGGGTAGATGTGTGTACCACGTTGACGGTAAAGGATTGATCCACCTGTTACAGTTTGTCCGTCAGCTGCTTTAGCTCCAAGACGTTTTGCTTGTGAATCACGTCCGTTTGATGTAGAACCTCCACCTTTTTTGTGGGCGAAAAGTTGCAAGTTGCTAAGAGTCATTTTTAACATAATGTTTTCCTCCGTGTTAGTTTTCTGTGATAACTCTGGTTTGGACGAACTCTGAAGAGTTCTCCGATAAGTTTGCCATACCTAAGAAAAATGATTCAAAGAATAACTGGGTCATTTCTCTCTGGTGTGAAGGAAGATCTTTTGGAATTTCAACCATCAGATAGCCACCTTCATCTTCGTTTAATTCTAAGATTGGTTCATAGCCTGCAAATTTTTCAATGGAATTGATAAAGTTAATGGCAAGCGTAGAAACCGATGCACACACGACATCTAAGCCGTATTCGCCACTCTCGGCGTGTCCAGTAATTTCCGCACTCCTCAGCTCGCCATCTTCGGCTCTCTCAAAGACTGCCTGTATCATGTGTTCTCCTTAAAATTAAGCGTTGATTGCGTTGATGACAACTTTAGTATATGGTTGACGGTGACCTTGTTTACGGTGGCTACCTTTTTTAGGTTTGTACTTGTAAGTAACAACTTTCTTTTGTTTTCCTTGTTTTTCAACAGTTCCAACTACAGTAGCTCCAGCAACAAGTGGAGTTCCGACAACAGTGTTTTCACCACCAACAAGAACAACTTCGTTAAAAGTAACTTCTTGACCAGCTTCAACGTTCAATTTTTCAACGTAAACTGCTTGACCAACTTCAACTTTAACTTGTTTTCCGCCAGTTTTGATAATTGCGTATGTGCTCATTATGCACCTCCTATGATTTTTATGGGTTTCCCCGAATTTTTTGTGAAGACTCGCCTAGCATCGTGGGACGAACCACTTAAAAGAAGAGCTCTAAGTATAACAAAGAATAAACTAGGAATTGAGCCGAAGGCATAACTTATGTTAGGCAAGGCGACAATGACGAAGTTTAAATTTGTTATACGACGAGCAACGATGTTCGTGCGGTTGCACAGGAACGTGCATAGTCAACTCTTCAAGTATAGCATATCTCCTATTTTCTTACAAGTAATAACACCTAAAATGAAGCTTTTTCTTTTACTTTTTTCCGCCACGAGGCAAAAAGCATACTGAGGTAAAAAATACTCATCATAATAGGAACACCAAGAATAGTCTTTTCATGATAGAAAATCGTCAAATAGGCTGAAAAGACAACGCCAAGGACAAAACTACTAAGCAGGCTAACAAATATAAATCCTTCACGCAAAAAAGGTGTGTGCTTGGTTCGGAAATAATCTCCAAAAGCCAGCATGGTCCGCTTGATATTTCCTGTCATAAAAGCGTTATTATAGGCAATACCCGACACTTCTCCAAAAGCAGTTGTCACCAGTCCCATACAGAAGGCCAAGGGTGGTACTAGATAGATATTATCCACAGTTTGCGGCACAAAACCAATAATGATTGATAAGATTGCCAAAGGAATCAGTGACAGAATCGGTTTTTTCACAATTCTCAATTTTTCCTTATAAACAGTTAATAAAAAGACCCCCATCATAAAAGCTAGCAAGGTGAGAACCTTGTCCCTAACATCTGAAACATTATTTTGGATTAATTCTACTGAAAGAAAGACGACATTCCCAGTTTGTCCAGCTACAAGAGTGTTCCCTCGCACAATAAACGTATAGGCATCTACATAACCTGCACAAAAAGTCAAAAAAAGCGCTAGCCTCTTAGACTGACGTGATATTTTTCTTATCGGTAATAACCTCATTTTCCCTCCCATTTCATTTACTCATCTCATTATTGTACCACTTTCTTTGGAAAAGACCTAGTAGCTTATTTGAAATTTTTTCCCCTCTGTTGGATAGTCCTGTCTATCTATGTTATAATGAAAGAAGGATTTGAAATTGGAAAAGGAGTAACTATGCTTAAATTAGGTGTCATCGGAACAGGGGCTATCAGCCACCACTTCATAGAAGCAGCCCATACCAGTGGAGAATACAAGCTGGTCGCAGTCTATTCTAGAAAACTAGAAACTGCGGCAACCTTTGCTTCTCGCTATCAGGATATCCAACTCTTTGATCAATTAGAAGACTTCTTCAAGAGCTCCTTTGATGTGGTCTATATTGCCAGTCCAAATTCCTTGCATTTTGCTCAGGCAAAAGCTGCCTTGTCTGCAGGTAAACACGTCATTCTTGAAAAACCAGCTGTCACTCAGCCACAAGAATGGCTAGATTTGAGACATACAGCTGAGAAAAATCACTGTTTTATATTCGAAGCAGCTCGCAATTACCATGAAAAAGCTTTTATAACTATCAAAAACTTTTTAGCAGACAAGCAAATTTTAGGGGCAGATTTCAACTATGCTAAGTATTCTTCCAAAATGCCTAACTTGTTGGCTGGGGAGACACCTAATGTCTTCTCAGATCGTTTTGCTGGCGGTGCTCTCATGGATTTGGGGATTTATCCCCTCTACGCTGCCGTTCGTCTCTTTGGAAAAGCTGAGAACGCGACCTATCAGGCTCAACAGCTTGACAATAGCATGGACCTGAATGGAGACGGAATCCTCTTTTACCCTGATTTTCAAGTTCATATCAAGGCTGGGAAAAACATCACTTCCAATCTTCCTTGCGAAATTTATACGACAGATGGTACCTTGACCCTCAACACCATCGAGCATGTTCGCTCGGCTATTTTTACCGACCACCAAAGCAATCAAATCCAGCTTCCTATTCAACAGGCTCCTCATACGATGACTGTAGAAGTCGCTGCATTTGCACAAATGATCCAACAACCAGATCTGAATCTCTACCAAACTTGGCTGGAAGATGCAAGTTCTGTTCATGAGCTACTATATACCATGCGCCAGACTGCTGGCATTAGATTTGAGGCAGAAAAATGAAAACCAAACTACCGACTGAATGGCAAGAACTAAGTGACCAACTCGCTTTCCAAGAATTCACCCCCATTCAAACTCAACTATTTGAGCCCCTTCTTGCAGGTGAAAATCTTCTAGGAGTAAGCCCAACAGGAACAGGCAAGACCCTCGCTTATCTCTTACCAAGTCTTCTCAGACTACAAAAGAAAAAAGCCCAACAACTCTTGATTCTAGCACCAAATACAGAACTTGCTGGACAGATTTTTGAAGTGTGTAAAACGTGGGCAGAAGCTATCGGCTTGACTGCCCAGCTCTTCTTATCAGGTTCAAGTCAGAAACGTCAAATTGAGCGCCTAAAAAAAGGACCAGAAATTCTGATTGGAACACCTGGCCGTATCTTTGAGTTGATTAAATTGAAAAAAATCAAGATGATGAATGTGGAAACCATCATCCTGGATGAATTTGACCAATTACTAGATGATTCTCAGATACACTTTGTTGAGAAAATCACTCACTACGCACCGCGTGACCACCAACTGGTCTACATGAGTGCGACGACCAAGTTTGACCAAGAAAAGATTGCATCTAGCACGCGAACCATTGATCTCTCTGATCAAAAACTGGACAATATCCAGCATTTCTACATGCAGGTAGATCAACGTCACCGAGTGGATATGCTACGAAAACTGGCTCATGTAGAGGATTTCCGAGGTCTTGTCTTCTTTAACAGCCTATCAGACCTTGGAAGTGCAGAAGAAAAACTACAGTATCGGGATATCTTGGCTGTTTCCCTCGCTAGTGATGTCAATGTCAAGTTCAGAAAAGTCATCTTAGAAAAGTTTAAAGACAAGCAACTAACCCTACTTCTCGCAACAGACCTTCTGGCTCGTGGAATTGATATCGATAGCCTCGAATGTGTCGTAAACTTTGATGTTCCTAGAGATAGCGAAACCTACACTCACCGTGCTGGCCGTACTGGTCGTATGGGCAAGGAAGGTTACGTTATCACTCTCGTCACTCATCCAGAAGAAATCAAAAAACTTAAGAAGTTTGCAAGTGTACGTGAAATTGTCTTGAAAAACCAAGAACTCTATATCAGATAAAGCTCCGTTTGCTCTATGCCCATCAAGTGTATAGAGCTTTTTGTGTACAATTCTTCAATTTTAGTTCAATATCAGAAAAAAAGAACCTTGCAAAGCAAGATTCTTTTAGTGTCTGACTTAAATAATTGTTCTTCTGGGAACTAAATCGAATTAAGCTTCGATTTCTGTAACCATACCTGAACCAACAGTACGTCCACCCTCACGGATAGAGAATGTAGTACCTTGTTCTACGGCGATTGGGTGGATCAACTCAACGTCGATTGTCACGTTATCACCAGGCATTACCATTTCAGTACCTGCTGGAAGTTCGATTGAACCTGTAACGTCAGTAGTACGGAAGTAGAATTGTGGACGGTAGTTGTTGAAGAATGGAGTGTGACGTCCACCTTCTTCTTTAGTAAGGATGTAGACTTCACCTTTGAATTTAGTGTGTGGGTTGATTGAACCTGGTTTAGCGATAACTTGTCCACGTTCGATTTCATCACGTTGAACACCACGAAGAAGGACACCTACGTTATCTCCGGCAAGACCTTCGTCAAGTTGTTTACGGAACATTTCAACACCAGTAACAACTGCTTTTTGAGTTTCTTCTTTGATACCAACGATTTCGATTTCGTCGTTGACTTTAACGATACCACGGTCGATACGTCCTGAAGCAACTGTACCACGTCCAGTAATTGAGAATACGTCTTCGACTGGAAGAAGCAATGGTTTGTCAGTGTCACGTTCTGGTTCTGGGATGTACTCATCAACTGTGTTCATCAATTCCATAACGATGTCTTCGTATTTAGTGTCACCTTCAAGAGCTTTAAGAGCTGAACCTTGGATAACTGGAAGATCGTCACCTGGGAAGTCGTATTCTGACAATAGGTCACGGATTTCCATTTCAACCAATTCAAGCAATTCTTCGTCGTCAACCAAGTCAACTTTGTTCATGAAGACGATAAGGTGTTTAACACCAACCTGACGTGAAAGAAGGATGTGCTCACGAGTTTGTGGCATTGGTCCGTCAGTTGAAGCTACTACAAGGATAGCTCCGTCCATTTGAGCGGCACCAGTGATCATGTTTTTAACGTAGTCCGCGTGTCCTGGAGCGTCGATGTGAGCGTAGTGACGTTTTTCAGTTTCGTACTCAACGTGCGCAGTATTGATTGTGATACCGCGTTCGCGTTCTTCTGGAGCAGCATCGATAGACGCATAGTCTTTAGGTTGGTTAACTGATGAAGGCAAGCGACGTGCCAAAACAGTTGTGATAGCTGCAGTTAGGGTAGTTTTACCGTGGTCAACGTGTCCGATAGTACCAATGTTAACGTGTGGTTTACTACGATCGTATTTTTCTTTTGCCATTTGAGTAAAAGCCTCCAATAAAATATATTTTATAGATAGACAGTAGGCAATACAGTCTAACTTTCCTTACTATTTTATCAAATTTCAGCTAAATTGCAAGTGTTTTACAAAGTTTTTGTGAATTATTCTTAATCTACTAATCTAAACGGTATTTCTACTCCCATCACTTCTTTAATGAAAAAGAAAAATCAGGAATTTCCTGATTTTTACTTAGCTAATTCTCTTTCTCGTTCTTTCATTATTTTATGATTTTCATACAAACGTGATAAAAACTTAGAAATTTCTTTTAAGATAGAATAGGTTGGTACTGCGACAATCATGCCAATGACACCATAGATATTACTTGATAACAAAAGTAATACTAAAATCGTAATTGGATGAACCTTCATCACTCCACCAACGATTCGAGGGTAAAGGATGTTCCCATCTACTTGTTGAATAATCAACATATAAACAACTGCAATCAGCATTCTATGAGGATCAGTAAAGACATTGGCGATAATCATCGGAATCAAACCAATACTTGGTCCAACATAAGGAATGAGATTGGCCAATCCTGAAAAGATGGCAAAGACCAAAGCGTATTTCAAACCAATCACGCTATATCCGATAAAGGCCAAACAACCAATAATAATCGCATCAATAGCAACTCCACTAATATATCGAGCAATTGTAGTATTCAAATTTTTTAAAAGACCTGTAATATGCAACTTATCTCGCTTTAAAACAGTACGCTCAAGCATCGGCAAGAATTTGTGGCCATCTAACAAAAAATAAATTAAAAATACAGGTGTCATGATAATAATCAAAACAGTACTAAAGAGCGCAGATAAGACACTTCCAACACTATTCGTTACACTATTTAGGATATTCTGTAGAATATCTACATAAGAGAGATTTAACTGTTGAATAGTCGCTTGAATATCTAAATTTTGAAAGGCTGGATAAGTGGATAAATCGATAATCAAATCTTGCAGACGACTGTAGATTGTCTGACTTGTAGCAATCAAACTTGTCAGCTGATTAATCAAAATCGGTAAGAGATAGACGACCCCAATAACTAGCCCACAAACCAAGGCGCACAAGGTTAGTAGAATACCAATGATACGGTTAATTTTGAAATACTTTTGTAAAAAATTTACAATAGGATTGGTCAAATAATATAAAAAACCACCTAAAAGAAAGGGAATCATTATAGTGTTTGCGACACTTACAAAAGGCGTTATAATCCCACCCATCTGTCTCCATAAATAAAAGATGATGGTTAATAGTAAAATCTCACTGGTCCAAAAAAATAATTTATTCTTACGAAACATGAAGTACCTCCATTCATCTATTTTACCACACTTTCAAAAAAGCTTCTTTCTTATATCATGAAACTGGGAATATTTTTTTCTTTATGATAGAATAAACTTACTATGAAAAAAATAATTTTAACTCTCCTAAGCCTTTCCGTTATTGGGGCAGCATCTACTGTTGATGCTCAAGATTTTAATATTGCTGCTAAACATGCAATTGCTGTTGAGGCAAATACCGGTAAAATTCTCTATGAGAAAGATGCAACCCAGCCAGTTGAAATTGCTTCGATCACAAAATTGATTACTGTTTATCTTGTCTATGAAGCCTTGGAAAACGGTAGTATTACACTATCAACTCCGGTAGATATCTCTGATTATCCATACAAATTAACGACAAATTCTGAAGCGAGTAACGTTCCTATGGAGGCTCGTAATTATACCGTCGAACAACTACTGGAAGCAACCCTAGTATCCAGTGCTAACAGTGCAGCTATTGCGTTAGCTGAAAAAATTGCTGGCTCAGAAAAAGATTTCGTCGATATGATGAGGGCAAAGCTCTTGGAATGGGGCATTCAGGATGCCACTGTTGTCAATACGACGGGTCTTAACAATGAGACTTTAGGGGATAACATTTACCCAGGATCTAAAAAAGATGATGAAAACAAGCTCAGTGCTTATGATGTCGCTATCGTTGCTCGCAATCTCATCAAAAAATACCCACAAGTCTTGGAAATCACGAAAAAACCTTCTTCTACTTTTGCTGGAATGACAATCACTTCGACAAACTACATGTTAGAAGGCATGCCTGCTCATCGAGGTGGTTTTGACGGACTCAAGACAGGAACAACAGACAAAGCTGGTGAATCTTTTGTTGGTACTACTGTTGAAAAAGGGATGAGGGTTATCACAGTTGTTTTGAATGCAGACCATCAGGACAATAATCCTTACGCTCGTTTTACAGCTACATCTTCACTAATGGATTATATTTCTTCTACATTCATGCTTCGCAAAATCGTTCAAAAAGGCGATGCCTACCAAGATAGCAAAGCCCCAGTACAAGATGGAAAAGAAGATACAGTCACTGCCGTTGCCAAAGATGATATCTCTTTAATTGAACGTGTTGGAAGTCAATCTTCCCAATCTGTTCAATTCACACCTGATTCTAAAGCAATCCCAGCACCACTTGAAGCCGGAACAGTGGTTGGACATTTGACTTATGAAGACAAGGACTTGATTGGTCAAGGTTACATTACCACAGAACGTCCTAGTTTCGAAATGGTAGCGGAAAAGAAAGTTGAAAAAGCCTTCTTCTTAAAAGTTTGGTGGAATCAGTTTATCCGCTTCATCAATGAAAAATTATAAAAAATCGCGATTTTAAACCGCGATTTTTTATTTTATAGTGAAATGAAATAAAAACTGAACAAATTTATTGGGACAGAAAACTAATTTCTAAAAATGTTTTAGAAATCACAGTGTACTATTCCAGTTTCAATTCATTATATTTGTTTTTTAAACTTCATAATAGGGAAACGGACGGTCACTATCCAATGGACGATTTAGTACTTCTTTTTCCAAAATAGCGCGCCAACCAGATACCAATTCTTCAAAAATCAATTTGGCTTCAGGAGAAGCTGTTGTAAGCTTCCGTCCAAACCAAGCCATGGTTGCAGTTTCAAACTGAAGCATAGCGTAGTCGATTACCGGTACATTTGCCTCTTCATAATTCTCATTTACTGCTTGTGCAACTTCTGATGCTTGTGGAAGAAGTTGATTGCTGATTTTATCTACAACACTTGCGTCCATCTCTCGCCAAGAAAGTAATTGACCATCCACCTGATAAAAGAGCTCAAAGGTTTCTTGATTTTTCTTAAAATTGGTAAGAACAAAAGCACGTTCCACTGCCTCTGGACCACCAACAGCCTTTACAGCGTTTATAAGGAGATTTTCTTCCATTTGTCTCCAATAATCATCAG
The DNA here is from genome assembly GCF_946190065.1 of Streptococcus mitis. GTDB lineage: Bacteria > Bacillota > Bacilli > Lactobacillales > Streptococcaceae > Streptococcus > Streptococcus mitis_DE. Next base: position 24,504 of record NZ_CAMHZD010000002.1, read on the forward strand.
CTTCTTCTACCAAATCAATTGTGAAAGGTGGAACAATTTCCTCGGCAGAAATTTCGCCTTTATTCGCTTTCTCGATATTACCAAATAATTTTTTTAAGAATCCCATTTGCTTCTCCTAGTTCCTATTACCCAACTGACCCTTCCATTTCGTAGCTGATCAAGCGGTTAAGCTCAACAGCATACTCCATTGGAAGTTCTTTTGTGAAGGGTTCTACAAATCCCATAACAATCATTTCAGTTGCCTCTGATTCTGACAATCCACGACTCATGAGGTAATAGAGTTGTTCTTCTGAAATTTTTGAAACCTTGGCTTCGTGTTCCAAAGCGACTTGCGAGTTGTGAATTTCATTAAATGGAATAGTATCTGATGCTGACAAGTCATCCATGATAATGGTATCACACTCAATGTGAGAAACAGATTTCTTAGAGTTCTTGTTAAAGGTTACTTGTCCACGGTAGTCAACCTTTCCTCCACCTTTAGCGATGGATTTAGACACGATGGACGAGCTGGTATGTGGAGCATTATGGATCATCTTAGCACCAGTATCTTGGTGTTGCCCAGCATTAGCAAAGGCGATAGAGAGCATGGTACCGCGCGCTCCTTCTCCATCTAAGTATACAGATGGATATTTCATAGTCGTTTTGGCACCCAAGTTTCCATCAATCCACTCAACAGTTGCATCTTTCAAGGCTTTGGCACGTTTGGTTACCAAGTTATATACGTTATCAGACCAGTTTTGGATGGTTGTATAGCGCATGTAAGCTCCATCCAAGGCAAAGATTTCTACAATGGCAGCGTGCAAGCTGTTACTTGAATAAGTCGGTGCTGTACATCCTTCTACGTAATGGACACTTGCTCCCTCATCAACGATAATCAAGGTACGTTCAAACTGACCAGTATTTTCGTTGTTGATACGGAAGTAAGTTTGAAGTGGAATATCTACCTTGACTCCTTTTGGTACGTAGATAAAGGTTCCACCAGACCATACTGCTGAGTTAAGGGCAGCCAACTTGTTATCTGTTGGCGGTACCAACTTAGCAAAGTATTGTTTAAACAAGTCTGGGTATTCCTTGAGGGCAGAATCCGTATCTGTAAAGATAATCCCCAATTTTTGGAACTCTTCCTTCATGTTGTGGTAAACCACTTCTGACTCGTACTGGGCAGAGGCACCTGCTAGATAAGCACGCTCAGCTTCCGGAATCCCAATACGTTCAAAGGTTTCCTTGATTTTTTCAGGAACTTCATCCCATGAACGGGCTGGTTTATCAGATGGTTTTTGGTAGTAGATCAAGTCATCAAAATCAATCTCTGACAAGTCTGCTCCCCAAGTTTGCATGGGCATTTTTTTGAAAGTTTCATAAGACTTCAAACGGAACTCTAACATCCACTCAGGTTCTCCCTTTGCAGCTGATAGCTCACGAATGACATCTTCATTCAATCCTTTTCCTGTCGATAGGACAGGCTCTACATCATCATGGAAACCAAATTTATATTCACCAAGGTCAATTGGTTTTGGTTCTACTCTTTCTTCAGCCATAATATCCTTTCTTTCATTCTTCATTTCTACTGATTCATAAGACAAAAGAAACTTGCCTTACTGATTTTCTTGATTTTCGATTGTTTTCTTAAGAGCATTCCAAGCTAGGGTTGCACACTTGATTCGTTGAGGGAATTTGGCAACACCTGACAAGAAGGCTGCGTCACCAAGTTGGTCTTGGCGCTCATCTTTTTGCCCTTGAACCATCTCAGAAAAAATAGTCGCAAGTTCTAAGATTTCTTGTTTGGTTTTGCCCAAAACTGCGTCTGTCATCATACTAGCAGAGGCAGTTGAGATGGTACAGCCTGAGTTTAGAAAAGCGATATCCTCCAAACGATCATCTGCATCAAACTTGACAGAGAGATTGATGACATCTCCACAGGTCGGATTGTTGAGACTGATTTGTTCAGCATCTTCCAACTTTCCTTGGTGATGTGGATTTTTCGAATGGTCCGCTACCACTGCCATATAAAGACTATCTAGTTTAGAAAGTGCCATTGAAAAACTCCTTTGTCTTTTGTAAGGCATCGACTAGCTTGTCACAATCTGCCTTGGTATTATAGATATAAAAACTTGCACGAGCTGTTGCTGGAACATCCAAATACTGAAGCAAGGGTTGAGCGCAATGGTGACCTGCGCGAACAGCCACTCCTTCATAATCCAAAGCAGTCGCAAGGTCGTGCGGATGAAGGTCACCTAGGTTAAAGGCAATGACACCTGAACGTTGAGCCAAGTCCTGCGAACCATAAATGGTCAATCCTTCAATCGCCTGCAGTTTTGGATAGACGTATTCAATCAGTTCCTGTTCATGGGCTTCAATGGCATCCATACCAATCTTTTCAAGATAATCTACTGCAGCAGCAAGTCCAATCGCACCTGCCATGTTAGGAGTTCCTGCCTCGAATTTCCAAGGTAATTCCTTCCAACTAGCAGATTCTTCATAAACGAAATCAATCATTTCGCCGCCAAATTCTACTGGTGACATTTGTTCCAGATACTTTTCTTTGCCGTAAAGAACACCGATTCCAGTCGGACCAGCCATCTTGTGACCTGAAAAGGCAAAGAAGTCCACATCCAAGTCCTGAACATCAATCTTCATATGAGGCGTAGATTGAGCACCATCCACCACCATAATGGCTCCAACTTGATGAGCTAATTGAGTGATTTCTTTGATTGGATTGACCACACCCAGAACATTTGAGGCGTGAGCAAGGGAAACAAACTTGACTCTATCAGTCAATTTAGCTCGCAAATCATCCATATCCAGAGCTCCATCCTTGAGATAGACATAGACAAGTTCAGCTCCTGTCTTGCGACAAGTTTCTTGCCAAGGAATGATATTGGAATGGTGTTCCATAACAGAAATCAAGACCTGGTCTCCCTCAGTCAAGACTTCCTCCGCAAAGCACGCCACCCAGTTAAGACTGGTTGTCGTTCCTCTGGTAAAGAGAACTTCCTTTGTAGAACCTGCATTGATAAACTTAGCAATGGTTTCACGAGCCGCCTCATAAGAAGCTGTCGCCCGTTCTGCCAAGGTATGAACACCCCGGTGAACATTTGCATTATCCTGTTCATAGTAGCGATTAATCGTTTCCAGAACTGCTTGTGGTTTTTGTGTCGTCGCAGCATTGTCCAAATAGACCAATGGTTCATCGTTGACAATCTGGTCTAAAATTGGAAAATCCTTACGAATCATCTCTACATCTAACATAGGCTTCCCCTTAGCGTTTTGACAATTTTTCTTCGATAGTTGCAATCATCTCATCACGAACTTCTTTGACTGGAATCTCAACGATAACAGAGCCAAGGAAACCACGAACAACCAAACGCTCTGCAGTTGCCTTATCCAAGCCACGGCTCATGAGGTAGTACATGTCTTCTGGATCTACCTGACCGATAGAAGCCGCGTGTCCTGCAGTTACGTCATTTTCATCAATCAAAAGGATTGGGTTGGCATCTGAACGCGCTTGGTCTGAAAGCATAAGAACACGACTTTCTTGTTGGGCATCTGCTCCCTTGGCACCCTTGATGATGTGGCCAATACCATTGAAAGTCAAAGTCGCTTTCTCAAGAATAACACCATGTTGTAGGATATTACCAATTGAGTTGCAGCCGTAGTTGGTTACGCGAGTATCAATCCCTTGCACCTGACGGCCACTTGATAGAGCTACGACTTTAAGGTCAGCATGGCTACCGTTACCAATCAAGTCACTATCAAAATCAGCAACGACGTTGCCTTCGTTCATAACACCAATCGCCCAGTCAATGCTTGCATCGTTGCCTAATTTACCACGACGGCTAATGTAGGCAGTGACGTTTTCACCTAGACGGTCGATCGCAGCAAACTTGACTTGAGCACCTGAACGAGCAATGACTTCTACTGTTATATTAGCAGTTGCTTTGGCACTTCCTTCGCCGCGTGACTCTAAACGTTCAAGATAGCTAATTTTACTGTTCTTACCAGCGATAATCATAATATGCTTGTTAAACGGCACATCACTATCACTATCTTGGTAGAAAATGCCTTCGATTGGCTCTTTAATTTCAACATTATCAGGAATGTAGAGAACAGCACCACTATTGAAATAAGCTGTATGGTAGGCTGCTAATTTATCATCGTCATACTTAACAGATGACATGAAGAATTCCTCAATAAGCTCTGGAATTTCTTCTAAAGCTGAGTGGAAGTCTGTAAAGACGACACCCTGTTCAGCCAACTCAACTGGAGTTTGCTCAAAAACAGTTTGAGTTCCTACTTGCACCAATTTCAAGTGGTTATCTAGTGCAGTGAAATCTGGAACATTTGCTGATGGCTCATTTTCTGTAATCGTTCCATCCCCCAGATTCCAACGGTGGAATTTGACACGCTCAATAACTGGTAATTCTAAACTCTCAATCTTATCAAAAGCTTTTTGACGGAGGTCAGCCAACCAGCTTGGTTCAGCGTGCATTTCTGAAAAAAGTTTAATATTTTCTTTAGTCATTTACTTCTCCTAAAAGATACGAGGGAATTACAATTCTTCCTTGTAGTCGTAGCCAAGTTCTTCAGCTAATTTTGCGTATCCTTCGCGTTCCAAACGCGCTGCCAGTTCTGGACCACCTGAAAGGACAACACGACCTTCCATCATCACGTGTACTACATCAGGTGTGATGTAGTTCAAAAGACGTTGGTAGTGAGTGATAATCATAGCACCAAAGCCTTCACCACGCATAGCATTCACACCTTTAGAAACGACTTTAAGAGCATCAATATCAAGACCAGAGTCAATCTCATCCAAAAGAGCGAAAGTTGGTTCCAACATCAAAAGTTGAAGAATTTCATTACGCTTTTTCTCACCGCCAGAGAAACCTTCGTTGAGGTAACGCTCAGCCATTTCTTCTTTCATGTTGAGCAATTCCATTTTCTCATCCAGTTTAGTAATGAACTCACGAACTGAAATCTTCTCATCGTCTTCTTTACCAGCATTCATGGCTGCACGAAGAAATTCAGCGTTAGTAATTCCAGGAATTTCTGATGGGTATTGCATAGCAAGGAAAAGTCCCATTCGCGCACGCTCATCTACTTCCAACTCAAGAATATTAACACCGTCAAACAAGACTTCACCCTTTGTTACTTCATAGTTCGGGTTTCCCATGATAGCGGCAGAAAGAGTTGATTTACCAGTACCATTTGGTCCCATGATAGCGGCAATTTCTCCTGTTTTAAGGGTCAGGTTAACCCCTTTTAAAATTTCTTTTCCTTCAATCTCAACGTGAAGATCTTTGATCTCTAATACTGACATGATAGTTCCTTTCTTTTTCAAAGCCTTTACAGTTCTTACTGGAAACATACTTGATTTCCCTAGCAAATACGGTAAAAGGTCAATAAATATACTTTTATAGTATAACAAAAAAAAGCCTAAAAGGCTTTGATTTTGTCTAGAAGCTGAGGACTAGTCTTTTCCTTTCAAGTGCTGGTCAATGACATCTACAATCTTGCCCATCAAGTAACTGACTCGGAAATTTCTAAAAAGCAAAATGGCCCAAAAGGCTGCCATAATATAGCGACCAGTCATCCAGGCTTCATTGAAAAAATAGGTCTCAGCAGCTGTAAACAGCGCGATGATAATAAATTGTTGTCTATGCATAAACTTATTGTATCATGAAATCTTTCTTTAGTCTTCCTCTACCTTCATTTTATCAGCCAAAAATTCAAATCCTTCTGGAATCAGGCTTTCTTCTGCTTCTTTTTCAGTTTGGGAAGATTTGGCTTTGGCTGAAAAGGCTGCGCGAACTTCTTTCCATTCCTCCATGGAAATGGCTAAAATCTCAGGTGAAAAACCTGCTGCCTGACTGAGGATATTGCCAAACATGGTGTTGAGATTGTCTCGTTTCATGGTTTGACCAGCATTGAAGTTAGACTCAAAAGCAAGAATAGCATGGTGTTCATTGGCCGCAACCGGTTGAGAACCAACTAGCAAAGCCTTATCAGGCCCACCTAGACTTTCAATCACCTCTCCCCAGGCATTCTGTAAGCGAATCAGATTTTGACGTGCTAAATCAGGATTTTCGACGGCCTCTTGTAGGATAGATTGAACTTTATTACGATCCACACGATAGACTGTTTTGCCTGCTGTTGGACGACTAGGTACTGGACTGATTGGCTTAGCTACAGTTCCCACATTTGCGAGTTCTTGTTTGAGACGGGCAACTTCCTGTCTCAATGCAGAAATTTCATGTTCAACTACCCCAGAAAGAGCTGGTTCAGGCTTAATCTCTACTAAACGGATAGTCATCATCTCAGCATAAATCTTAGGCTGCAAACTAGACTTAATATCTGCTAAACTGACTGTCGCTAAGCGAATCATTTCAAACAGATTTTCTTGAGAAAGTGCCAAATTTTCTACAAAGACTGGACTATGATGAGTGTTTTCTCCACCTGTTTGGACAATTAACAAGTCTCTTAAATAGTGTAAAAGGTCGGTCACAAAACGAGTCATGCTCTTACCATTGTCAAAAAGAAGATTCAAACAAGACAAAGCCTTGGGAACATCCTGTTGAGACAAGGCAGCCACATAATCATCCAAGGCTGATAGACTAATAGTCCCTGTAATTTCTTCAGAGATAGCAGTCGTCAATTCATTTCCCTGTGTCAAACTCAGGGCTTGATCCAAAATAGACAAGGCGTCTCGCATTCCACCTTCCGCCCGTCTGGCAATGATTTCCACAGCCTCTGGTTCAGAACTGATATTTTCTTTTTCTAAGATATAGTGGATATGCTCCTTAATGTCCTGTGTCTTAATTGATTTAAACTCAAAACGTTGCACACGGGATAGAATAGTGGCAGGAATCTTGTGCAATTCAGTAGTGGCCAAAATAAAGACCACATTCTGTGTTGGCTCTTCTAGTGTCTTTAGGAGAGCATTAAAAGCCCCTGTAGACAGCATATGAACCTCATCTATGATATAAACCTTATAGTGAGCAAGGCTAGGAGCGTAAGTAGATTTATCACGAATTTCACGAATTTCATCTACCCCATTATTAGAGGCCGCATCCATTTCGATGACATCTTCTAAACTACCGTCCGTCACTGCCTGACAAATATAGCAGTTATTGCAAGGTTCACCACCCACTTGATTTGGACAGTTCATAGCTTTGGCAAAAATCTTGGCTACACTGGTTTTTCCCGTTCCACGTGGACCAGAAAAAAGATAGGCATGACTTATTTTCTCTTGTTCTACTGCTTGTTTAAGAGTCTTAGCCACAACTTCTTGACCAACCAACTGGGAGAAGTTTTGACTTCTATATTTTCGATAAAGTGCTTGATACATTAGGCTTTCTCCCCAAACATTGTAAAGTCCCATTCTGTTTTTTCAAGCAAAATAGCGACAAATTGTTCCAAATAATCTCGATCCATAGCATTATAATCATCAATCTCTGAAGAATCCAGATCCAGAACTCCAAGTAATTGACCATTCTTTACCATCGGCACAACAATTTCACTTTTAGCTCGACTATCACAAGAAATATAGTTGGGATAAGTCCTTACATCACCAACCAGAACAGTTTCCTGAAAATGAGCTGCCTCCCCACAAACACCTTTTCCCAGTGCAATACGGATGCAGGAAACACCTCCTTGGAAGGGACCTAAAATCAATTCCTCTCCATCGAACAGATAAAAGCCTGCAAATACGGTATTAGGAAAGCGTGATTTTAGAAGAGCACTGGCATTGGAAAGATTAGCCAAAACATTGGTTTCACCATCCAATAAAAAAGAGAACTCCTCATTTAACATTTGATAACGTGATTGTTTTTCTGATTCTAACATAGAACTATTATATCAAAAAAGACTTACAGACAAAAGAAAAATCCCTTGTTTAGGAAACAAAGGATTTTATGAATTTTCAATTTGATTAAAGTTCGATATCACCGAACAAGTCAGCCATTGAGAATCCTGTTTGTGTTTCTGGAAGTTCGAAATCACGTTTTTCTTGACGTTTTGGACGACGTGGACGAGCAGCACGTTTTTCTTCTTTTTGTCCTTCTTCTTGAGCTGGACGCTCTTCAAGAGCTTTGATAGAAAGTGATACGCGCTCTGCATCTGCGTTAACTTCAAGAACTTTAACTTGAACTTCTTGACCAACTTTAAGAGCTTCTTTTGGATTTTCAATACGTTTGTGTGAAATTTGTGATACGTGAACAAGTCCATCGATACCTGGCAATACTTCAACAAATGCACCGAAGTCAGTCAAACGTTTAACTGTTCCTTCTACTACATCACCTTTAGCCAATTTTTGCTCAACGCCATCCCATGGTCCAGGTGTTGTTGCTTTAAGTGAAAGTGATACACGTCCTTCTTCTTCGTTAAGATCAAGGATTTTCACTTCAATTTCTTCACCAACAGTTACAACTGATTTTGGTGATACGTTACGTTCGTGTGACAATTCAGTCAAGTGAACCAATCCGTCAACACCACCAAGGTCGATGAAAGCACCGAAGCTTGTGATACGAGCAACTTTACCAGTTACAACATCACCAACAGCCAATTTACCGAATACTTCAGCGCGAGCTGCTGCTGTAGCTGCTTCAACAACTTCACGACGTGAAAGGATGAAGCGGTTTTCTTTAGCGTCAACTTCTTTGATTTTAGCGTCAAATTCTTGACCTACAAAACGCTCAGTGTTACGTACGAAACGAGTATCCAACATTGAAGCTGGGATAAATCCACGAACACCTTCAAATTCTACTGAAAGTCCACCTTTAACGGCACGAGTTCCTTTAACAGTAACAACTTCTTCTTCGCGACCAACAAGTTTGTCCCATGCTTTGCGAGCTTCAAGGCGTTTTTTAGATACAAGGTATGTAACTGTATCAGTATCTTTACCAACTACTTGACGAAGTACAAGAACATCCAATACTTCTCCTACTTTAACAAAGTCATTGATATCTGCATCGCGATCGTTTGTCAATTCGCGAAGAGTCAAGACACCTTCGACACCAGTTCCAGAGATTGCAACGTTAGCTTGAGTCGCATCAACTGTCAATACTTCAGCACTAACAACATCACCAGTCTCAACTTGGCTAACGCTATTTAGCAAATCTTCAAATTCGTTCATCTAAAAAATCCTCCAACAATCAAGTTTTTCTTAAACTTGACATACTTATAATTTTTTTCCTAAGCACCCGCAAGGACATGTTCATATCGTTCACGTCTTTCAATTATAAAAATAAAATACCCTAAGATATTTTGCTTTTTATCTTGATCATTACCTAAGAACTGGGGTAGCTGGATTCGAACCAACGCATGAGGGAGTCAAAGTCCCTTGCCTTACCGCTTGGCTATACCCCATTGATGAAATGGAGAGAGAGGGATTCGAACCCCCGAACCCGAAGGAGCGGATTTACAGTCCGCCGCGTTTAGCCTCTTCGCTATCTCTCCTACAATCAACATGAACTATTATATCATGAAAATTTCAAAAAAACAAGACTTATTTTGCTAAATTATAATTTTCAATCAAAATTTCCACAGCTTTTTCCAATTTTTTATAAAAACTATCGACATTCCCATTCTTTATAATGGCAAATTGTCCATCTAATTCGGCAATTTCTCCGATAACTTTTTTACCAATGGTCAATGTATAACCTTCAAAACTGTCTTTTCCTACCTTAACTTTGGCATCTGCTACTTGAATTTCGATTTTTTTATCTTTCTTACTCATTTCATACCTCTCTTCACTTTTTCTATTTTACAAGAAAATCCCAAAACTAGCAAGAAAAAACTCTATATCATTCCAAGTCTGATATAGAGTTTTCTGCTTTATTTAATGTGTTTTTCTAGTTCTTTTTGGTACTTACCGTTTGATTCCAATTTTTCTTTTTGCCATTTTTTCAGTGCTTCTTCATATTCTTTTGTTGTAACGATATCTTTTTGCAATTTCATTCCTTTAAAGATATATGGATCACCCTTAATACCAACTTGTGAGTACGGTTTTGAGAATGGCACGACATTACTTACAACTGGAGAACCACCAGATGACGCTGTCGGCATCAATAATGAACTATCTGTCAACCAAGCTTGAGCCTTGGCATATTTTTCATAGCGTTCTTCAAGATTTGTAGTTTCTGAATCTGCATCATCCAATAATTTCTTATATTGGTCCAAACCAAGTTTAGCTACAACATCCTTATCTTTCCCTTTAGTAATACCAAGGTGTTTCATAGCAGAACCTGATTTAGGATCCATGATATTCAAGTAAGATGCTGGGTCTTGATAACTTGGAGCCCATCCTGTACTGTTCAAATCATAGTCTTTTTGAGAAGGAACACGCGCTTGTGAAGTGATTGTTTCCTTTTCATTATCTGTCATTTGAAGAACGTCGATGACAACATTTTCAGCACCAAGAGTTGATTCGATAGACTGTTTGAAAGAGTTACTTTGCTGAACAGCAATAGTATCTGTTTGTTCAACTGGGACATCCAAGTGAATTGGGAAAGTTACCCCTTTAGATTCCAAGTCTTTCTTAGCTTTTTCAAAGGCTGCTTTAGCCTTGTCATGGTTGTAGATAGAATCCTTACCGTCAACTAGCTCAACACCTTTCCATTGGTCACCATAGTTCACCAACTCTGCTTGAGCGATTTGACCAAAGTTCTTACCACCTGCTTGCACAAAGTTATCTGGAACTAGACTGTTACGAATAATCTTGTCCGCACCGTCTTCACCATTTAGCTGTGCAGCATAAGAATGGCGGTTAAAGGCAAAGTTGATAGCCTGACGGAAGTTCTTATTCAGCATAGCTTCTTTAGTTGAAGTTTTTTGCTCTTCACTTGTTTTCGCAGTTTTATTATATGACTGACGATTTACGTTAAAGGTGAAGTAATAACTACTTGAATCCTGTGGGCTATAAGTGATTTTATCTCCGTATTGTTCCAAAGTTGAAGCAAAGTTTGAGCTACTTGGGAAGAGACGAGCTGTCGTATAGGCACCAGATGAGAAACTACGGATCAAGGATTCCTGATCAGAACCATCGTAGTAAGTCAATTTAATCTTCTCTATTTTTACCTTTTCTTTATCCCAATAATTTGGATTTTTCTCGTATTCAATCAACGATTTAGAAGTTAGGGTCTTCAAGATATAAGGACCGTTGTAGAGAATCCCTGCTGGAGTAACTGCTCCATAATCTTTACCTGATGCCTTCAAAAACTCTTCATTTACAGGCAACATCGTTGCTGTTGTGACTTTAGAGTTCCAGAAACTTTCAGGTTTGTTTAGGGTATATTCAACTGTGTAATCATCCAAAGCTTTGACACCAACTGTAGAGAAATCATTCGTCTCACCAGTCATGTAGGCATCCAATCCCTTGATTGAATTTTGGATAAGAGAGACACCGTCTGACTTACCGTCGGCCACGTGTTTTAGTCCTGTTACAAAGTCATGGGCTGTTACTTCGGCGTATTCTTCACCTTCTGAAGTGTACCATTTAACCCCTTTACGTAGTTTATAGGTATAAGTCAAACCATCTTTTGAGACAGACCAATCTTCAGCCAGGGAAGGAATAACATTTCCGTATTGGTCGTTTTCCATCAAACCATCAACCACGTTCCCGATGACATCTGTTGTAGAAGTACGAGTCGCTATACTATAGTCCAAAGATGCAGGATCTACTGCATAGACATATGAGAATGTTGTCGGTGCATCTGCTTCTTTATCAGCTTTTCCACAAGCTACTAAAAGAGCTGTTGTGCTCAGGACCACTCCTGCTGTTAAGAGCCACTTTTTCGATTTCATAAAAAATCTCCTTTAGTTTATTTTAATCTACTTTTACAATCCAACCTTCTGGCGCTTCAATATCACCAAACTGAATACCTGTCAATTCATCATAGAGTTTACGAGTCACAGGGCCAACTTCTGTTTCACTATAGAATACATGGAAATCATCACCGTGCTGAATTCCACCAATTGGTGAAATAACTGCTGCTGTACCACAGGCACCTGCCTCTACAAAACGGTCAAGGTTATCAATTGGGACATCTCCCTCAATAGGAGTTAAGCCCAAGCGGTGTTCTGCCAAATAAAGCAAAGAATACTTAGTAATAGATGGCAAGATAGAAGGACTCAATGGTGTTACAAATTCATTATCAGCCGTAATTCCAAAGAAGTTAGCTGAACCGACTTCTTCAATCTTTGTATGTGTTGAAGGATCTAGATAGATAACATCTGAGAAATGACGTGACTTGGCCAATTTCCCTGGCAAGAGACTTGCAGCATAGTTTCCACCAACCTTAGCCGCACCTGTACCATTTGGTGCTGCACGGTCGTATTCATCCTGAATCAAGAAGTTGGTTGGAACCAATCCACCTTTAAAGTAATTTCCAACTGGCATAGCAAAGATGGTGAAAATGTATTCTTCTGCTGGTTTTACCCCAATAATATCTCCGACACCAATCAAAAGAGGACGAAGATATAGGGTTCCACCTGTTCCGTATGGTGGTACGTATTCTTCATTCGCACAGACAACTGCTTTACAAGCTTCAACAAACATTTCTGTTGGAACTTGTGGCATCAAGAGACGGTCACAGGTACGTTGCAAGCGTTTGGCATTTTCATCAGGACGGAACAGTTGAACACTGCCATCCTTAGTACGATAAGCTTTCAAACCTTCAAATGCTTGTTGTCCATAGTGAAGACTTGGAGAAGACTCTGAAATATGCAAAGTCGCATCCTCTGTAAGCCCTCCTTGATCCCATTGTCCATTTTTAAAATGAGCAATATAGCGATAAGGTAATTTCATATAGGAAAAACCAAGGTTTTCCCAATCAATCGTTACTGTCATATTCCACTCCTTATTCTAAAAACCTATTTCTTATATTCTACACTATTTTTCTAAAATAGCAAGCATATTTTGTAATTTTCAGAAAATTTCTTCAATAAAAAGAACCAGCTCTTAGAACTGATTCCTTTTACAAGTGAAAAATTAGTTATTTTCAACTTTTTCATCGTATTTTGGTCTTAGTGTTGTACCTGAATTAATAATTGTACGTTTTTGAACAAGAGGAAGGTCTGTGCGATTATAAACTGTACGCCATGGTTCCCAAACAAGACCTGTTTTTTCTTGAATCTTCACGCGTATATTACGTACATTTCCTTTAAATTGAAGTTCAGTTTGGAAGCCAGCTGTTCTGTTTTTACCATTATCTTCCCATTGACGTGAGCGAATGCTTTCAACTCCATCCTTATCATAAGTTACTTCATCCCAGTAAACATAGTAACGAGCAATGTAAGCTCCCTTATGCTGTAAATTGAGGTAACCATTTTTGTATGAAGTCACTTTAGTTTCAATGTAGTCTGTATTACTTTGAATTGTGGCTACTTGATTATCTTTCAAGAATGCAGTCTTATAAGAAATTGGAACAGCAGGATTTTGTGTACTGAAAGTAGCTCCTTCTTGAATCAATTTCTTCAAATCTTCTACTGTACCTGTCACAACACGTGCAGCGCCATCAGCATTTCCACCTACGATTGAAACTGTTACAGTTGTGTTCTTCAAGACACGTGCCCATTCAGATTCTGGTTTAATAGGCACTCCTTTGATGACAGCATTGATTGCCGCTTTCAACTCTGTACTCTTGCTTGTTGTTTCAAATTTGACATACATTTGACGTCCGTATGAAACGCTTGAAACGTATACAGGAGGTGTTTTTTCATCAATTCCACGTGCTTTCAATTGATCAACCGTTACTCCTGAAGCAAATACATCTGATGGATTTTTTGGAGCATCAAAGTTAGCAGTATAGTAAATTTGTTTAAAATCAACAACTTCGATTTGTTTTTCACCCTTGTTCACAGCCTCAAAATCAATTTTCAAATTAACACCGACTTTTTCAAAATCACTTCCGAATTTTGCTTTCAATTGATTCATGCTGTAAGCAGAAGTTGATTCGTACTGCATACGTGCTGGAGCAGGATTTTTCGCAGCATATTTTTCATGCCAACGGTTTAACAAGGTATTCACACCTTCCTGCATACCACTTGCAGTTGGGTTAGCATCTACATAGCTATCTCCGCCTACCATTCCTGGTAAATCAACACTAATTCTACCTTTGCTACGATCTAAACTAATTTGTTGTGGTTTATTTTCTAGAAGGTCTTGATTTGCTTTAAACAAAGCACCTAGGAAAATATCTCCGTTACCATTAATGGCAACATCTGCAGAACCATTAGAAAGGTTTTTCTTCACTTTTTCGACAACCACAAATTCATTTCCTTGTTGTTTTGTGCTTGTATTAGTGTAATTTTCTAATGCTTCGCCTTTTCTAGTTAAAATATTTAGTTTATCGTAATTTAAACCAAATAAATAGTTATTTAGCTCTGCAGTATAATCTTTTTTATCTTTACTTTCTGTTTTAACTTGGTTTTCTGTTTTCTTATCTGTTACTACTTTTTCTTCTTTTACAGCACGATATACTTCAACTTCTGCCAAACTAAGAGGAGTTTTAGATTTATTTAATTCAATTTTTACATACCGTGCATTAACTCCTGAGAATTGAACATCAACTGTTGGTTGATTGTTTAAGCTATCGACATGTTGACGAGTTACTTCCTTACCATCTTTATCTAATAAAATAACATCAAAATTAGATAAACGATTAGCTACAACTCCATCTCCACGATTGTAAATACGAACAGTTCCCACACCTTCTTCTTTTACTAGATCAACTTTCCACCAAGAATGATCTTGAAAATCTGTATGAGTAACTGAACGATTGTTCCAGGCATTATCACGATTACCGTCAACTGCTCTAGAAGCCTCCCCTTCATAAGCAGTCGAACTCTGACTTGCAGACTTATGAGCAGCAATATTTTCACCAGCAACTGCAGCAACGCTTGGTTCTGTTGCTTTTACTACATTTGTTTGAAATACAAGGCCAGAACCTAGCAAAAATGTTGCAATGGCAACACCACATACTCCAACGCTACGTTTACGAATAGAAAAACGAAATCCTTTATCTTGTTTGTTTCGAGACATACAAAACTCCTATATATATTTAAACGAATTATTTCTTGAACGCGCTTTCTTGAAACAATAAGAGTATAACATAAAAAATATTATAGATGCAAGCGTTTTCTTAAAAAATATTATTTTTTATTAGCTCAATTTGTATAGTTGTTCATATGTTAATAATTTCACATCTAAATACAAAGCGGTCTATACCACTAAAAACAAGAAAACGAACAGGCTTCAGTCTCTATCAGTTGGGAATCAGCACTGTTCGTTTTTGTATATATAATCAAATTCAATTCTTAAATCTATAACTTAACAAATTTCTCAATGAAAAGCTTTTCATTGTTTTTATCATTTTTTAGATTCAAATTCTGTATAAGTTTCCTGAAGATAGGCGTCAAAAACTTCTTCATCTGAAATCGTGTCAGAAATGAAGCTTCCGTTGCTAGTCCTTTCTGACAGGTTCAAGTCTTGCAATCGGCTTTCATAGATTGTTCCTTTGTTTGATTGAACAAGCAGAGTTTGGTTGTTCTCTTCTACTTCTGTACTGAAGAGATTACCGATGAAACCTTGTTCTGCAACTGCACCAGCCAAGAAGACACGGTGCGGTTTGTTTTTCAACTCACGTAAGACTTGTAATCCTCGTTTGGCACGGCTGGTTGCTGGAATTTCGTCAATAGAAACACGTTTCAAACTTCCACGCTGAGTCAAGAGGTAGAAGGACGAGGTATTACAGATAAAGGCCGATTGGAGGACATCATCTTCTTTCAGGTTCATAGCCTTGACACCTGCTGCCTTGGCACCGACAACCGGAACCTCTTCAATATTGAAACGCAGTGCATAACCATTTTGGCTAATCAAGAGAACATCATCCAGTTTAATTGGAGCCACTGCCACAATCTGGTCTGTCTCGTCTTTAAGCTTAGCATACTTAACAGACTTAGACTTGTAGGTCCGCCATGGGGTGAATTCTTTGCGTTCTACACGTTTGATTTGACCAAGACGAGTCGCAGTAAAGTAGGTTGTCGCATCATCAAACTGATCCACGACTTCCACATAAAGGATTTCTTCGTTAGTTTCAAAGTTTGTAATAGTCTGGCTCAGATGCTCTCCGATGTCCTTCCAGCGAATGTCTGCCAATTCATGGATTGGTCGATAAATGACATTTCCAAGAGTCGTGAACATCAAAAGATGCTGGGTTGTCTTGGCAGATTGAACAAAGATTAAACGGTCATCATCACGTTTGCCAATTTCTTCCAGCGTTGAAGCGGCAAAGGAACGTGGGCTGGTACGCTTGATGTAACCTGCCTTGGTCACGCTGACGTAGGTATCTTCCTCGGCAATCAAACTAGCTGTATCAATCTCGATTGCTTTCGCAGTGTCTTCTAAAGTGCTCAAACGCGGAGTCGCAAATTTCTTTTTAACCTCACGAAGCTCTTTCTTCATGAGATTGTACATAGTTCGTTCATCACCAATAATAGCCGCCAGCATAGCAATCTTCTCACGAAGTTCTGCTTCTTCTTCCTGCAAGACAACCACATCTGTATTGGTCAAACGGTAAAGTTGCAAGGTTACGATAGCCTCAGCCTGCTCCTCTGTAAAATCATAGCTGACCTTGAGGTTTTCCTTGGCGTCAGCCTTATTCTCGGATGAACGGATAAGGGCAATGACTTCGTCTAAAATCGAAATCACACGAATCAAACCTTCGACAATATGGAGACGTTTCTCAGCCTTTTCTTTGTCAAAGCGTGAACGCGCCAAAATGACTTCACGGCGGTGGGCGATATAGCTGGACAAGATTGGGACAATCCCAACCTGACGAGGTGTGAAATTATCAATCGCCACCATATTAAAGTTATAGTTGATTTGCAGGTCTGTGTACTTAAAGAGATAGTTAAGAACCAGCTCCGTATTGGCGTCTTTCTTGAGTTCGATAGCGATACGAAGACCGTCACGGTCAGATTCGTCCCGAACCTCAGCAATCCCAGCTACCTTGTTATTGACACGAACATCATCGATTTTCTTGACTAGATTGGCCTTGTTGATTTCATAAGGAATCTCAGTAATAACAATTTGTTCCTTACCACCTTTTAGCTTTTCAATCTCCGTCTTGGAACGAACAACTACGCGCCCTTTCCCAGTTTCATAGGCCTTCTTGATTTCATCACGACCCTGGATAATCCCTCCAGTCGGGAAGTCTGGTCCAGGCAAGAATTCCATGAGTTTATCAACCTTTGCAGTTGGGTGGTCAATCATGTAAACCGCTGCATCGATGACCTCAGCCAAATTATGGGGAGGAATGTCTGTGGCATAACCAGCCGAAATCCCAGTCGAACCATTGACCAAGAGGTTTGGAAAGGCTGCTGGCAAGACTGTCGGCTCTTTCTCGGTATCGTCAAAGTTCCAAGCAAAAGGAACGGTCTTTTTCTCGATATCCTGAAGAAGATAACCCGCAATCTCAGACAAACGCGCCTCAGTATAACGCATAGCCGCAGGCGGATCTCCGTCCATAGAACCGTTATTACCGTGCATTTCGACTAGAATCTCACGGTTCTTCCAGTCCTGAGACATACGGACCATGGCATCATAGATAGAACTGTCACCGTGTGGGTGGAAATTCCCCATGATATTACCGACAGACTTAGCCGACTTACGATAGCTCTTGTCAAAGGTATTGCCATCCTTATTCATCGAATAAAGAATACGACGTTGAACCGGCTTCAACCCATCACGAATATCTGGCAAAGCTCGGTCTTGAATAATGTACTTGGAGTAGCGACCAAAGCGCTCTCCCATGATGTCCTCCAGGGACATGTTTTGAATGTTAGACATAAGATACAAAGGGACAATTCGGCTTGCCGAAAATTTCTGTAGAAAAATAGGAAATCGATGTAAGGTTCTATGAACCCAAGTCGATTTCTCTTTTTTCTTAAGTCTTAGTCCCGTGTTCAGTTACGATAAGTAACTAAACTATCCTTTCTGTAGTTTAAAGTATTTAAAATTTGTTGCTTCAGTTAGTAATAAGGAGTTTTCGCATAGCATTTAGGGCGTGTTCAACTCCTTTCGAAGAATGGAGAGTAAATATTATGGAAAAAGAAAAAATATAGAGTAAGTGAGTTTCATCCAATTCCTGTATCGTCATTTCCACTTGAAATGTCTACTCCACAAATCCTCGTTTATATTTGATATGGCTGGCAATATTACTATCTACATCTTTCTTATCCCAAAGTTGGAGTTCCCATGGGTAATAAAAATTACTTTTATTTTTAAAATAGATATGAATGCCGACATAGCCATCTTTATCACGTAAATACCAGTTTTTTAGTCCGTAAATCTCTTGCCAATCATCTAATTTATCCATGACTTGAGCTATCTCTTTGGAACTTAAAATCATACGAGCACCAAAAATATCATTAAGAATTGAATTCACAGGATAGCCCTCTTGACGCTCTGAAAAACGTGTAATTTTATCTAAAATAGACTCAGAAGTTTTGACACGATATACATAGGCAATATCTTGGACATCCGCTTTCATCAGATAATCATTAATTGACTCATGTAAATTCAGACGGTAGGCCAAAATCGCTTTAGTCGGAACTTTTGAAAATGTATGCTTGAGATTGATTTTTTCCACCTTACCCGTTTCAAAATAATCTTTAGAATATTCTCTATGAATACGATTAACCTCTGTAATGAGGCGTTCCACTTTTTCAATCATGAGTCTTCTCCTCTCGCTTTTTCATTTTTCTAGTTATTCCCAAACTTCTTCACTCTTTCCTCAGCATACTCAATCATATTCTCAGCCACTTCCGTATCATAGTCAAAACCCATCTTTTGAGCAAAGAATTGAGCTTCTTGATGAAAAAGTTGCATCGTAGCAAACAAAGACTGAGTAAGTTTCTCTATACTTGAAAAATCAAGTAGAGCAAAGAATTCCTTCTCTTTCTCATCAGGTAAATAGTTAAAGAGATACTTATAATTCTTTCCAATGTCGACCTTTCCCCTGTCACTTACCACTTGCCAAGTCAAGACCTTCAAGAGTTCTTGTTGACAAATACCGTAGAGATGGTCGGTCGCATAGATAAGTTGCTTTCGATAAATTCCTTTGATCACGTAGGCTGATACCCACCAAAATTCATTGCAAGAATTTTTAAAATCCGTCTCACTAGCTTGATGTATCCAGAAACGCTCTAGATTTGGGGAATAGGGTTCAAATAAATGTTCTGGGTCTTCCAAAACAGTGAATCCTGCCTCACTATCCACCCACTCCTTGATATGCTCTTTGGGGCAGAGGGTCAAATCAATGCGGTTACCATCCTCAAAGAGCATAAGAAATAAACGGCGATGTCCCAATCTAACCTCTTGCTCGATAATGCGTTTGCCAAACTGCTCCAACCAAGAAAGGTCGCTCGTCAGATTATCTAAATCATCCACGACATAGACCACGTCATAGTCTTGAAATTCATCTTTTGGGGCCTTTGGGTTTATCCGTGAACCAGACATGGCCACAGCTTCTACTTTTAAGTTTTTAGCAGTTTGTAAAATTACATCGAGCATTTCTGTTTCAGTTCTCATGTCAATACCCATTCATTAAAAAGTGACTTAAAACACTGTCGCTTCTTCCAGCGTAAACTTGACATTATCTTCAATCCACTTACGGCGTGGTTCAACCTTGTCTCCCATGAGGACATTGACACGGCGTTCGGCACGTGCTAGGTCTTCGATGGTGACACGGATGAGGGTGCGAGTTTCTGGATTCATGGTTGTTTCCCAGAGCTGGTCGGCGTTCATCTCACCGAGACCTTTATAACGTTGGAGTGTAGCACCTTTACCAAATTGTTTGCGGAGTTCTTCTAGTTCACCGTCCGTCCAAGCGTAGGCCACTTCTTCTTTCTTTCCTTTCCCTTTTGACATCTTGTAAAGAGGTGGAAGGGCAATATAAACATGTCCTGCCTCAACTAGCGGACGCATGTAACGGTAGAAAAATGTCAAGAGCAAGGTCTGGATGTGGGCACCGTCGGTATCCGCATCGGTCATAATAATAATCTTGTCGTAGTTAGCATCCTCAATAGAGAAGTCTGCTCCGACACCCGCACCGATGGTATAAATCATGGTGTTAATTTCTTCATTTTTGAGGATATCCGCCATCTTGGCCTTGGCTGTATTGATAACCTTACCACGAAGAGGCAGAATAGCCTGGAACTTGCGGTCACGGCCTTGTTTGGCAGAGCCACCGGCAGAATCCCCCTCGACTAGATAGAGTTCATTCTTGGCTGGATTCTTAGACTGGGCTGGGGTCAATTTCCCAGACAACAAGCCTTTGTCTTTTTTATTCTTCTTCCCATTTCGGCTCTCATCACGCGCCTTACGTGCCGCTTCGCGAGCATCACGCGCCTTGATAGCCTTGCGGATGAGGTTAGAAGCCAATTCCCCATTTTCCATAAGGAAGAAGGTCAACTTATCAGCTACAATCCCATCAACAACTGGGCGAGCTAGTGGACTGCCTAGTTTATCCTTAGTCTGACCTTCAAACTGAAGGTGTTCTTCAGGAACAAGAATAGAAAGAACGGCCGCTAGTCCCTCACGATAGTCTGAGCCTTCAAGGTTTTTATCTTTTTCCTTGAGAAGACCTGTCTTACGCGCGTAGTCATTCATGACCTTAGTGATAGCAGACTTGAGTCCTGTCTCATGTGTTCCACCATCCTTGGTGCGAACGTTATTGACAAAGGACAAGATGTTATCTGAAAATCCATCATTGTACTGAAGGGCGACTTCCACTTGAAAACCATTATCCTCACCTTCAAAATAGAGAACAGGCGTCAAGGTTTCCTTATCTTCGTTCAGATAAGAAACAAAGTCCTGAACCCCATTCTCATAGTGGAATTCAATCGCTTCATCTGTTCGTTTGTCCGTCAGAGATAAGGTCACATTTTTTAAGAGAAAAGCTGATTCATTGAGGCGCTCTGAAATGGTATTGTACTTGAAATCTGTCGTAGAGAAGATCGTCGCATCAGGCATAAACGTAACCTTGGTACCCGTCTTAGACTTAGGCGCCGTACCGATTTTCTTCAAAGTCATAACAGGTTTGCCACCATTTTCAAAACGTTGCTTGTAAACTACACCATCACGTGTGATTTCAACCTCCAGCCAACTAGATAGGGCATTAACGACGGAAGAACCCACCCCGTGAAGTCCACCTGATGTCTTATAACCACCTTGACCAAATTTTCCTCCGGCATGAAGGATGGTAAAGATAACCTCTACAGTTGGAATTCCCATAGCGTGCATACCTGTCGGCATCCCACGACCATGGTCTTGAACCGTTAAACTGCCGTCTTTATTAATGGTCACATCAATACGGTCACCAAATCCAGACAAGGCCTCATCAACAGCATTATCGACGATTTCCCAGACCAGGTGATGGAGACCAGCACCATCGGTCGATCCGATATACATCCCCGGACGTTTTCGAACCGCATCCAACCCTTCTAGCACCTGAATGGCGTCATCATTATAATTATTAATATTGATTTCCTTTTTTGACACAAGGAACCTCCTATTCGTTCATCTTTACTATTCTACAAGTTTTCTAAGGATTTTGCAAAATTTTTCTTTCTCCGCTGTGACAATTTCAGAAGAGATTCTCTGCCTTTCTTCTCCATTTCATGATATAATAGGAGTATGATTACAATAGTTTTATTAATCCTAGCCTATCTGCTGGGTTCGATTCCGTCTGGTCTCTGGATTGGACAAGTATTTTTTCAAATCAATCTGCGCGAACATGGTTCTGGTAACACTGGAACGACCAATACCTTCCGCATTTTAGGTAAGAAAGCTGGCATGGCAACCTTTGTCATTGACTTTTTCAAAGGAACCCTAGCAACGCTTCTTCCGATTATTTTTCATCTGCAAGGTGTTTCACCTCTTATCTTTGGACTTTTGGCTGTTATTGGTCATACTTTCCCTATCTTTGCAGGATTTAAAGGTGGTAAGGCTGTCGCAACCAGTGCGGGAGTGATTTTCGGATTTGCGCCTGTTTTCTGTCTCTACCTTGCGGTTGTTTTCTTTGGAACCCTCTATCTTGGTAGTATGATTTCACTGTCTAGTGTCACAGCATCTATCGCGGCTGTCATTGGAGTTCTACTCTTTCCACTTTTTGGTTTTATCCTGAGTCACTATGATCCTCTCTTCATCGCTATTATCCTAGCACTTGCTAGCTTGATTATCATTCGACATAAGGATAATATCACGCGTATAAAAAATAAAACTGAAAATTTGGTCCCTTGGGGATTGAACCTAACCCATCAACATCCTAAAAAATAAAACGTCAGTACAGTACTGACGTTTTTTGTATGCTTATTTTGATTTGATATAGTTGATACCATCTGCTTTTGGTGCAACTGCTTTCCCAAAGAAGGCTGCCAAGACAAGAATTGTCAAAACGTAAGGTGCGATTTGAAGGTAAACCGCAGGCACTCCTTGTAGGAATGGCAATTGAGAGCCGATAACAGCCAAACTTTGTGAAAGTCCAAAGAAGAGACTAGATAGCATGGCTCCGATTGGATTCCATTTCCCAAAGATCATTGCAGCAAGGGCGATAAATCCAGGTCCAACAATAGTTGTCACTGAGAAGTTAACTGAGATGGATTGAGCATAAATCGCTCCACCAATTCCACCTAGGAAACCTGAAATGATAACTCCTAAGTATCTCATCTTGTAGACGTTGATTCCCAAGGTATCCGCTGCTTGAGGGTGTTCACCGACAGAGCGGAGACGAAGACCAAAGCGAGTCTTAAAGAGAATAAACCAAGCAAGGAATGAGAAGGCAATGGCCAGATAACCAAGTAGACTAGTTGACTTGAAGAAGATATCACCAATGACTGGGATATTAGCCAAGACTGGAAAATCAAAGCGTCCAAAAGTCTGACTTAGGTTGTCGGTTTGTCCTTTGTTATAAAGAACTTTAACCAAGAAAACTGCCAAGGCTGGCGCCATTAAGTTCAATACCGTACCGCTGACAACATGGTCTGCACGGAAATGAACCGTCGCTGCTGCGTGGATGATAGAGAAAATACCACCAACCAATCCTGCTACAAGCAAGGATAGCCATGGAGTTGCTGCTCCAAATTGTTCAGCAAATTCAAGGTTAAAGACAACTCCAGAAAAGGCACCCATAACCATAATTCCTTCAAGGCCGACGTTTACCACACCACCACGTTCAGAGAAAACACCACCAATACTTGTAAAGATGAGGGGAGCTGAGTAAATCAGCATAGAAGACACCAAGAGGGTGAGCAAGGTTGTAATAGACATCTTTACTTACCTCCTTTAACTTGTTTTTTCGGTTTGACAAAGCGTTCGATAAGGTAATGAACACTGACAAAGAAGATAATAGACGCTGTTACAATGCTGACAAGCTCAGACGGTACCTGCGCCGCATTCATACCTGGGGCTCCAACTTGGAGAACACCAAATAGGAAGGCTGCAAAGAGAATACCAATTGGTGAGTTGGCCGCAAGCAGACTAACCGCCATCCCGTTAAATCCGACAGCTAAAGATGCCCCTTGAACATAGACGTTCTGGAAGGTTCCAAGCCCTTCAACAGCTCCACCAAGACCTGCCAAAGCACCTGAAATAATCATTGAGAGGATAATCGTTCTTTTTGCAGAAATACCAGCATATTCTGAAGCATGTGGATTAAGACCAACTGCACGAATTTCAAAACCAAGAGTCGTTTTCTTGAGCATGAACCAAATAACTACAACGGCAATGATAGCAAAGAAAATACCAATATTCATCCGTGAGTTACCAGTCAACTCAGACAACCAAGGTGTCTGGTAGGTTGCATTAGATCCAACACGAATGGTCGAATCTGTACTTTGCATGAAGTCTTTAGGGAAGGCATGGATAAAGGCATTCCCTACATACAAAACGATGTAGTTCATCATGATAGTTACGATAACCTCTGACGTCCCTAGATAGGCTCTCAGAATACCTGGAATAGCTCCGACAATTCCACCAGCAATCAAGGCAATCACGATGGTTGCTAAAATCATCAAGGGGCGTGGCATATCTGGATGCGACAAGGCAAACCAACCACTGAGAATCCAACCAGCCAAAGCCTGACCAGGAAGCCCAACGTTAAAGAAACCTGCACGACTGGCAACGGCAAAGCCAAGACCAATCAAGACCAAAGGCCCCATGGCGCGGAAGATTTCTCCAATCCCACGCAGACTACCAAAGGCTGTATAGAACAATTCTTCATAGCCCCAAATAGCGTCATAACCGAAGATCCACATGACAATGGCTCCGAGCAAAATTCCTAGGAAGACAGAAATCAAGGGAACCGAAATTTGTTGTAATTTTTTAGACATCACTCTTCTCCTTTCCCAAGTTTCCACCAGCCATCAAGACACCAAGTTCTTGTTTATTGGTTGTTTCTGGTGATACAATACCTTGAATCTTACCATCGTGGATAACGGCAATACGGTCTGAGACGTTTAAAATCTCATCCAATTCAAAACTGACAACAAGAACAGCCTTACCATTATCACGCTCTTCAATCAAGCGTTTGTGGATATATTCAATGGCACCGACATCCAAACCACGAGTTGGCTGGCTGACGATAAGGAGATCAGGATCTCGATCAATTTCACGAGCAATAATTGCTTTTTGTTGATTTCCTCCTGAGAGTGCAGCTGCAGGAACAAATTCGCTGGCAGCACGAACATCAAACTCTTCCATTAGCTTTTTAGCATAAGAAGTAATATTTGAATAGTTCAAAATTCCATTTTTACTATGTGGTTCTTTGTAGTAGGTTTGAAGGGCAATATTTTCAGAAATCATCATTTCCAAAATCAAGCCATCACGGTGACGGTCTTCTGGAACGTGCCCAACACTCAATTCTGTAATCTGACGTGGGGGCAATCCTACAATTGAATCTCCTTTTAGCTCAATGCTACCAGATTCAACCTTGCGAAGACCTGTAATGGCTTGAATCAGTTCAGACTGACCATTTCCATCAATCCCTGCAATACCAACAATCTCTCCAGCACGAACATCCAAGGAAAGATTTTTCACAGCTGGGACACCGCGATTTTCATTGACCACCAAGTCTTTAATAGACAAGACTACTTCTTTTGGTTGAGAGGCTTGCTTCTCTGTTTTAAAGGAAACAGAACGACCTACCATCATTTCTGCCAAATCAGCATTGGTAGCCCCTGCAATTTCGACAGTTTCAATTGATTTCCCACGACGGATAACTGTAACGCGGTCAGAAACTGCGCGAATCTCGTCTAACTTGTGGGTGATCAAGATAATTGATTTTCCTTCTTTGACAAGATTTTTCAAAATAGCCATCAACTCATCAATTTCTGATGGAGTCAAGACAGCCGTTGGTTCGTCAAAGATAAGGATATCAGCCCCCCGATAAAGGGTTTTTAAAATTTCTACACGTTGTTGGGCTCCAACTGAGATATCTGCTATCTTGGCAGAAGGGTCAACAGCTAAGCCATAACGTTCAGAAAGAGCCTTGATTTCTTTGCTAGCTCCAGCGATATCTAGCACACCATTTTTAGTCAATTCACTACCTAAAATGATGTTTTCAGCCACTGTGAAGGCTTCTACCAACATAAAGTGCTGGTGAACCATTCCGATTCCCAAGCTAGCCGCTTTAGATGGTGAATCGAGATTGACAACTTGACCGTTGACCACAATTTCACCACTAGTTGGTTCAAGAAGCCCTGCTAACATGTTCATGAGCGTGGACTTACCAGCCCCATTTTCTCCTAAAAGTGCATGAATTTCACCTTTTCGTAGGTGCAGGTTGATTTTGTCGTTGGCAACAAATTCACCAAACACCTTGGTAATATCACGCATCTCAATGACATTTTCGTGTGCCATGTGCTCTTCCTTTCAGAGTCTTATTTTATTTCAATAAAACTTGCTAGTTTGCCTAGTAGCAAGCTTTACTGAGACAAAATGACTTTGTCTCAACTCTTAAAAAAGCGGCCGAGGGCCGCTTCCTAAGAAATGACTTCCATCCATTATTTTTCAGGAACTTTTACGCTTCCATCAAGGATTTTAGCTTTAGCATCTTCAACAGCTTTTTTACCTTCTTCTGAAAGGTTTGTTACTGCCAAGTCAACCCCTTTATCTTTCAATGAGTAAACGATCACTTGACCGCCAGGGAATTCACCTTTTTCTGCTTTGTTAGCAATATCTTTTACAGTTGTACCAACTTGTTTCAAAGTAGATACAAGAACGAAGTTTGATTCTTTACCATCTTTAGAAGTGTACTTACCTTCTGCTACTTGGTCACGGTCAACACCGATAACCCAAACTTTTTCATTTTCAGGACGGCTTTCGTTGAGTGATTTTGCTTCTGCAAAGACACCAGCACCTGTTCCACCTGCTGCTTGATAAACAACGTCTGCACCAGCTGCGTATTGTGCTGCTGCAATTGTTTTACCTTTAGCAGCATCACCAAATGAACCTGCGTAGTCAACTTGTACTTTGATAGATGGATCTACTGACTCAACACCAGCTTTAAATCCAGCTGCAAAACGTGAGATAACTTCAGACTCAATACCACCTACAAAACCAACTTGTTTTGTTTTAGTTGTTTTAGCTGCTGCAACACCCGCAAGGTAAGCAGCTTCGTTATCAGCAAACGTTACGCTAGCAACATTCTTTTGATCTTTAATCACATCATCAATCAAGACATAGTTCAAATCAGAGTGGTCTTTTGCTGCTTCTTCAACCGCATTGTGAAGGGCAAAACCAACACCGAAGATTAGGTTGTAGCTTCCAGCCGCTTGTTGCAAGTTGTTAGCGTAGTCAGCCTCACTTGTTGATTGGAAGTAAGTGAAACCTTTATCTTTTGAAAGATTGTGTTCTTTACCCCAGTCTTGCAAACCTTCCCAAGCTGATTGGTTGAATGATTTGTCATCAACACCACCAGTATCAGTGACGATTGCTGCTTTTGTCTTCACATCAGAAGATGAAGCTGCGTTACGAGAAGAGCGGTTACCACATGCAGCAAGTCCAACTGCTGCCACTGCAACTAGACCAAGGCCTAGCCATTGTTTCTTGTTCATTACTGAACCTCCTAAATAAGATGTGCAACGATGTTGCAAGTATGGATTGGTTGGCCACAAGGACCGTGCCACTCAGAGAGCGACTCAGACTAGTTTAAGTCTGTAAAAGAGTATGGAAGTAACTCCCCGACCGTCATCTCGACCGTCGATTTATCTTTTGCGACTAAAGTCACTTTTAGATCTTGTTCAAAAAATTCGACCATTACTTGGCGACAAGCACCACATGGTGAGATTGGTTTTTCAGTCTGTCCATAGACAATCAATTCTGAAAATTCTCTTTGTCCTTCAGATATAGCCTTAAAAATGGCTGTTCTCTCACCGCAATTGGTCAAAGGATAGCTAGCATTTTCGATATTCACTCCCGTGTAAACACTTCCGTCTTTTGCCACTAAAACTGCTCCGATAGGAAAGTGAGAATAGGGGACATAGGCATGTTTGCTGGTTTCAATTGCTAGTTCAATCAACTCAGTACTCGCCATATGCCAATTCTCCTTTTAAAATGGCTACACCAGCTGACGTTCCGATACGGGTCGCACCTGCTTCGACAAAGGCAAGAGCATCTGCATAAGAACGAGCTCCACCAGCAGCCTTGACACCCATATCAGGTCCAACTGTTTCACGCATTAATGTAACATCTGCTATCGTAGCGCCACCAGTTGAAAAGCCAGTAGATGTTTTGACAAAATCAGCTTCCGCTTTTTGGGCTAATTGACAAGCCACAACTTTTTCTTGGTCTGTCAATAAGCAAGCTTCAATAATGACTTTAACCAACTTGTCACCACTTGATTCTACAACAGCACGGATGTCTGATTCAACCAAATCAAGATTTCCTGATTTGAGAGCACCAACATTGATCACCATATCAATCTCATCTGCGCCATTTTGGATAGCTTCTTTGGTTTCAAATGCTTTCACGGCTGAAGTTGTTGCTCCTAGTGGGAAACCAACCACTGTACAGACCTTGACATCTGTGCCTTCAAGCCCTTTTTTAGCATGTTCAACCCAGGTCGGATTAACGCAAACACTGGCAAAATCATACTCTCTAGCTTCAGACAACAAACAATCAATTTGTTTTCCTGTCGCATCTTGCTTCAAAAGCGTATGATCGATATATTTATTTAATTTCATATACGGATTCTCCTGTCGTTTATGAGATAATTTCTATAATTTCTCGTAAACTTTGCACCCTATCATTTATTTTAACATATTTTTGAAAATCTGTAACTAGCTGAGGAGAAATTTTTCCATTTGTGTATACTTTTGCCACAATTTCTCCCTTTTGAACGGAGTCTCCAACCTTCTTTTCAAAAACAATTCCAGTTTCATAGTCCAAATCATCAGTCTTGACTGCACGGCCAGCACCCAGTCTCATAGCATAGAGGCCAAATTCCATGGCCGGAAGAGCTGAAATGACACCTGTTTCCTGGGCAGGGATTTCCACCACATGGGACACATTGACTGGACGATAGAGATCTTCTAAATCTCCACCTTGAGCTTGCACCATCTCCTCAAACTTAGCAAGCGCTTGTCCATTTTCAAGATGTTGGCGAACTTCCTCAACTGTCTTGTTTACATTTGCCAGACCAAGCATAATCTGAGCTAATTCACAGATAAAGTGGGTAATATCCTGACGGCCTTGTCCTTGTAAAATCTCAAGTGCTTCAAGGATTTCCAGACGATTTCCAATCGCTCGTCCCAAAGGTTGACTCATATCCGTAATGACTGCTACCGTTTTTCTACCAACTGCCTTACCAAGTTCCACCATGGTTTGAGCCAATTCACGCGCCTCATCAACCGTCTTCATGAAGGCACCCTCACCGACAGTCACGTCTAGCAAAATAGCATCCGCTCCTGCCGCGATTTTCTTACTCATCACCGAACTCGCAATCAAAGGAATCGTGTCGACAGTTGCGGTCACATCACGGAGGGCGTAGAGAAGCTTATCCGCTTTGACCAGCTGATCTGATTGCCCAATGACAGATACTCCAATATCTTGCACCTGTGCAATAAAATCCTCTTGACTGCGTTCTACTTGATATCCCTTAATGGACTCCAATTTATCAATTGTTCCACCAGTATGACCGAGACCACGACCACTCATTTTCGCGACTGGAACTCCAAAGCTTGCAACAAGAGGAGCCAAAATCAAGGTCACCTTATCACCAACACCCCCAGTAGAATGCTTGTCAACCTTAACCCCATCAATAGCAGATAAATCAAACTCTTGACCTGTCTGAACCATTTTCATAGTTAGGTCAGAGATTTCTCGAGTCGTCATTCCTTTGAAATAAACAGCCATAGCAAAGGCAGACATCTGATAATCAGGAACAGTTCCTGACACATAGCCTTCAACTAGCCATTCAATTTCACTTGAAGTCAGCTCTTGACCATCTCGTTTTTTTTGGATTAAATCAACTGCTCTCATTCTTTCACACTTCTAAGGATATAGTATCCCTTATCTTTTTTGACGATTTCACAATTACCAAACACATCTTCCATCTTGGACTTGGCACTTGGAGCCCCTTGTTTTTTCTGTATAACGATGGTCAAATCTCCACCAATTTCCAAGAAATCTTTACTTTTCTCAATGATTTCATGAACCACTTGCTTGCCTGCACGGATAGGGGGGTTGGAAATGACATGGTCAAATTTTCCTTCCACTTGTTCATAAATATTAGACTGGAAAATCGTCGCTTCTACTTTATTTCGTTCAGCATTTTGTCGCGCCAAATCCAAGGCACGATTATTAATATCGACCATGGTCGCCTGAACTCCATAAGCCTTAGCTAAGGACAAGCCCAGAGGCCCATAACCACAGCCTACATCAAGGACAGTCTCACCTTGGTTGACCTCAAGACACTTGAGCAATAGTTGACTTCCAAAGTCAACCATTTTCTTGCTAAAAACACCCGCATCCGTCAAAAAGGTCATTTTTTGTCCCAACAACTCTACTCTCAACTCATGAATGTCGTGAGCAGCGTCAGGATTCTCTGCATAATACATTTTACTCATGAAACTATTTTACCATAATTTGACTTAAATTGTAAATCGTTTACAAATTGCTAATAAAACGAAAAAGACTGAAAAAGCTAGTCAAGAAGACCTTTTCTTCAATCTCTTTCAACACTTATAAGTAAATGATAAAGCATTTTAGAACTAGAAATATCATAGTCCAGATAAAAACAAAAAGTTTATCACCTATATTATTTCTAATGCTTAACATTCAAATACTTTATTATCAACAAAATTCCCAACAGGATGTTTAGATAAAAGCCCAACTGATACGTTTGTGTCAGGATTTCCCAACTTGTCCAAAGTCGTATCAAATCTTCCAGTGACATGCGGAAGAAATAACCCTCTGTAGCAATCCATAGGACTAAAAAGGCATAACTACCAGCAGCAAGCCATTTCGTCCACCGTTTTTTTAGGAAGAAAGCAAGCAAGAGCGAACAGATAAAGACAGCTGTTACAATAGCATGTTCCATCAAAAAAGTAAAACCGTAATAGATTTCCACAAAGCGTCTACCATTATCCGCATTCGCCCCTTTTAAAAAAGGTAGTGCAAAACTTAAAATAAAACAGAGTTCCAATATGTAATGTTTTAAGATTTTCATAGTACACCTCCTATATGTTGTGAACTAAAAATCCTCCTTTTATTAGCTCATAAATCAGTAGAATCTATCTCCTACTTCATCATTAAATTGTTCAGTCTCTATCTATCTCTATTATACGATATTTGATTACTATCATCAAGAAACCGCTTTATTTTTTTAGCTTTTTATGGTATGATAGACAAAATATCTAGGGGAAAACACATGACCAACGAATTTTTACATTTTGAAAAAATCAGTCGCCAGACTTGGCAATCTTTACATCGAAAGACGACACCTCCTTTGACAGAAGAGGAATTAGAATCCATCAAGAGTTTTAATGACCAGATTAGCCTGCAGGATGTAACCGATGTCTATCTTCCCCTAGCCCATCTCATCCAGATTTACAAGCGTACCAAGGATGATTTGGCCTTTTCAAAAGGGATTTTCCTTCAACGTGAAAGTAAATCCCAGCCTTTTATCATTGGAGTTTCTGGTAGTGTTGCCGTTGGAAAATCTACAACCAGCCGCTTACTTCAAATCCTACTATCCCGTACCCTTACAGATGCTACAGTTGAGTTGGTAACAACTGACGGCTTTCTCTACCCCAACCAGACCTTGATTGAACAAGGGATTTTAAATCGTAAGGGATTTCCTGAAAGCTATGATATGGAAGCTCTTCTCAACTTCTTGGACCGCATCAAAAATGGACAAGATGTGGATATTCCTGTCTATTCTCATGAAGTCTACGACATCGTACCTGAGGAAAAACAAAGCGTCAAAGCTGCAGACTTTGTAATTGTTGAGGGGATTAATGTTTTTCAGAATCCACAAAACGAGCGTCTCTATATCACTGACTTTTTTGACTTTTCAATCTATGTTGATGCCTCAGTAGATGACATCGAGAGTTGGTATCTTGATCGTTTCTTGAAAATGCTGAGCCTAGCCCAAAACGACCCTGATAGCTACTATTATCGTTTTACTCAAATGCCGATTGGGGAAGTGGAGGCCTTTGCTCATCAGGTCTGGACCAGTATCAATCTCACAAATCTGCAAAATTATATTGAACCAACTAGAAATCGTGCGGAAGTGATTCTTCATAAAACAAAGAACCATGAAATCGATGAAATTTACTTAAAAAAATAATTTTCCCTTGTCAAAACGTAAGTTTTCAGATATAATGGTATAGTTAGTAAATATGGAGGTAAGAACATTGGCAAACATTAAATCAGCTATCAAACGCGCTGAATTGAACGTTAAACAAAACGAAAAGAACTCAGCTCAAAAATCAGCTATGCGTACTGCTATCAAAGCTTTCGAAGCAAACCCATCTGAAGAACTTTTCCGTGCTGCTAGCTCAGCTATCGATAAAGCAGAAACTAAAGGTTTGATTCACAAAAACAAAGCAAGCCGCGACAAAGCTCGTCTTTCAGCTAAACTTGCTAAATAAGAAACAGTCCATAGAGGCTGTTTTTTTGTCTCCAAATTGGAAAAGATAGAAAATGAAAATCGCAATTATCGGATATTCTGGTGCTGGTAAGTCAACTCTGGCAACAACGTTATCTCACTGCTACTCCATCCCAAAACTTCACATGGATACACTCCAATTTCAACCCGGTTGGCAAGACAGTGACCGTGACTGGATGTTGGATGAGATGAAAAACTTTCTCACCAAGCATGAAGCCTGGGTCATCGATGGTAATTATTCTTGGTGTTTCTATGAGGAAAGAATGCAGGAAGCTGACCAAATCATCTTTCTCAATTTTTCCCCATTGACCTGTCTCTGTCGAGCCTTTAAACGTTACCTCACATACCGAGGCAAGGTCAGAGAAAGTATGGCAGCTGGTTGTCAAGAACAGTTTAATTGGGAGTTTATTCGATGGATTCTTTGGGACGGACGGAGCAAATCCGCCAAGGAACGCTACAAGTGGGTTCAAGAAACCTATCCAGATAAAGTTGTCATCCTCAGATCACAAAAGGAGATAGACCAATTTCTGGATAAGAAAAGGAAGTCCTCCAATTCATAAAGAAGGGCTTCCTTTTCTTGCTATAATTATTCTGCAATCAAAGTTTCTAATCCAACCTTCATCATATCGGTGAAGGTATTTTGACGTTCTTCTGCAGTTGTGTCTTCGTCAGGATTGACCAGGCTATCAGAGATGGTCATGATAGCTAGCGCATCAACATGGTATTGGGCAGCGAGATAGTAAAGCGCTGCTGCTTCCATTTCCACAGCCTTGACTCCCCATTTACCAAGTTCGATGTTCTTTTCAAAGTAGTTTGAGTAAAAGACATCAGAAGACAAAACGTTCCCAACGTGTGTGGTCATACCAAGTTCTTTGGCAATATGATAAGCCTTATCTAGCAAATCAAAACTAGCGATTTGTGGAAAATCGTACTGTGGCCAGTCATTACGGACGATGTTTGAGTTGGTTGCAGCTGCCTGCGCCAAAACTAATTCACGAACGTGAACATCTTCATTCAAAGAACCTGCAGTTCCCACACGGATCAATTTCTTCACACCGTAGTCTACGATCAACTCACGCGCATAAATCGAAATAGATGGCATCCCCATCCCAGTTCCCATGACAGATACACGGTGGCCCTTGTAAGTACCAGTGTAACCAAACATGTTACGCACTTCGTTAAAACAAACAGCATCTTCAAGGAAATTCTCCGCAATAAACTTAGCACGAAGAGGATCCCCAGGAAGAAGAATTTTATCAGCAATTTCACCCTGCTGAGCAGCAATATGGATAGACATAATATAAGATACCAAACCCGTCAAAAAGCAAAGGGAAAATAGGAGTTGGGTGCAGTGAGCGATGCTCGCTAGACCAACTATCTTTTTCCCACTGCTTTTAGGGTGGGTTCAATTCCTTTCTTTCTTAATTTTGATGATATTGAGAAGATTAGACCGGTTTCAATTCAAATCCGAACTCCCCTTCTCTTCTGAGTTTTTAGAAAAGTTTTCCGCTCGTGTTCAAATTAGAACATCTCGCTCTACCTTTCTTTTTTTATTTTTATATTTCATAGCTAGGAAAAATCGGATTCAACAATGACTCCGATAATCCTACTACATTTTTATTTAAAACAGTTATAAATAAATTGAGAGTATTTTTTTATCTTTTAAATCAAATCCTTGATTAGAAGAAATGGGCATTTCCTACCTAATTACTTTATTCTTTGACTTCTGACACAGTATGTTAGCCCAAGAAAAACGGTCTAATATTTTTGCAAATTCATAGGCTAAAACAGCTGTTACTAAGATATACGGAAGAGATTCTATACCTAGCCCAGTGAAGCCTATTACTAATCCAGTTGCAGACCAGGGAGCCCTCAAGGTCACAGACAAAAAGCAAACAGATCCCAAAAGCAAAATGCTTGGCTGGCTATCCCCACCTAGAATCATTCCAAAGAGAGCAGCTCCAGCCATCCCCAAGGCAAAAGATGGCGTAAGTGTACCACCATAGGCCCCTGCCCACAGAGTAATAAGAACAACTAATGCTTTTAATATAAACAAAAGGAGTACTGTTTTGCCATTGCTACCATTCAATACTTCCTGAGCCATCATACGTCCATTTCCAAGTAGATGTGGAAAATAACTTGCTAATCCAATAAGAAAAAGAAAAGCTGAGGGCAATGTTAGAAGTATTCGTTTATCTTTTATTCTGTTTGAAGACGCTGCCTTACTTAAGCGACCAAAAAGCCAAGCTAGTGGGGTTAAGAAAAGAAGTAATAAGGGAATAATCCATATTTGCTTTAATGACCATGTGATGACTGGAATCTGGTAGAGAGCCTGATCTGAAATAACCCAGCCTGCTATATAGGTTGAGACATAGGTAGTCAAACCGACTAAGACAAATCGTTTAATAGATAGATCAATTCCTAGGGTTTCAAAAACAAAGAAGACACTTGTTAATGGAACCTGATAGACAGCCGCTAAACCAGCACCAGCACCACAAGCAAGGAGAAAGATGCGATCCTTCATAGACAGTATACATATTTTTCCAATTGGCCCTGCAAATAGAGTTCCAATCTCTCGTGGCGCAGCTTCTTTACCAATAGGCGCTCCCCCTCCAACTGCAATGATCTGACAAATTGAATGAAATAGCTGTCTTAAAAAATGAAGCTTGTATTGTGAAGTCTCATCCTTCATCTGAGCTTTGATGGAATAAATCTTCGACCTTTTTTGCAAGAAGTACCAGACCAAGGATGAACCAAGACCCACAATTATTAAACTTAGTCCTATCCGTAACGAGGAAACTCCATCTGTCAAAAATCCAGTATGATGCTCTGACTGACCAAAAGCTAGCTCCTCCACCATCTCTAAAAGATAATGGAGAACTATACCAGATAAACCCGAAACTATTCCTTGCAGAATTACTGCTAGGAATAATCTAAAATTATAAGGAATCTTTCGAAAAATACTCCTCAATTCTATTAACATGATTACAATTCAGCAAGAATTGCTTTAAGCAAACCTTTGAAATCACCTTTAACACGTTCAGTCACTTCTACAACTTCTTCGTGGTTGAGTTCTTCTTGGAATCCAGCTGCAAAGTTAGTAATACATGAAATTCCTAGAACTTTCAAGCCAGAGTGGGCTGCTACAATAACTTCAGGAACAGTAGACATACCGACTGCATCAGCTCCCAGTGTCTTATAGGCACGAATTTCTGCTGGTGTTTCATAAGTCGGACCAGTAACACCGATATAGACACCTTCATCAAGTTTGATACCAAGTTTTTTAGCCACTTCATGGGCAGTAGCACGGTATTCTGGTGTGTAGGCCTTAGACATATCTGGGAAACGAGGACCAAATTCATCTAAGTTTTCACCCATCAATGGGTTTTGCCCCGTCATATTGATATGGTCTGAGATAGCCATCAAAGTGCCAGGCCCATAACCAATACCACCAGCTGCATTGGTTACAATGACACCTTCACATCCGAGGACTTTCATCACACGAACTGGGAAGGTCACAACTTCCAGAGGATTGCCTTCGTAGAAATGGAAACGACCTTGAAGAGCCAAGACCTTACGACCTGCAAGTTCTCCATATACCAATTTCCCAGCGTGTCCGACTACTGTAGAACGGCCCCAGTTTGGGATATCTGCATAATCTACTACAACTGGATTTTCGATTTCTTCTGCCAATTCTCCAAGTCCTGATCCAAGGATTAGACCGAACTCAGGCGCTAGGATACCCTTTTCTTTCAGGAAGGCAGCAGTTTCATTGATTTTATCTAAAAATGTCATTGTATGTCTCCTTTATTATTTTTTAGCATTTGACCGATTTTGTCGAAAGTTTTAGCATTACGAATGGTGATGTTGCGATAAAAAGGCATCTTGAGTAAGTATTTGTGATAGGCAGTTGCATAGTAGGATTCCTCAGAGAATTTCCCCCAGAAAATCCCAAGTCTTCCAAAATGAACGATTTCATCTTTCAATTCCAAACATTCAACTGTCTCAATGACTTGAACAACATCCAATCCCTCAGTGTAAAAGAGGAAATCCTTTCGTGCCAAATCTTTGATCCACCAATCTGGCAGATTATTCAGCTCTTCTTCATAATCTTCCTGACTCAGCAAAGAAAAGCTCTGAATAAATGGATAATGGACTGCAAAGAAAGCCTCTAACTTTTCAACCAATCGGACTTTGGGATCTGTCGAAGTAAAGAAAATATTGCCACTGTTGATGTAGGTTTCAACTTTTTCCAGTCCCAACTCTGTCAGTTCTTGCCGAAGCTCCGCCATGACAACTTTATTTTTCCCACCGACATTAATGCCCCGAACAAGTAAAGCATAGCGCGTCATCTTATACCAATTTATCTAAGAAACTTTCCCCAATCATGGCAGTTTCAACACCAAAGTTATCGGCAATAGTCGCTGAGATATCTGCAAAATGTCCTACTGGAATGACACCATTTCCTTTAAAGGCAGGGCTGTAGGCCAACAATGGAATATATTCACGAGTGTGGTCTGTTCCTGCATACGTTGGGTCATTTCCATGGTCCGCAGTAATCAAGAGAAGGTCGTTCTCTCTCATGGCTGCGATAATTTCAGGTAAGCGTTCATCAAACTCATGCAAGCAATCACGGTAGCCGTGAGCATTACGACGGTGGCCGTAAAGGGCATCAAAGTCAACCAAGTTTGTGAATGAGAATCCTTTTTCAAATTCAGCAAGGCCCATGGTCTTCAATAGTGTATCAATTCCATGGCTGTTTGACTTGTTGTGGCCCATGTCATGGTTGATACCAGCACCGTTAAAGATATCGTTGATTTTACCAACAGCATAAGTATCGATACCTGCTTCATTGAGTTTATCCAAAACAGTTGGTGCAAATGGAGATACGGCCAAGTCACGACGATTTGCTGTACGAGTGAAGTTACCTGGTTCACCTACATAAGGACGAGCAATGATACGTCCTAGAAGGGCTGGACGCTCAAGCGTAATCGAACGAGCGTATTCACAGATACGGTACAATTCGTCCAAAGGAATAATATCTTCGTGGGCAGCAATTTGCAAAACAGGGTCAGCTGAAGTATAGATAATCAACTCTCCAGTTTCCATCTGACGTGGTCCAAAGTCATCAATAACAGCTGTTCCTGAGTAAGGTTTGTTGGCTTCACGAATGATTTTTCGTCCTGAGAATTCTTCGATTTTTGTCAAGATTTCTTCTGGGAATCCGTTCCAGAAAGTATCGAAAGGCTCCGTAATGTTAAGTCCCATGATTTCCCAGTGTCCAGTCATAGTATCCTTACCAAGAGATACTTCCTCCAATTTTGTTGCATAACCTGTTGGATTGCTTTCAGCTGGAACAGTCTTAAGGGGAGTTTCACGAGGAATATTTCCTAGGCCGATTTTAGCCATGTTTGGCACATTCAAACCAACTGTTTTTGAAATGTGTCCCAATGTGTCAGAAGCCCCATCTGGAACCCCTGCATTGACAAAGTTATTAGCATCTGGTGCAGCACCAATTCCCACAGAATCTAGTACCACCAAGTGAATACGATTAAATTTTGACATAGTGTATCTCCTTATTATGTTGATTAGTTTGCTTTTGTTGAAGTTAAAATCTGAACCCCATCTCGTCCAGCAACGATGACCTTATCCACCATTTGGTTGAATAAACCGTGTTCTACGACACCAACGATATGGTCCAATTCTTG
The DNA here is from genome assembly GCF_946190065.1 of Streptococcus mitis. Taxonomy (GTDB): domain Bacteria; phylum Bacillota; class Bacilli; order Lactobacillales; family Streptococcaceae; genus Streptococcus; species Streptococcus mitis_DE. The sequence goes on from NZ_CAMHZD010000002.1 coordinate 62,383, forward strand.
CCCGAAGGCAATTGGATCTTCAATGACATCCAAGGCAAGGTCAATGATAAAATTCTGCATATCTGTCACAAAACGTTGACCGTCTTTTTCACGGAAACTTGGTTTATAGCCAGCTCGCTCAAAACGACGAAATACTTGTTCTGCGCCATACTGAACTACTTCTACTGGCAATTTAAAAGCACCTAGTTTCTCGACCAGCTTGCTTTCATCCACTACCCAAATGTAGTCTTTTGAGGGCGTTGCAACAACCTTCTCCATCAGAAGGGCACCACCACCACCTTTGATTCCATTAAACTGACTATCCACTTCATCCGCCCCGTCGACTGTCACATCGACAAAGTCTACTTGGTCAATAGACTTGAGTGGGATATTAAGCCCTTCAGCCTGTTTACTAGTCACACTAGAAGTCGTTACAGCTGTAATCTGCAACCCTTCTTCCTTGATACGACGACCAATTTCTTCGACAAAATAATAGGCAGTAGAACCCGTTCCCAGTCCGACAATCATGCCATCATTGACAAATTCAGCAGCCTTGATACCTGCCATTTTCTTCAGATTTTCCACTCAAACACCTCCATTAAAGAGCTATTTCTATTATACCATGTATCCGTTTTTATTTCATGGATACACTAGAAAAAACCGAACATTTTTATTTTTATGTCCACCTTGTTTTGGTAGTTAGAATCTTAGTTATGAGAACTTGTAGATAAAAACAGGTCCTAGCCAAAAGCAACAACAGTTGATTTTTTATCATAAAGATGATTAAATAGTTAAGTACAGAAAAGGAGAAATAGAATGAACCCATTAGATTTGTTTAACCAAGTAAAAGAATTAATCGAAACAAAAGATTTCGAAGCTGCAAAAACATTTGTTGCAGAAAATCAAGAACAGCTTGGAGAATACTTCTCCCAAGCTCAGCAGTTGATTTCTGGTTCAGAAGGTATAGATGGCCTCGTTGGAAAGATTAAAGGATTTTTCTAAAAGATATAAAGGCGCCTGAAACGATCAGGTGCCTTTTTGAGATATTTTTTTCATTATTTTGGGAAGATGACTGCTGATTTCCGTCGGCAAGACCACATAATTTTCTTGAGATAGTTCTAGGGCTATGGCTGAATGAAGATGGGTCGCTACTATCACACGTTCATAGAGACTGGCCTGTCGGAATTGGCCTGCAAATCCTGCAATCATTCCAGCAAGAGTATCTCCCATTCCCCCAGTCGCCTGATAGGGACCGCCAACCTGTAACTGGTAATAATCAGATTGGCCAGCTTGCCAAATACGAGTAGCTGGACCTTTTTCTACCAAAATTGTTCCTTGAGGGAAAGAAGTCAGGGCACTAGCTGTTGCATCTTCGCTTTGATTTTCAATCGTAATACCAGACAGCTTTTCCCATTCTTTTTGGTGGGGAGTTAGGATAAGCTGATTAGATAGAAATGATAAACTTGTTCTAGCAAGAATGGTCAGGGCACCACCATCTACAATCAAAATCTGTTTTTGGCTTAAATTAACAAAGACTTGTTTGACTAGATCTTCTCCAAAAGCATCGTCTTGTAAACCAGGCCCCAGCAGGACAACTTCTGCCTTCTCCAATTGCTCTTTTAACAATTGCTGGTCTTGAAGAGAAAAGGCCATAGCCTCAGGTAAATGACTGTGCAAAGCTGGGATATTTTCCCTATCTGTTCCAACAGTCACCAATCCTGCACCGCTTTTTACAGCTGCTAAAGTAGCCATGATGATGGCACCACCATAAGGATAGGTACCACCTAGCAACAGCAAACGACCGTAGTTTCCTTTATGACTTGCACGAGAACGTTCAATAATGACTTTTTCTAGTAAGGTTTGATCAATAACTTTCATCGTTTTTTCCTCAACTATCCTTTATCTGATTGTTTTAAAACAACTTGATAGACTTTCTTAGTCCACTCTTCTAAGTCTTCTCCAGCATATTCAAGATAATGCACCCTATCTTGTATTTTAGTTGGAATAATATTTTCAAATTGGCTCTTATTATGAGTTGGAATAATGCAAATATATAACTCACTAAATAAATTCAACATGTCCTTAATTTTTGCAACATGGTAGCCATCAAAAATATAACCAGTAAGTTTAATCAAATCTGTATAGATAAAATGAAAACTCACTCCAGGAATAAACTTGTCTTGTAATTCTTTCTCTGAAGGAGCTCGACCTAATAAACGTTCCATCGCTAATCGATAACCAGAACTTGTATTTGACCACCCTAACATGACATAGTCAAAATAATCTATCGGATCCGATGCAGCATTTCGACTATCCAAAACCAACTCCTCAGCATCTCGCCCAAAGGCTTTCACAGCAGACAAGAGCTGGCCTGTTTTAAATATAGAAATTGCTGCATCTATAGTCGTAGTATGACTACAGTAGTCTGAAGTCACTAAGCTCTTATATAGATCATAAGTCGAGGCTACTATTTTATCTGTAGGGGTAAATGGTGGCAGAAAGGAATGCTGAAAGATGTAATCTAAAACCTCTTTTTTTAAACAAGAATCAGCACACTCAATATTTGTTTGACGTTTATGAAGCTTTTCGTAAGCTATAAATTTAGCAATTTTTTCTAATTCCCATTCTTGAATATTTGGATAATCAATCAGTGCTAAGTAGTATATTCCATCCCATTGTAAACTATATTCCCCATTATAAATTTTTAAAATCATCTAATCACCTCACTCCATTATACAACAAAAAGGAGGCGCATACCTCCTTTTATAAACTTATTTCTAAAATTTAATATTCATTTCTGCCATTTTAGATATAGCTATAGAAAATACACTTTCCTCAGAAAATTTTTCTCTTATTTTCTATCCAATGTCCGGAGTGCTGCTTGATAAGTTTGCTCCATCAGCATGGTAATGGTCATAGGACCGACACCTCCAGGAACTGGCGTAATATGGCTAGCAAGTGGGGCAACTGCCTCATAATCAACATCCCCACAGAGCTTACCATCTTCATCGCGGTTCATCCCGACATCGATGACAACTGCACCTGGTTTTACAAAGTCAGCAGTCACAAACTTGGCACGACCGATTGCAACAACCAGAATATCTGCTTTAGCAGCCACCTTGGCAAGATTATGAGTACGTGAATGGGTCAAAGTCACTGTAGCATTCTTTGCCAAAAGAAGCTGGGCCATAGGTTTTCCAACAATATTGGAACGACCGATGACGACCGCATTTTTACCTTCCAAGTCAATCCCGTATTCATGGAACATTTCCATAATTCCTGCAGGTGTAGAAGGAATCATGACTGGATGACCAGACCAAAGACGCCCCATGTTTAGGGGATGGAAACCATCTACGTCCTTTTCAGGATCAATAGCTAATAAAACTGCCTCTTCGTCAATATGTTTTGGTAATGGTAACTGGACCAAAATTCCATGCCAAGCTGGATCTTGATTGTATTTGGCAATCAAGTCTAACAATTCCTCTTGAGTAATGGTATCTGGAACTCGCACAACTTCACTACGGAAACCAGCCGCAAGAGCAGAACGTTCCTTGTTACGAACATAGACTTGGCTTGCAGGATTATCTCCCACCAAAATCACTACCAAACCAGGTACTAGACCTGTTTCTTCCTTTAATTTTGCAGTCTTTTCAGCCAACAGCCCCTGCAATTTGGCCGCTAAAGCCTTCCCATCAATAATCTGTGTCATATCACTTCTCTTTTCTTTCAAATATCTTCCATTATACCAAAAACTGCTAGTCCCCTCTAACACTTCTTTCTTAGGCAACCCTATAGTTTCAAACTATAAGAAAAAGCTCGGTTCGAGCTTTTCATTAATCTATATTTTATATGTAAAGTTGGCTACAAATAGCTAAACAAAGCTAACTTATAAAACCTTACTCAAGAAGTCTTTAGTCCGTTGTTCTTGAGTTTGTTCAAAAATCTGTTCAGGTGTTCCGTCTTCAACAACCACACCGTCTGCCATAAAGATGACACGGTCTGCCACCTCACGAGCAAATCCCATCTCATGTGTTACGATAACCATGGTCATTCCTGACTTGGCTAGGTCTTGCATAACAGCCAACACTTCACCTACCATTTCAGGGTCCAGGGCTGAAGTTGGCTCGTCAAAGAGCAAAACATCTGGTTCCATAGCTAAGCCACGCGCAATAGCAATCCGCTGTTGCTGGCCACCTGACAAACTCTGTGGATAAGCAGTTGCCTTATCTGGTAAGCCAACTTTTTCCAAAAGCTCCTTAGCTCTCTTCTCTGCAACTTCCTTACTTTCACCTTTGGTCTTGATAGGAGACAAGGTAATATTTTCCATCACAGTCATATTAGGAAAGAGATTAAATTGTTGGAAAACCATGCCCATCTTCTCACGCATGGCAAACAGGTCATTCTTCTTGTCCGTAATATCAACTCCCTCAAAGATAACCTTCCCTTTTGTTGCTTCTTCCAACAAATTCATAGAACGAAGCAAGGTAGATTTTCCGCTTCCTGAAGGACCAATGATAACGACAACTTCTCCTCTTTTAATCTCGAGGTTGATGCCCTTCAATACTTCATTCTTTCCAAAAGATTTATGTAAATTTTCAATTTTTATCAAGGTCTCTGTCATTATTTTTTATCTCCTTGTTCCATTCGTTTTTCAAAAGCTTTCAAGGCTACTGTCAAAATAGAGGTCATAATCAAGTAGTAAAAGGCTGCAAATAAAAGTGGTGTTAAAGGTAGATAGGTTGTTGTAGAAACTGTTGTAGCTCCATTCCACAACTCCATAACACCGATAGCTGATAAGAGGGAACTATCCTTGATAATAGTGATAAATTCGTTCCCCAATGCTGGCAAAATATTTTTGATAGCTTGTGGCAAAATCACATAGCGCATCGCATTTTTAGGACGAATCCCTAAAGAATAGGCCGCCTCTAACTGCCCCTTAGGAACCGCATTAATCCCAGCCCGAACAGTCTCAGAAACATAAGCACCACTGTTCATAGAAATAATCAAAATCCCTGGAATCAGACGAGAAAGGTCAACACCTAAAATCCCAACCTGAATAGTCGGAGCATTGATATGCATAAGAGCAAAGGCAATCATAATCTGAACCATCATTGGCGTCCCGCGGAAAATCCAAACGTACAAGTTGGCTAGCCAAACAAGCGGTTTAAACTTTGAACGTTGCCCAAAAGCCAAGACAACACCCAAAATAGTTCCCAAAAAGACAACACAGATAGAAATGAGAACCGTCACAACAGCCCCATAGTTAAAATAAGGTAAATACTTAGGTAAAAAAGAAAAATTCATAGTCACACTGCTTTCTAAAATAGAATACTGTATGATTATAACATCAATTGAATTAAAATTCAAATCTTTTGTCTAATTTATTCAAAAAAACTTTAAGCTAGTAGAATTAGCGAGAAATCTTAGTTTTTTCTAGGCAAGTTGGCCTCCTTTATGGTAAAATAGTAACGATAAGAAATGAAGGAGAATCAAAATGGAATCACATTTGGTTAGAATCATCAACCGCCTTGAAGCAATGGCAAAAGACGGCGGAAATTTAAAACGTAATTTTGAACGCGAAGGAGTTGTTGTTGCAGAAGTTGCATACAGTCACGACGAAGAAAACGGCTCAATCTTTACCCTTCGTGATGTCGAAGCTCGCGAAACTTATACGTTTGATAGCATTGACTTGATTGCAATGGAGATTTACGAACTCCTTTACTAATACAAAACAAGCTGGGATTACACCCTGCATGTCTAACCAAAATCCTTTTTGTCTCACAAATAGGATTTTTTTATTCCCTAAAATCTCAAAAATTTTCATTGTAACAACTTCTCAAAGCTGCAATCTTTTTACTTGCTTTACACCCCAATCCTGTTATAATGAGAGTATAGAAATTTGACTATTTTTGACCATTAAACAGGTCAGGCTAAAGAAAGAAATGAGGTAGATGTATGCTTTGTCAAAACTGTAAAATCAACGACTCAACGATTCATCTTTATACCAATCTCAATGGAAAGCAAAAACAAATTGACCTCTGTCAAAACTGCTATAAGATTATCAAGACAGATCCTAACAATAGCCTCTTTAAAGGTATTACGGATCTGAACAATCGTGACTTTGATCCCTTTGGTGATTTCTTCAATGACCTAAACAATTTCAGGCCTTCTAACAATACTCCTCCGACTCCCCCAACCCAATCAGGTGGAGGTTACGGTGGAAATGGCGGTTATGGTTCCCAAAATCGTGGACCTGCTCAAACTCCTCCACCAAGCCAAGAAAAAGGCCTACTGGAAGAATTTGGTATCAACGTAACTGAAATTGCTCGTCGTGGAGATATTGACCCCGTTATTGGGCGCGACGATGAGATTATCCGTGTCATCGAAATTCTCAATCGTAGAACCAAGAATAATCCTGTTCTTATCGGTGAACCAGGTGTCGGAAAAACGGCCGTTGTCGAAGGTCTAGCTCAGAAAATCGTTGATGGCGACGTTCCACATAAACTACAAGGCAAACAGGTCATCCGTCTGGATGTGGTTAGCCTAGTTCAAGGAACGGGTATCCGTGGACAATTTGAAGAACGCATGCAAAAACTCATGGAAGAAATTCGCAAACGTGAGGACATCATCCTCTTTATCGATGAAATCCATGAAATTGTTGGTGCTGGTTCTGCTGGCGATGGCAATATGGATGCAGGAAATATCCTCAAGCCAGCCCTTGCTCGTGGGGAACTGCAACTGGTCGGTGCTACTACCCTCAATGAATACCGTATCATTGAAAAAGATGCGGCCCTAGAGCGTCGTATGCAACCGGTTAAAGTCGATGAACCAACAGTGGAAGAAACAATCACTATCCTCAAAGGGATTCAAAAGAAATACGAAGACTACCACCACGTTCAGTACACCGATGCCGCAATTGAAGCAGCCGCAACTCTTTCAAATCGCTACATCCAAGATCGCTTCTTGCCTGACAAGGCCATTGACCTCTTAGATGAAGCGGGTTCTAAGATGAACTTGACCTTGAATTTTGTTGATCCTAAAGTGATCGATCAGCGCTTGATTGAGGCTGAAAATCTCAAATCTCAAGCTACACGAGAGGAAGATTTTGAGAAGGCTGCCTACTTCCGCGACCAGATTGCCAAGTATAAGGAAATGCAAAAGAAAAAGGTCACAGACCAGGATACTCCTATCATCAGTGAAAAAACCATTGAGCACATTATCGAGCAGAAAACCAACATTCCTGTTGGCGATTTGAAAGAGAAAGAACAATCTCAACTCATCCACCTAGCCGAAGATCTCAAGTCTCATGTTATTGGCCAAGATGATGCAGTCGATAAGATTGCCAAGGCTATTCGCCGTAATCGTGTCGGTCTCGGTACGCCTAACCGTCCAATTGGAAGCTTCCTCTTTGTCGGACCAACTGGTGTCGGTAAGACAGAACTTTCCAAACAACTAGCTATCGAACTCTTTGGTTCTGCTGACAGTATGATTCGCTTTGACATGAGTGAATATATGGAAAAACACAGTGTAGCTAAATTAGTTGGTGCCCCTCCAGGTTATGTTGGCTACGATGAGGCTGGGCAATTAACTGAAAAAGTCCGCCGTAATCCCTACTCACTTATCCTCTTGGATGAAGTGGAAAAAGCCCATCCAGATGTTATGCACATGTTTCTACAAGTCTTAGACGATGGTCATTTGACAGATGGGCAAGGACGTACCGTTAGCTTCAAGGATGCCATCATTATCATGACCTCAAATGCAGGTACAGGTAAGGCAGAAGCCAGCGTTGGATTTGGTGCTGCTAGAGAAGGACGTACCAACTCTGTTCTCGGTGAACTCGGCAACTTCTTTAGTCCAGAGTTTATGAACCGTTTTGATGGTATTATCGAATTTAAGGCTCTCAGCAAGGTCAACCTCCTTCAGATTGTCGAGCTCATGTTAGCAGATGTTAACAAACGCCTCTCTAGCAATAACATTCATTTGGATGTAACTGACAAGGTCAAGGAAAAATTAGTTGACCTCGGTTATGATCCAAAAATGGGGGCGCGCCCACTTCGTCGTACTATTCAAGACTATATCGAGGACTTAATCACTGACTACTACCTTGAAAATCCAAGCGAAAAAGACCTCAAGGCAGTTATGACCAGCAAGGGCAACATTCAAATCAAATCTGCCAAAAAAGCTGAAGTAAAAACTTCTGAAAAAGAAAAATAAATTTCTATAAAAAAGGAGTAGAAAATGAAATGTTTCTGCTTCTTTTTTACTAAAATAACTGTAATTTCTTGACAGCTCGTCCTTTGTCCATTATGATAATAATAACGATACTAGATAATGAGGAAAATGCAATGGCAAACCCAACTTTCGGAGAAAAGAAAGCAAATACAGACTATGTGTCACGCTATGGCGTATATGCAGTTATCCCTGATGCTGAACAAAAACAAATTGTTCTTGTTCAAGCACCTAATGGCGCTTGGTTCTTACCTGGTGGTGAAATTGAAGCAGGTGAAAATCATCAAGAAGCCCTAAAACGTGAATTGATTGAAGAGCTTGGCTTCACAGCTGAAATTGGTGCCTATTACGGACAAGCTGACGAATATTTCTACTCTCGTCATCGTGACACCTACTACTACAATCCTGCCTACCTCTATGAAGCGACTTCTTTCAAAGAAGTGCAAAAGCCACTAGAAGACTTTAATCATATCGCCTGGTTCCCTATTGACGAGGCTATTGAAAATCTCAAACGTGGTAGCCATAAATGGGCAATCCAATCTTGGAAAAAACAGCATAAGATTGACTAAATCAAGCTACTTTATTCAAAAAGTGCTATAATAGAATTAGAAAATCGGAGGAAATGTTATGAAGCTAATCAATACGACAAACTCACACTCGCAACTTGTTAAAAGCCAGCTAGAAAGTACAGACGCAACCCTTGTTGAGGTCTATTCTGCAGGGAATACCGATGTTATTTTTACCCAAGCTCCGCTTCACTATGAAATCCTCATCTCAAACAAACACCGCGCTATCCGCGAACCTGAAATCGAAGCTATTCAAGAATTTTTCTTGAAACGTAAAATTGATAAGGACTCTATTGATGAGGCCAATATCAAAACCCTCTATTCAGAAAAATTAATTGGAATTTCAATTCCGACCAAATAAAATCTTGGAGAGATTAGAAAGTACTTTGAACCTTATGGAACAAAATTAGGTTTATTTATCTTTTTAAATCATCTCCAATTTTTTATCTTGAAATCTTATCATACAAGATTTTATAGATAATTAAGGAGACAAACATGGGACACATCATATATAGAGAGGCAAGAATTGAAGAAAGCAAAAAAATTGGAAAATTATTAGCCAAGTCTTTTCTTGACTATCCCTTTTTAACGATTATAACTGATGATTTAAAGAAACCTGATTCCTATCCTGCGTTTGTAGAAGCGATGCAAACAATGCTTACCAGAGTCTATATTCAAAAAGGAAACTGTTTAGTTTCGGAACAAGATGGAGAATTACTAGCAGTTGCCCTTTTGCAACAAAAGGATTTCTGTATACTATCCTATCTACGAAATGGTGGAACAAACATTTTTCGCTACATTCGACCACAAAATCTTTTTAAATACTTTGACTTTGTAAAACGTTCCAAAAAACATTTAGAAAAATCTGGAGAGTTTGATTGGTATTTGATGGCCTTAGCTGTCAATGTATCAAATAAAGGGCTGGGAATAGGCAGTACATTTTTGAAACAAGGAATTGAACCCTATGTCAAATCACAAGGCTGTAAGCACTTGGACCTCATTACAAGCACAGCAAGAAATGCCTCATTCTACGAAAAAAATGATTATGTATTACTGGACCATATGGACTTAGAATACGGATCAAAATCAATTGGTAACTGGGCATTTTTAAAAACAATAAATAAATAAAAAAGATTTGGTTCTGCTTCTCACAGAACCAAATCTTTTTATTATATTAGAAACGAATTGTTTCACGTGTTTTTTCATATGAAGTGACAAAACGGTTGGTTACACCAGGTTCTGCAACTTCCAAAGCTTGCGAAATCTTATCAAATGAAGCATGGTAATCAAATTCTTTTTCAAAAATTTCTAATGATTCATTAAAGGCTTCTTGAATTCGTTCATCAAATGAGCGATAACGGTTTGAATACTGTAGTAATTGTTCTGTCAACGTTGCATATTGAACAATATTATAGGTTTCTTCTTCAAGTTCTTCCATATCATTTGTCGTAATTTCAAGCATACGGTTCACAGCTTCGATATTGACCTGGGCTTCTTCAAGTTCAGCCATCAACTCCTCTGTATGATTACTTGCTGTGAAGAACAACTGTAAGAAACTCTGAGGAATACCTGGAAGATTGCGTTTTTCCATATATCTCTTAATTGTGTGAAGACGATTAACATAAACATTTGCCTTCTGGCGAGCATTAATATCATCTTTTTCAATCTGAGCAAGACGTTGACTAACCGCAACTTGTTCATCTTCAATTTCCTTCAAAGTCGCTTGTAAGTTTTCCAAACGATCTTCAAGCAATGAATAAGGCTCAGAATGTTCCTCTTGTTCAGAAGTTAATTCCAATACAGATTCTTCTAAAGATTCTAACTCAGCTTGTAATCTATGAACATGACTAACATCCGTTTCAGATAGTAGGTAATTGTTACTCAATCGTTGAATATCTTCCACTAAAACAGCATTACTATCTTTCATGTGTTTCAAATATGTAGGAAGGGTTGTAACTAAGCCTTCTACTACTTTTTGAGCAGCGATTTCTCGTGTAAAGATATCATAAAGTGCATTAATCTCTTCTTGGATTTGAGTATTTTCGTACTCTGCATTATCCAATTCTAGTTTCGCAATATTCTCATGATTTTTCTTGAGAGCTTCATAAAGCAGTTGGAAACGCGCTTCAATATCTGTCTCAGAAAAATGATAATTAGCATCTAAAAGCTTACGGTAGCCATCTTCTAAATCTTCCAGTTGATCAGGTAGATCTTTAGATAATGTTGCTACAATTGCTGGTATACGATCAACAATATGTGTCAAAGCCAAGATATGATTTTCAGCATTATCCAAAATCACAGCAGCTTCTACTGGGTCACCTGACGAATTTAAAGTTACAAACTGAGAAAACTCTGATTGGATATTTTCCAATTGTTTTTCAATTTCAGATAAACCTTGGCCATATTCTTCAGAATGATCAGCAACTCGGTGTTGCAACTCTTCAAACAAGTCCAAGGTATGAAGAACACGTCCACTATTTTTAGACTCTTGTTTCTCCAAATCTGCCAAGGCATTGCGAATTGCCGCAATATCTTCTTCAATCAAGGTAATTTGGCTCTCGATTTGGTCGATTTGATGACTGGCCTTGAAAAAACGGAATGAGTTGTTATAGCCTTCTGCTTCAAAAAGATTATTTTCGATATCAGCAAAAGAGTTAAGAGATAGGTCAACCCATTTTTGGTTCCACTCACGGAAAGTCACTTGACTTTGTCCAATCAAGTGCATGTTTTTTACAGCTTCAACTTCATCGTTTACTGGAAGATTATACAGCTCTTCTTTTTTCTCTTCTAAAATTGCTAATTTACTTTCATTTCGTTTTCGTACGTAGATTGCGATAGCATAGGCAATTACTAAGAAAATTGCAACTGCAATTGCAAGATAAATTACTAGTCCACCAAACATATTAAACTCCTTTTTTACTTGAAACAATCGTAATGATTATATCATATTTTTTAGACCAAGGGAACTACTTCTCCCGATTTTTTAGACATCAAGTGTACTATAGACGGCATTTTCTTCGATAAACTCACGACGAGGCTCTACTCGATCCCCCATCAACATATCAAAGATTTTATCTGCTTCTGCAGCATCATCCACAGAAACTCTAGCCATCAAGCGGTGTTCTGGATCCATGGTTGTTTCCCACAATTGGTGGTCGTCCATTTCACCAAGACCTTTATAACGCTGAATAGTCGGTTTGGTGCGACCTTCACTGTGGCGGGCTAATGCTTCTTGGAGTTTAATTTCTTGGTCTGCTCCTGGCTGGATATATTCTTTAATCTCGCTTCCAACCTTGACACCATAGATTGGAGGTTGGGCGATATAAACATAACCAGCTTCTAAAATTGGTTTCATATAACGATAAATCAAGGTTAAAAGAAGGGTACGAATGTGGGCTCCATCGACATCGGCATCGGTCATCAAAACAAGTTTTTGGTAACGGGCTTTCGAAACATCAAATTCTGCTCCAAATCCTGTTCCCATCGCGGTGAAAAGACTACGAATTTCTTCATTAGCAAGAATCTTATCCATACTTGCCTTTTCAACGTTCAAAATCTTACCGCGAATTGGAAGGATAGCCTGGAATTCACGGTTACGACCAGATTTGGCTGATCCACCAGCTGAGTCTCCTTCGACGATGAAGAGTTCTGTTTCAGCAGGATTGTTAGAAGAACAGTCTGCTAGTTTCCCTGGAAGGTTGGAAATTTCCAAACCAGATTTTTTACGAGTGACTTCACGCGCACGCTTGGCAGCGACTCGAGCCTTAGCAGCTAAAATCCCTTTTTCCACGATTCGCTTAGCAATCTGTGGATTCTCCATGAGAAAATCAGAGAAGGCATCGCTGAAGAGACGATTAGTAATCTTGACCACTTCGCTATTTCCCAGTTTGGTCTTGGTTTGCCCTTCAAACTGTGGATTTGGATGTTTAACTGAGATAACTGCAGTCAATCCTTCACGGACATCTTCCCCTGTCAAGTTGTCTTCATTGTCTTTAAGCAGTTTATTCTTACGAGCATAATCGTTGATAACACGTGTCAAGGCCGTACGGAAACCTTGTTCATGCGTTCCACCTTCATGAGTATGAATATTGTTTGCGAAACTCATGACATTTTCATGGTAACCCGTTGTGTACTGCATGGCTACTTCGACTGTGATATCATCCATTTCACCATCTGTGTAAATTGGTGTATCAAAGATTACATCCTTGTTCTCATTGATATATTCAACGTAGCTAGCAATCCCACCTTCATAGTGGTAATGCTTAGTTTGTTCTAACCCCTCACGCTTATCTGTGATGGAGATTTGAAGACCACGATTTAGAAAGGCCAACTCTTGAATCCGTTTATTTAATTTATCGAAATCAAAGGTTGTTGTTTCAGTAAAGATTTCTGGGTCCGGTGTGAAGTGAACTGTTGTTCCAGTCTTATCCGTATCTCCAACCACCTCAAGATCTGCGACAACATGACCACGACGGTATTCTTGGTAATGAATTTTACCGTTTTTGTGGACATGAACGTCTAATTGAGTGGAAAGGGCATTAACTACTGAAGACCCCACTCCGTGAAGACCACCTGAAACCTTGTATCCTCCACCGCCAAACTTTCCTCCAGCGTGCAGGACAGTAAAGACAGTCTCAACGGCAGGTCGACCTGTTTTTTCCTGAATATCGACTGGGATACCACGCCCATCATCAACAACAGTAATCGAATCATCTGGCTCAATAAAGACTTGAATATGGCTAGCAAATCCTGCCAAGGCCTCGTCAATTGAGTTATCAACAATTTCCCAGACTAAATGGTGAAGACCTTCTTTTGAGGTTGACCCAATATACATCCCTGGACGCATACGAACAGCCTCTAAACCCTCTAAAACTTGAATTTGACTGGCATCATAATCTTGTGCCTGCAGATTTTTAATTTCTTCTGTCATCTTATTCCTTTTTCTTACATGTCTAATACTTGTCTTAAATTCACGATACTGGTAAACAAGTGGGTAGCTAGTCCTGCAGCTTGCCCGGCTTCGATATCAATCGGTCGATCACCAATTACAAGACCAGAGTTAATCTGATACTTTTCTCTTAAATAAATCATGGACTCAGGATCTGGTTTTCTCTTAAAGCCTGAGTTAGAAGTAACCACTTCTGTAAAATAAGCTGCTATAGAGGTTTTTTCTAAAATTTCCAAGACCTGATCATTTCGATGAGAAACCAAAAAATGACGGCCACCTTGATTGGAGATATCTTTCAATAAATCAGAAACTCCATCAAATAAAATCGGGTGTTCAAGTTCTCTAGCTTCATTTTCCTTGTACTTTTCTAAAAAATTCTCTAAGTTGGGAGCGAATGTCTCAATCGCAAAATCAGTAGAAACCTTTAAAGCCTGATAGACACTGTCATGGTCTTGTGTGATGCCATACAATGCCAATGTTTCAACAAATGCAGCTGTTGAAGTTTCGTAATTATCCAGTAAAGTTCCACCTAAATCCCAGATGTAATCGTGATATTTCATACCCTTCATTATAGCATTTTTTTATGAAAAAAGCGATGATTTCCCTGAGTTTCCCACATAAAAAAACGAGAGTTTGACTCCCGTTTTACTGATTTTTACCAAAGACATCTCGATAGAGCATTCCTGTTCGTAAACTCTCTGCGTCTCCTCCTAATTGCTCCACCAATTCGTAGGCAAAGGCAAGGGCTGTTGAGGGGCCTCGACTGGTTGTCAAATGACCATCTACCACTACTGTTTCCTTAACGTATTGACCATCAAGAATTTGCTCTTGAACGCCGTCATAGCAAGTGTACTGCTTGTTTTTCAGAACTCCTGCTTGATTGAGGGCAATTGGTGCCGCACAAATGGCTGCCAGTTTCTTCCCCTCTTGCTCGAAGCTTTGCAACTCTTGAATCAAGGCCTGATTATCCCGTAAATGTGCAGAACCAGGCATCCCTCCAGGAAGAACAATCATGTCATAGTCTGATAAATCACCATCAAAGACACGATCTGCTCTTACTTGGATTGCGTGCGAACCTGTCACTTGCTCTTCAAATCCTACCATATCACAAGTAATATTAGCACGACGCAAAACATCCACAACTGTCAAAGCTTCAATTTCTTCAAATCCCTGAGCCAATATAACTGCTACTTTAACCATGATTTTCTCCTTATTTGATTCGTTTTAATACAACTTTTTTCCGTTTGAATGGGACTTTTCCGCTCTTTTCTTCAGCTAGGTTTGTCTGGTAACTCATCGATAAAAGCAAGCCAATACCAATCAAGTTACTGATGATAGCCGATCCACCTTGAGAAATGAAAGGCAAAGGAATCCCAGTCAAGGGAAGCAAGCCAGTAACAGCACCGATATTCTCAAAGATATGGAAGAGCAACATCATAATCAAACCTGTGGAAATATAGGTGTAGAATTGGTTATTTGATTTAAGTGTAATCTTCAACATACGGTAAATCAGCATGAGATAAAGAGCAATAACAAGAACAGAGCCAATAAAGCCAAAATCTTCTGCAATGACCGTGAAAATCATATCCGACTCTCTAACTGGAATAAGCAGATTAGAAGCATTAAACCCTTGGCCAAATAAGCCACCACTCCCAATGGCAATTTGTCCTTGAGCCTGCTGATAGGTCGTTGTTTGAGCGAAATCAAATGGATTAAGCCAAGCCAAGATACGATTGATTTGGTAGGTCGGCATTCCCAGTTGATGGAGAAAAGCCCGACCGTCCTTGCTGATAAAAATAGCTAAGAAACCAGCAATTCCTGTTACAGCAGTCACAAATACTGGGATAATAATTTTCCAAGAAACCCCCGATAATAAAACGATTCCTGAGAAAATAGCTACAAAAACCAAGGCCGTCCCTAAGTCACTTTGAAGTGCCAAAAGAACTAAGACTGGAATGGTAAAGAGAATCATCCAAAAAATCAACAAGAAGTCCAGTGGAACTGTTCGTCTCCATTCCTTATGTTTTTTTGTAAACTGGACAATGACACGGGCCAACATGAGGATATAGGATATCTTCATAAATTCTGACGGCTGGAACAAGGTGATACCATTTACCGATACCCAGTTTTTGGCACCCGTGGATGCAACTAAACTTGGATTATAAAAGACAATAGGCAAAACCATAAGTCCCAAACCTAAAATATACAGAAAGGGGGTCACCTTCCAAAGAAATTCTGTATTAAAGAGCATGACGATAAAACCAATCACAAGCCCCAAGGCAATCCAGGCGACCTGCTGCCCTAAAATGGGCAGAATATTGTTTGGATAATCATGACTAACGGCTATGTAGATAGCCACTACGCCAATAACCAGTAGAAAAAATACTGGCAAGAGCAAACTATAATCGACTCTAGAGTCGAGAGAACGTTTCATATATACTAACCTTATACTTTCATACTATGCTACTATCAAAGTTCATTTAAAAATTTATCAATAACTTCACTAACTTCATACTGAGAGAGAGTTTTAACAGTCGCTTCTTTTGCTAGAGATGCCACTATTTGTTTGCCATACCTCTTTCCGACAATTCTCCTATCCAAAATAAGAGTTAAGGAACGTTGGTGTTCGCGTCTCATACTTCTTCCCAAAGCCTGCTTTAAACGAATAATGGCCATTGGCAATTGATAATCATAAAAGGCATTTTTTCCTTCTTGATTCAGTTCCTGATTAATCTTTTTCGTCAAAGTCTCTTGAGGATTTTGAAAAGGAAGTCTTGGTACAACTTGAATCACAAAAGGATGACTTGAAAAATCAACTCCCTCCCAGAAACTTGCTGCACCAAGCAGGATTTGCTGTTCACCTTTTTCAAAGCGTTTCTTAAGCTGATGAACATCGCCATTTTTATACTGGGCTAAGTGGCTAACTGGAAGTAAATCCGATACTGCTAGAAGCATGTCTTTAGCAGTAAAGAGTACTAAAATCGGTTGCTGGAAAGCTTGAACTTCCATCAGCAAGTTAGCTACCTCTTTTGCGTAAACTTCTAAGGAAGTTTCTGTTACCAGAGGGAAATCTTTAACCAAGACCACTTCTTGCTCCTGTTTTCCCCGAGCTTCAATCTTGACAAATTTGGCTTCAGGATAGCCTAGAAGGTCTGCCAAAGAAACTCTCTGACTAATCTCAAGAGTAGCCGACACTCCCAAGACTTGACATGAATTAGGCACTAAAGAAGATAAAAGAATACGGCCTGATTTCGTAGAAGAAATTTGAATTTTCTTTTGACTCGTTTCAGTTGCTTCAAGCCAGTAATCTCGGTCAGTTGTAAAATAGCGAACCAGTTCTTCAAAGCCTTCTACTTCTAATTCTGAAAAATACTGGTGGAGATTGGCAAGAGAATATAAGATATTTTTCTTAGATTTTCCAGACTGGAATTGTTCTATTAAGTAGAGACACTCAAAGCGAATA
This sequence comes from Streptococcus mitis, assembly GCF_946190065.1. Classification (GTDB taxonomy): domain Bacteria; phylum Bacillota; class Bacilli; order Lactobacillales; family Streptococcaceae; genus Streptococcus; species Streptococcus mitis_DE. The sequence continues at coordinate 79,568 of NZ_CAMHZD010000002.1, forward strand.
CTTTCTAGTATTCGTTGCTGGACCTTATTTTGCTCGTCCAGTAAAGCCTTGTCAAGCAAATCGATAATGGACTGGATATCGTAGGTCTCTTGAAGCAGATTTTCTAAAGCCAACAAAATCTTTTGAACTTCATCAATAATCAATAAACGGTCGCTGACAAATTCAGGATTATCTTCCAGTCTGGTTACAAGATAGGCATGATTGGTCACTAAAAGCTTGCAGGTTTGTGCCCTTTCTTGACTACGTTTCCAAAAATCTTCCGTCATAAATAAGCTTTGAGATGATAAATTCCCGTCATGACGAAGATCTGTCAGAAAATGCTGGTAACGGTAAAGTTGCCCAATTTCATCCAAATCTCCTGTCTCTGTCTCAGTCAGCCAGACCAAGAGTTGCATTTTGAAGCGTCTAAATAAGCGATTTTCATCATTTTCCTGCAAGGAACGATAAAAGGCATCCAACTTCAAATAATTGTGTGGCCCCTTTAAACTATGAATATCTATATGGAACACTTCCTTGAGACGTTTACCTTCTTCTTCCATGATTTGATTTTGAAGAATCTTTGTCGGAACACTAAGAACAATTTGACACTCTTTCACCTGAGATAAAGCGGGTAAGAGATAGCCATAGGTTTTTCCAATCCCTGTCGGTGCTTGAATCAGAGAGACAGTCTCATCTTCCAATAGCAAGCCGACTTCTTTAGCAAAATTTTCTTGCTCCTCCCTCACTTCAAGATTCAATAGAGAAATATTTTTAGAAAAATCTTGAGATAGTTTTCGTGTCTCCAGGGGAGCTTCATTTTTCTTGAAATATAATCCTTGAACTTGGATCAAGTCTGGAGAACTCAGGATAGATTGACTGCGATAAATTTCTTCAATAACCAGGTAGGACTCGTATAAGAGAGCGTCAGCCATTTCCAACAAACGTTCCAAGAGACCTTTAGGAAGCTGGGCCATTTTTTTCCGTAGAAAAAGGAGTAATTCCGCAGTGGCTTGGGCATCTGAAAGGGCTGTATGAGCGTGTTTTAGATGAATTCCTAATTCTCGGCACAAAATAGGCAAACTATATTTTTCCAGTTCTGGGAAAAAGACCTGGGCCAATTCGACCGTGTCAACACGAGGATTTCTTAGTTCATAGCCTTCAAAAAATAAATTTTCCGCCAAGAGATTGGCATCAAACTGAACATTATGGGCTACAAAAATCCCATCCTCCACCAAGTCAAAGATTTTTCTGGCAACTTGCGAAAAATCAGGTGCTTGCGCCAGACGTTGATCAGTCAGTCCTGTCAGTTCTTTTATATGAGCATCCAAAGGTTCATGTGGATTGACATCCGTCGTATAGTGATCAACGATTTTTCCGTCCTCAATCACGACAATTCCCACTTGGATAATTTTAGCCTTACTACCTGTGCTAGTTGCCTCTAAATCAACCACAACATAGCGATTACCAATCGTTTTCATTATAAAAAATTATACCAAAAAAAGGGCCATTTGGCACCTGCAAACATGGGATAATTTTCAAACTCATGGACACTACTTAGCTTAAAAATCCCACCAAATAGAGCATCCTAGCCTTCTGATTTTTTGAAAATAGTGAAGAAATAAGAAAAATTGAGAAAAGAAATTTTAAATCTTCCTTCTCTCAATGAATCATTTACTTTATTTAACCATATCAGGATCGTAGTCATAAAATCCTGTATCAAGGAAACGGTTTTTAGGGTGAAGTTTACGCACTTCCTCATCCAGCAAGAAAGCTTGGTCATGGCTAAAGTTACCCTCTTGGATCAAGCTACGCGCTTGGATAAAGAGTTTTGCAATCTCAACAAAGTTCTGACCAGGTGTGTAGAGCCCTTCTAGTTTCCAGTGAGTGAAACCATGCTCTACCAATTCTGTCAATTTGGTCATCAAATCAAGGTCATTGTTGGCAAAGATGTGGGTACCATGATTGTCTTCAAAAATGGAATAATGGCTCTCTGGGTCACTTGGCTCAGCCAAGAAGAGGTCACGCTTGCGAGTCTTTTCATCATCGATATGCGTAAAGTTATAGTAGTTTTGCAAGAGCGGACGTTTAGAATGATGGATGACACTAGCTCCGTAAACCAACACTTCAGCAGGAATTTCCAAAATTTCTGGCATTTTGAAGAGTTCAGCTGATGGAATTTCACGCGCCAAAACAGCCTCAGATGCGCCAGCCTTTTGTCCCCAGAAGTTGATCTGACGACTGCTTGTCACCATAGTTGAAGCATCGTAGATAGTCTTGAAAGAATAGCCATCACGGTTGACCACGTAAAAGACACCTGCATCCCCAATCGTAATGTAATCTGTCTTAATTTCTTCCAAAAAGTCTAAGAAAGGCTTGATACGATCCATCATGTCTTGGTGCATGAGGGCGTTAACCGCAACAATCAGTTCCTTACCAGCTTCATGAACCAGCTTAGCGATTTCACGCAATTGGTTATAACTAAAGGTTGTTGGCAGACGAAGGCCAAAATCTTTCTCACCAACATAGATACGGTCTACGCCAGCTTCAAGCAGTTGTTTAACTTGTTCAATACTTTCAGCAGTTGCTGTAATAATAATCTTTTCCATAAGGAAAATTATACCACATTTCTCCAAAATCAGCTATTCTTTGAAAATGAAAAGGGACTTTATTCTTTTTGTAACCTTTCTGTAATAATTCTCTGCTGAAAAAATGATAAAATAGGTATGTACTGTTAAGGAGAGAATAATGCCCGTAAGAAAATTACAATCCTATGAGGTAGACTATCAAGAAGAATTAAACCAGCAGGTTCCTCGCTATCAAGATTACACACCTGAAGCGCAATCTGATGCTAATCTCAAGGAAATCCTATTTTTTGTTAATATCGCTGTTTTTTGTATCTGTATTGCTATCTTTAGTTTCATCTTTTTAGCATTAAAATTATCACCTGCTCTTGCCTTTGCCGCAGCAATCGGATCCAGCTTACTTGTTTTAAAAGTACAACGATCTATTATCAAACGAAAACGTAGAAGATAAATCCAAAATATCGCCCCAACTGGAGCGATATTTTTATTTTTTCTTTTTAGATGGTGTGTGGATGGCAATCTTCACTTCAAAGATTGTTCCCTTTGGTTTATTATCTTTAACAGTAATGCTTCCTTTTAAGGCATCTACAATCTGCTTGGCTAGAGATAATCCTAAACCAAAGCCACCTTTTTGACGGGTTCTAGCCTTGTCTACTCGATAAAAACGGTCAAAAATTTTCTTCTTATCTTCTGCGGAAATACCGACTCCGTTATCCGAAACAAGTAAATAGAGATTACGATCAGTCGCTGAAATCACAAAATCAATTTCACCATCCTCTTCAGTATACTTGACAGCATTATCAAATAGGATGGTCATCAGTTGTTTCAAAAGGAGCTGATCTGTGACAATCGTTCGATGAATCCGATTTTCAAAACGGAAGACACGGTCATTTTCCGAAGCAATCATCTCATAGTTTGTGAAAGTTGTATTAAAAAAGCTAGTTGGAACTTCTCCAAGTTCAGGCTTAATCCCATCATCTCTACGAGCTAAATTCAACAAGTTCGTCGTCAAAAACCGCATATTTCGGACTTCTTCCAAACTCGATGCAATACTTTCGCTCACATCCATAATGGTAGCTTCTGGCTTACGAAAAAGAGTCTCTAAGCGATTTTGCAAAACAGCAAGTGGAGTTCGTAACTCATGACTGGCATTTTCCACAAAGGACTGCTGCTTCTGCATGCTCTCAAGTAGGGGCCGAACACTGACCCTAGCTAGATAGAGACTGGCAAGCAAAGACAGAATCCAGAAACTTGCCATCACAACCACAATCAATCGCTCATGCTTTTGACTGGCCTGCTCCAACTGACTGGTATTAATCAAGACAGCAGCATACTTGATATTGGTTGAAACCGAACTGATATTGGTTTCCATCAAAATCATGCGATAGATTTCTTCCTGTCCATAGCTATTAAAAACCTGAATCTGATAGATATGGCCTAGTTCTTTCTTTTCTAACTTAATCTTATCCAAGCCCAAAAATCTATTTCCAGAAAGGAGCTGAGTGAAATTCTTATCAAAAAGAATAACCTCTGTATTGGAACTGACATTGGGTTTTACCTCAGTCTTACTAGTATCTGTAGCCGCATTCTCTAAGTCTTTAATCTCTTCTGTTGCCCTATTTACAGCAAGCCGAATAACTGCCTGAGGATTATTACTCAAACCATGGAGCGTATCGTCCACCGAAGTATAGAGACTCGAATGCATGACCTGTAAAATAATCAAGGTCATGGTAGAGAAAATCAGAGTGAAGACACCAAAGTTGCGAATAAAGTAACTAAAGTCATCCGCATACCATGTTTTTTTTAGTTTACTGAACATCTTTTAAAATATACCCAACACTGCGCAAGGTTTGCAAATTCTCTGCAAAAGTGGTTCCTTTTAATTTCTTACGGACTTTTGAAACATAGACTTCTACAACTGAAATCGTTGTATCACTATCAAATCCCCATAGACGATCAAAAATCTGAGTCTTAGGCAAAATAACATTTTGATTTTGAAGGAAATAAACTAGTAAATCGAACTCTTTCCCCAGCAATTCGACTGGATTATCTTCAACCTTAACGGTATTTGTTGACAAATTAACTACAATATTTCCATAAGTCAAGGTGTTTTCATTAAACTTGCCTGAACGTTTGAGAAGGGCTTGAATACGCATTTTGAGTTCTTCTAGGTAGAAAGGTTTGGTCAGATAATCATCCGCTCCCAATTCAAATCCGTGTCCCTTGTCATCCAAACTTTCCTTGGCAGTCATGATCAGAACTGGTGTCGTAATTCCCTTTTCACGCAATTCTTTCAAGACTTGGAAGCCATTTTTTTCAGGCAACATCAAATCGAGCAAAATCAAGTCATAGACACCACTCTCAGCTTCGTAGAGACCCTCTTCCCCATCAAAGACCTGCATGACATCTGCAAAATCGTCTAAAAAGTCAAATACTGAATTTGACAGGCCTAGGTCATCCTCAACCAATAAGATTTTTATCATGAGAAACTCCTCCTTATTAAAACCATTATACCAAATTTGCCTTAAAAAAAACTCAACTCTCTGCATTTTACATGAGATAGCTGAGTTTTCTTTTTATTTTAGGCTTATTTATTTACTTCCGTATTGAAGAACAACTGCTTCGACCGCAGCTTTTTCACGGTTAATCAAGTCAACACGCGCTGCAATCTCCTTAATTCCCATACCGATGTTACGACTAAGAGCAAGGTCAGAAAGTTGTGGTTCAAAGAATTCCTTGTATTCCGCCAAGCGTTGCTGAGTCTTAAATACATGCGCTGGAAGGATAACAAAACTATCAAAGCTCATATCTCCTCCAAGTGCTGCCTTAATCCAAGCCCAGTTTTCACGTGCCCAAGACCAAGCTGTTTCCTGAGTTGCTTGATGATTTAAGAACTGGAAGTACCAAGCTGACAAGTCTTGTGGTTTAACTACAAATTTGTCCTTCCAAGAAGCAATCAAGGTTTGGATATTGTCCGCATCTGTACTGTAGGCAAGAGCTCCTGCCAACTGACGTTTAAAGACAGCATCTGTTGCGTGAGTATAAGTGTCAAGGTAAAGTGCTAACAAGTCTTTGGTCTCATGATGTTTCATCTCGTTGATAAGAACTTGTGAACGGATTGCTGCTGAAAGGCCAGCAAGATTTTCCTTGTGAGTTGCGAAGATTTGACTAGCGACTTGACTAGCTGCTGCATCATTTGAACGAATCATCATCGAAACAGCCAACTGACGAACCAATTCATCCTCATCTGACTCGCCATCTTTAGCTTCAAAACCAAGACGGTCATAGTTGTGACGAGCCAATTTAGCAACCAATTCTTTGAAGACTCTTTCAGCTTCTGTTCCTTCATCGATAAAGCGCTCAAGAGCAGAAATCACTTGAGAAACAGCTGAAACGACAAGGTAAGATTCTTCTTTAGCAAGTTTATCAAGGACTGGAAGCAAGTCTGCATAAGAAATGTGCCCTGCTTCAGCAAGCAAGCGACGTTCTTGGACGATTTGTAGTTTGCTTGTGTTATCAAGATCAACTAGGTCAGCAAGAATGGCATCTAGCAAGTCTCCTTGATAATCTGTAATATAGTGGGCTGTATTTTCAGTGTTGAAACGAAGGGCTGTTTTGTTTTCAGCAAGAAGAGCTTCGTAGCCTGGAATTTCGATGCTTTCAGTTTCGAGTGTATCAGGCAAGCCTTTCCAGTTACTGTTTAGTGGCACAACCCAGAGACGGTTCTTGTCTTCGTGCTCACCGATGAAGAATTGTTTTTGTGAAATCTTCAAGACATCATTTTCAACTTTGACAGTGAGAACTGGATAACCAGGTTGTTCCAACCAAGAATCCATGAAGGCTGCGACATCACGTCCTGATGCTTGACCAAGAGCATCCCAAAGGTCACGACCAATTGTATTGCTGTATTGATGTTTTTCAAAGTAGGCATGCAAACCTTTGGCAAAATCGGCATCACCTAGCCAACGACGAAGCATGTGCATGAGGCGACTTCCTTTGGCATAGACGATAGCTCCGTCAAAGAGCGTATTGATTTCATCTGGATGTTTAACTTCGACGTGAACAGACTGAACACCATCAGTCGCATCACGTTTCAAGGCAGACGGAACACCACCTGTTTGGAAATCTTCAAAGATATTCCAGCTTGGTTCAATAGCATCCACACAGACATATTCCATCATATTGGCAAAACTTTCATTAAGCCAAAGATCATCCCACCATTTCATAGTTACGAGGTTACCAAACCATTGGTGAGCCAATTCATGTGCCACAACAAGGGCAACTTGTTGACGGCTAGCAAATGTTGAGTTCTCATCCACAACCAAGTAAACTTCGCGATAAGTTACAAGACCCCAGTTTTCCATAGCACCAGCTGAGAAGTCAGGAAGGGCGATATGGAGAGATTGAGGGATTGGGTACTTAACTCCATAGTAATCTTCGTAAAACTCGATAGAGCGAACTGCTATATCTAGTGAAAAATCAAGGTTAGATAATGGGTGAGCTTTGGTTGAGTAAACACCTACCAGGGTACCGTTTTTAGTTTTAGCCGTCACACCTTGCAAATCACCTGCTACAAAGGCTAACAAGTAAGAAGACATGCGAGGCGTTGTCTCAAACTTCCAGATATCTGTTTCCTTACGGTTTTCCACTTCGATTTCTGGCATGTTAGACAAGACTAACTCACCTTCTGCTTGGTCAAAACGTAGAGAGAGGTCAAAAGTTGCTTTGGCTTCTGGCTCATCCACACATGGGAAAGCTTCGCGTGCAAAATGGCTCTCAAATTGAGTAGACAAAACTTCCTTCTTGACTCCATCAACTGTGTAGTAAGATGGGTAAATCCCTGTCATATTGTCTGTGATTTTACCAGAAAAGGCGATGACCACTTCAACTTGACCTGCATCTGCAAGTTCGATATGAAGAGCTTCGTTTTCATTATCGACTGTGAATGGACAAGCTTGACCTGCAACTTCTACAGAAGCGATTTCCAATTCTTTTTGGTGTAGGGAAATACGGTCACTCTGTGCTTGACCAGTGATGGTCACCTTCCCAGAAAAGGTCTTGGTCTCACGACTCAAGTCTAAAAATAAATCATAATGTTCAGGAACAAATTGCTTAATAAAATGTTCAACTGCTTGCATAGTTTTCTCCTATCTAAGTTTAAGAGCTGCTACTCTTCTTCAAACAAACTTATTATATCATGTTTTGTCTAAGAAAAAAGGATTGGACGGTCATTTCCAAAACTTTCTTCCTTCTAACAGTTTACAAGGGGTAGACCTTGCGAAATTCTTCTAAAACAATCTTGCTATCAGGTGTAAAAGTTAGTCCAGCCTCTCTCAGCCACTCGGTGAAAAAGTCCTCATGAACCTGCCGCCAATGAGTTAAGGATTTATCTCCCTCTCCTTCCTTGTAGGCATGGTCAGCAGAAACTTGATTAAAGGGCTGAACGGAAACCTTTGTAATTTCGACAATGCAGACAGCCTGATTTTGACTGTCTAAAATGACATCAAATGTTCCTTCTTGCGGAAGAGGTTCGCCTTCTAGTGCATAGAGGTCGTAGGCTGATGCGGTTGCTGTCTTTTCTCCTTTTAAAACCAAATCTGCCAAGAGATCGGCTTCTACTCCAAAAGTCCAAGCATCTATTTCATCTCCGATAGAAGGATTGATTTTCTTATATGCATTCCACATTTCTTGCGGTGTCATGGGTGCTCCTTTGTAATTTTTTACTTTCTTCTTTTATGTGTTTAAGATGATCTGGATAGTCAATTTCTAAATCAAAAATCTCTGGAATAGAGCTGTAATGGAGAATGCATTCGATACCCATCTGATTCATTTTTTGTATAAAAGAAAGATTCAGATAGCCTGCTACAGTAAAGTCAATCTTATTCTTCCTTGCTTTATCCTGCATCTGTCTCAGCATATCTAACATAATGGGACTTTCCATATCATGCCATTGACTATTTCTCACAGTCGCAAAAACAAAGGAAGTCAAATCATTCATTCCAACTACAATCTTTGAAATGCCCGTTTCCATTATTCTGTCCAAGTCAAAATATGCTGACGGTAATTCAATCATCGTGCCGACTTCCCCAGTAAAATCCTGCTGACGCAATACTGTAATAGCTTGCTTTAACTGCTCAGCATCATTGACAAAAGGAAAAATAAGAGACAGATTGGGATTGGTTTGATAAACTTCTGTAACAACATTTGCTTCAGCCTGAAATTCATCTTGACACATCAATAAACGCCTCGTTCCTCTATAGCCAAACAAGGGATGATTTTCATCAAAATACTCTTTAGTCCCCACTAAACAATTGGCTTCTGTATTCGTTAATTCAGAAAAACGATACCAAATTTCTTCATCTGAGTACAGGGAGCAGATAGTCTCTAGATAATCTTTTACAAATTGCCGACAACTTGGTAATAGGATGTTTTGATTGAGCTCTCTCAACAAATATTCCCCACGAATCATGCCAATGTGGTGAAATAGTTGTGGGTAAACTTTTTCAATAATTTTTTCGCCACTAAGAGCTAGTTGGTTTCTCATCATTCACCTTCCAATTCATGTAAGAGGTCTTGTCCAGTTCTGGAAATCCTAATAGTTCAGACTTAACCTTCAAGACTAATGGCGATGCATTTTCTTCTGTGATTTCTTGAATATCCATCCAAATATATCCAAGCGAATCATTCGCACCATCAGACACAGCTTCCGAAATCGTAACTTGAGGTGCACTCTCATTCATTTCAACATCATACAAGGCCATGACATGGTGAACCATAAAGTTTTTTAACTCTTCCCTGACGAAAACATCGTAGATTCGAGGATTAGAGTAGTTTCTAACAGTAAATCCCGTCTCTTCCAAAACTTCCCTCTTGAGAGTTTCTGTCAACCCTTCACCAAGTTGCTGACTGCCTCCAGGTAGATCGTACCGATTTTGATAAGGGCCTATCGTTTTTTCAATGCAGAGTAACTTCCCATTTTCAAAGCAAACACCATAGACTCCAAAGTGATTTTTGATTTCCATCCAATTACTCCTACTTCAAAGACCAGCCACCATCTACTGTCAGAATTTGTCCTTGCATGGCAGATGCCTTTCCACTGGCCAAAAAGAGACTGACTTCTGCCACTTCCTCTGGCTCTATCCAGCGCTTGATTGGTGTTTCACTAGCCACCCAGTCCGCTAAACCACCTGGCTCAAAGTCCGCAGCAGTCATAGCTGTCTTGACTGCTCCTGGAGCGATACCAAAGACCTGAATCCCAGCTTCAGCATAGTCTAGAGCCAACTGCTTGGTAAATCCAGCCAAAGCATGCTTAGATGAAGTATAGGCGTGACCACCACCTCCTGCTAGACTCGAAGCTATGGAACACATATTGATAATGGTCCCTTTTTTATTCTCTAGCATTTGTGTCAAATAATAGCGAGTCAACTCAACAGGAGTCAGGTAGTTGATTTCAAAAATCTCTTGAATTTCCTGCGCTGTTTGTTCCAACAGTGGTTTGTAAGCATCCAAAACTCCAGCAGTATTGCACAAAACATCCACCTGAGGACACCAGTCAAAAATTGGCTCCAAGTCCAAGGTCAAATCTCTCTGTAAAAAGTGAAAATCACCCTCTAAGAGTGGATTTTCACCTTGGTCAACTCCGTAAACTTGATAGCTATTCTCTAAAAAGAGGCGAGCTTGAGCCAGACCGATCCCTGAACTCACTCCTGTAATCAATACACGTTTAGTCATTCACTTCTACCCAATCTGTCGCCAAAACATCACAAGGTGTCGGACTCCACATGGAAAAACCTTCTCCCTCCCCAGACACGTTGATTAGGAAATAGGGTGTCACTTCAAGTGCAACCCCGTTTTGTTCAATAGTGTCAAAAAGCTGCACATAGTTTTCAGCACCTCCCCAACCAGTACGTACGTATTTTTTCTTAGCCTTTAACCCAGGTAGGATCTCTTCAAATGTCATGTTTTTCTCCTTTAAAATCAATAATTCTTCCCTTCATTATAACAAAAAAACCGCTTTAAAACGGCTTTTTGACTGTGATTTATTTACATCTGCTTCTACTTACGGCAAATTATTCCCTGCAGCAAGATAAATTTCATACCATTCTTTTCTTGTTAAGCTAAAGTTTGCCGCTTGGCTAACTTCTCTCAAGTGCTTAGGATTTGTGGTACCTACGACTGCCTGCATTTTTGCTGGATAACGCAATATCCAAGAAATAGCAATAGTTGAAGAGGTTACTCCATATTTAATAGCTAAACGATCAAGTACTTGATTTAAAGCTTGAAATTTCTCATTTCCAACAAAATTCCCTTTAAAATACCCGAATTGTAAGACAGACCATGCTTGAATGACCACATCGTGTAATTTGCAATATTCAAAAATGCTGCCATCTCGCATAGCTGCTTGACTATCTTCCATATTAGCATGAAAACCTGATTCGAATCCTGGTGTAAAAGCCGCACTCAATTGTAGCTGATTAACAGCTAACGGCTGCTTAACATCTTTTTTAAGTAACTCCATCATCATAGGATTTTGATTAGAAACTCCAAAATTTCGAACCTTACCTTGTTTATAAAGGAGATCAAAGGCTTCTGCTACTTGGTCAGATTCCATCAAAGCATCTGGTCGATGAAGAAGCAAGCTATCTAGATGATCTATCTTCAATCTTTGCAAAATACCATCTACTGATTTTATGATATAGTCCTTAGAAAAATCAAAATAGGTAAATTCCTCAATGCGAATGCCACATTTGGACTGAATCCACATCTCTTCTCTTAAATCTGGACGATTTTTTAGGACAAGACCTAACAGTTCTTCACAACGACCACGACCATAAATATCAGCCAAGTCAAAAGCATTGATTCCAACAGAAAGTGCTGTTTCTACAAGCTCTTCAACTTCTTTTACAGACTTATTTTCTATTCTCATCATTCCGAGAACAATTTCTGATAATTCTTTGTCATCTTGACCAAGAGTTATGTATCTCATCAAATTTTTCTCCTTAAATTTCTAATATTCTTCCCTTCATTATAACAAAAAACCGCTTTGCAACGGCTTTTTGACTATATTTCACTCCATTTTATCTTCTTAAACCCACGGAACAAGAGAAAGATTCCAATAAAGAGAATTCCTAAAGGAATGAATTTTGTAAGAAAAACATTTGAAATTCCCATCCACTCATAGTAACGGAGCAGAGAGCCTACAATAAGGTGGGCAACAATCATACTGACAAAGGGACGAAAGACCGCTTCTTTCCAATTCCAAATACTGATGACCAGAGAAAGGGTAAAGATAGATAAACTATCCCATGGAGCAGGAAGATAAAAGGCTCCTTCTTGTATGAAGCTTGCCATTCCTACATATCCCAGAACAACTAGCAGAACAAGAACCCCAACGACAATATAGGTACCAATTTTCATTTTAGAAGAATCTTGGACTAAACTCCATCGTAAGATTGTGGCTACAAGCCAAAATCCAATCAAAAAAAGAAGAAGTTGCCCTAAAAACGTAAGCAAATTGACTGCTAAGAGAGGACCTTTAGAAAAATCACCCAGTAGATGATAGTAACGTAATATCGCTAGGACAAAAATTGGTGTCAAAAGGGACTCCTTGATAGAACTGCGTGGTGCTTCCTTAAGCATCTCTCTCATTAATTTTTTAGGATTCTTACCTAGATACTCCTCTGCACTCATGCCATCTCGTTCTGCTTCCGAGAAATCTAACATCATCAAATAAACCTGCTCTCTAAGATAGTCCTCATCATAGAGAAATCCAGCAAGATTAAAACTTTCCCAGAGCTCCTCAAAATACTGCTGATTATCCTCAGAAAACTGATGCAACAAATTGTTTGTTTCTTCGTAATACTTCATTTTCTTCATGGTTTAACCCCCATTCTTAATTCCTTCTACTTTTTGACTCAAATCGTTCCATTGCTGCCAAAAGACCGAGACTCGCTCTTCTCCTTCTTTTGTTAACGAAAAATACTTTCGATCTGGACCATCTGGCGATGGACGCATGTCACCTCTTATCCATTGATTTTTTTCTAACTTTTGTAATAAAGGATAAATGGTTCCTGGAACGATAGTGTCAAAGCCAGCCTCTCGTAAAGTCTGTACCAACTCATAGCCATATCGCTCTTTTTGACCAATCATATCCAAGACACAACCTTCAAGAACACCTTTTAATAGTTGAGTTTCCTTCATTCCTTCCCCTTTCTAATCTATTTTGTAATACCTACTAGTAACTTCAACTATAGTATACTACTTCTATACTAGTTTGTAAAGCATAATAGTTAAAATAAAAAAAAACAGAACTAGCATGAACTAGTCCTGTCTATTTTTACCCAATCACACTTCCGTTTGGTACAGCTGGATCAACTGTGAGAAGGGTTAATTTTCCATCATGTTCAGCTGATAAGATCATACCTTGGCTGACATATTTCTTCATCATCTTACGAGGTTTGAGATTGGCAACAATTTGGACCTTCTTGCCGACCAATTCTTGTTCATTTGGATAGTATTTTGCAATTCCTGAAAGAATTTGACGATCTTCACCATCACCTGCATCTAGGCGGAATTGAAGCAACTTATCAGAACCTTCCACTTTGGAAACTTCTTTGACTTCTGCAACACGAATTTCAACCTTGTCAAAGTCTTCAAACTTAATTTCTTCCTTGTTTAGTCTGAGTTCGACTTCGTCTGGATTCCATTCTTTTTCGACCGCAGGTTTGTTGCCTTCCATTTGTTCCTTGATATAGGCGATTTCTTCTTCCATATCCAGACGTGGGAAGATTGGTGTTCCTTTGGCAACTACAGTCACATCTGCTGGGAAGTCAGCCAAGCTCAAGTTTTCAAGGCTAGAAACTTCTGCTAGACCAAGTTGAGTCAAGACTGCACGACTGGTTTCCATCATAAACGGCTCAATCAAGTGAGCAACGACACGAAGGCTGGCTGCCAAGTGGCTCATGACACTTGCCAATTGGTCACGGAGTGCTTCATCCTTAGCCAAGACCCATGGAGCTGTCTCATCGATGTATTTATTAGTACGTGAGATAAGAGTCCAGACTGCTTCAAGAGCACGTGGGTAGTCAACTGCTTCCATGTGTGTATGGTAGTCTGCGATTGATTGTTCTGCAACCTCAGCAAGAGCATTATCAAACTCTGTTACACTCTCTACATAGGCTGGAATTTGTCCATCAAAGTACTTGTTAATCATAGAAATCGTACGATTGAGGAGGTTCCCAAGGTCATTGGCCAATTCGTAGTTGATACGGCCTACATAGTCTTCAGGAGTGAAGGTTCCGTCTGAACCAACTGGAAGGCTACGCATGAGATAGTAACGAAGTGGATCTAGTCCATAACGCTCTACCAACATTTCAGGGTAAACGACATTCCCTTTAGACTTAGACATTTTGCCGTCTTTCATGACAAACCAACCGTGGGCAATCAAACGATCTGGCAATTTAATATCCAACATCATAAGAAGGATTGGCCAATAGATTGAGTGGAAACGAAGGATATCTTTCCCTACCATATGGAAGACTGTGCCATTCCAGAACTTGTCAAAGTTTCCATGTTCGTCTTGACCGTAGCCAAGAGCTGTCGCATAGTTAAGAAGAGCATCAATCCAAACGTAGACAACGTGTTTAGGATTTGATGGTACTGGAACGCCCCATGTAAAGGTTGTACGAGAAACTGCCAAATCCTCTAAACCTGGTTCGATGAAGTTGCGAAGCATTTCATTCAAACGCCCATCTGGAGTGATAAATTCAGGATGAGCTTTGAAAAATTCAACCAAGCGGTCTTGGTATTTGCTGAGGCGAAGGAAGTAAGATTCTTCTGAAACCCATTCAACCTCATGACCTGATGGAGCGATACCACCAGTCACATTTCCAGCTTCATCACGGAATACTTCTGCAAGCTGGCTTTCTGTAAAGAATTCCTCATCTGAAACTGAATACCAACCAGAATATTCACCCAAATAGATGTCATCTTGAGCCAGCAAGCGTTCAAAGACTTGTGCGACAACTTTTTCATGGTAGTCATCAGTTGTACGGATAAATTTATCGTATGAGATATCTAGTAATTGCCATAGTTCTTTAACTCCAACTACCATTCCATCAACATAAGCTTGAGGTGTGATACCAGCTTCTTCTGCTTTTTGTTGAATCTTTTGACCATGCTCATCAAGACCTGTCAAATAAAAGACATCGTAGCCCATCAGGCGTTTGTAACGTGCTAGGACATCACAGGCGATGGTTGTGTAGGCAGAACCGATATGAAGTTTACCAGATGGATAGTAAATCGGCGTTGTAATATAAAAATTCTTTTCAGACATAATTTTTCCTTTCCAGGCTAATGAAACCTGTTTTTCTAACACTTTATTATATCACATTTTTAGTGATTTTCGATAGGGAAATCCATACAAAAACAAGATAGACGAGTGTCCATCTTGTTGATCTTATTCATAACGAAGGGCTTCAATTGGATCAAGTTTCGATGCCTTGTTGGCTGGTAAGACTCCAAAGATCATACCAACACTAGCCGAAACCGCAAGACTAAATAGGGCAACTGGAATTGATACTCCCACTTCTATACCCGCAATCAAACCTTGTAAAAGTATACCAGCTATAGCGGTTAAGCCTGTCGCAATTGTCAAACCAATGACTCCACCAAGCAAGGTCAAAATCATAGATTCAATCAAAAACTGGATTAAAATATTGGCACGTGTTGCACCCAAAGCCTTACGAAGACCAATCTCACGAGTACGTTCCGTCACCGAAACCAGCATGATGTTCATAACACCAGTCCCTCCAACAAAGAGAGAAATTCCTGCGATGGCACTAATAATCGTCGTCATAAAACTAAACAATTGTTGAACTTCTGCAAATGCAGCTGACTCATCTGCCACTTGATATTCTCCCTGTTGCAAGCCAGCAAGCTCTGTCATTTTTCGTGCTAATTCTGGCCCCAGAGTTTGAGTCAAACTTGTGTCATTCACTCGAAAGACAATATTAGCTATTTCATCTACATTAAAATTCGCAGCAAGAGAGATATTTGTGGTAATGGGTAAGCCGCCAAGACCATACATTTTTGAATTTTTAGATTCTTGGCTAGTATAAACACCAATGACTCGATAACTAAAACCATTGACTTCTACAACCTTGTTAATAGCCTCTTGAGGAGATCCAAATAGACTAATGGATAATTCTTCATCAAGCAAAATGACACTTGCAAATTCTTTGAAATCTTGTTCTCTCAGACTACGACCTGCAAGAATTTCATTGTTAACAGCCTCCATATAAGTTCTGTTACCACCTGTCAAATTAGCATTTTCAACCTTTTTATCTTTATAGGTCAAGATGGCGTTCGTTGAGTTGGTTACATAGTAATTATCCACTCCCTTCAGTTTGGCTGCCTCCTTGACCCAAGATTCTTGCGGTTTTGGTGGTTCAACATGAACTTCCTCTTCTTTTCCAGAAACCGTAAAAGCTGATTGTTTCTGAGTAAAAGATCCATCTTTACTTTTTTTAGAAGAGAAAAAGACACTGATATTTTTTTGAGATCTGGTCATATTTTTATTGAGCTGTCGAGACATAGAATCACCCAGAGCCATAATCACAACAACCGATGAAACACCGATAATAATCCCAATCATGGTAAGCAAAGAACGCATCTTGTGAGCCATAATAGATGAAAAGGCAAATTTCAGATTCTGCATCTTAGTTTTCCTCCTTTTCTAACTGAGCACTATCAGATGAAATAACTCCATCGCGAATGACAATCTGACGTTTGGCATAAGCAGCTATTTCAGGCTCATGCGTTACCATAATAATAGTTTTTCCTTCTTTGTTCAAGTCAACTAATAATTGCATGATTTGATTCCCTGTTTTAGTATCCAAGGCTCCTGTCGGTTCGTCTGCTAAGATAATAGAAGGATTGTTTACCAAGGCACGCGCAATAGCCACACGTTGCTTTTGACCACCAGATAATTCCGAAGGTAAATGATGACTACGTTCTGTCAATTCAACCTTATCTAGATATTCCTCAGCTAACTTGCGCCGTTTTGAAGCCGAAACTCCTGCGTAAATCAAGGGCAATTCTACATTTTGCAGAGCATTGAGTTTGGATAAAAGAAAGAACTGCTGAAAAACAAATCCGATTTGTTGGTTGCGGACCTTGGCTAGTTGCTTTTCGCCCAGTCCAGCTACTTCTTGGCCTTCAAGATAATACTCTCCACTGCTTGGTGTATCCAACATGCCAATCGTATTCATCAGAGTAGACTTACCAGAACCAGATGGTCCCATGATGGCAACAAATTCACCTTCATTCACTTCTAGGTTGATATTTTTGAGAACCTGCAGTTCTTGGTCACCGTTACGGTAGCTTCTGCATATATTTTTTAGACTAATTAGTTGCTTCATCAGCCTTCACCTCTTTTCCTTCCTCTAGAGAAGACGTTGGGTTACTGATGACCTTGACTCCATTTGTCAGACCTGAAGTGATTTCTTGGTTGTCTGCATCAGCATTTCCCAAACCAACTTCCACTTTCTTGGCCTTTTTCTGCTCGTCAAGCACCCAGACATAGTTCTTATCATTTTCGGTCACAATACTTGTTAGAGGAACCAAAATAGCTTTACTCTTATTCTTGACCTCAACACTTACTGAGAATCCTTGTTTCAAGTCACCAATTTCACTTGTAACATCAATGGTATATGGATATTTAGAACCAGAATTACCAGCAGCTGCGGTAGCTGTACTTGCTGCTTCGCCATTGTTTTTAGGGTAATCAGAGATATAGCTAATCTTACCAGTCCATCTCTTATCTTGATAAACTTTAGAAGTAAAGGTTACTTCTTGACCTACAGATAGGTTTGCAAGATTGTATTCAGATAATTCCCCCTTAACTTGCAAGTTTTCATTACTTACGACATGCACTACCACCTGGCTAGCTCCTGTTGGAGATTTGGAAACGTTACGATTGACTTCGACCACAGTCCCGTCTAGGGTACTGAGAACCGTCATTGCATCCAACTGACTTTGAGCCTTGCTTAATTGCGCTGCTGCATCTGCACGGGCATCACGAGCATCACCTAATTGTGCATCAATAGAGGATACTGAATTTCCTGCGACTGGAGCTGGAGTTTGCGTTGCAGTTCCTTCGCCTCCTGCTGGTGTTGGTAACTGTGGAGCGGGAGCTGAAGCGGCTTCATTGCGTGCTTGGTTGAGTTCGTTGATATGACGATCTGCCTTAGCTACTGCTCGACTCGCTGAATCATAGGCCGCCTGGGCTTCTGAACTACTGTACTTGACTAAAGCCTGTCCTTCACTGACCTTATCACCCACAGAAACAAGGATTTCATCTAAATCACCCTTACTAGCATCAAAATAAACATATTGTTCATTTTTTGCTGTTACTGTCCCTGACAATAAAACAGAGGATGCCACGCTTCCTTCCTTGGCAACAACCAGATGAGTAGCCTCATCTTTTACAGCAGTCTGAGAAGGTTGTCTAAAGAGCAAAATGCCCCCAGCACCCAATACAACTACACTCGCAGCACCGATTGCTGCATACAATTGCCACTTTTTAGCTTTACCATTCTTTTTCATAATGAAACTCCTTTTTGATTTAAAGTTCTTAACAATATTATACAAAAATTATCAATTTGAAACAATAACATTTTAGAACGAAATAATGACATTTCAGGATTCACTTATTGTTCGGAAATTTTTTATCGTTGTACTAGTTATAGCATACACTTTATTTTTCTTTTTTGCAAGCCTTTTCTTTAATTTTTTTGAACGTAGCAGATTTTTGCAATCAAATCAAAAAAAAGATAGAATATGACTATCAAAAAATGACACTCTACTATTTAAAAGAGTACAAAGGAGTTTTCAATGAGAGAATACGATATCATTGCTATCGGTGGTGGTAGCGGAGGAATTGCTACTATGAACCGTGCTGGTGAGCACGGAGCTAAAGCGGCCGTTATTGAGGAAAAGAAATTAGGTGGAACCTGCGTCAACGTCGGTTGTGTTCCTAAAAAAATCATGTGGTACGGGGCGCAAATCGCTGAAACTTTCCATCAATTTGGAGAAGACTACGGCTTTAAGACTACTGATCTTAACTTTGACTTTGCAACCCTACGTCGCAATCGTGAAGCCTACATCGATCGCGCTCGTTCTTCTTATGATGGCAGTTTTAAACGCAACGGCGTAGACTTGATTGAAGGTCATGCTGAATTTGTAGATTCTCATACTGTCATCGTAAATGGTGAACTGATTCGTGCTAAACATATCGTGATTGCTACTGGTGCCTATCCAAGTATTCCAAATATTCCTGGTGCTGAACTAGGTGGCTCTTCTGATGATGTATTTGCCTGGGAAGAATTGCCAGAGTCAGTTGCTATTCTAGGCGCTGGTTATATCGCTGTTGAATTGGCTGGAGTACTTCACACCTTTGGTGTCAAGACAGACCTCTTTGTTCGCCGCGATCGTCCTTTACGTGGTTTTGATTCTTACATCGTTGAAGGTTTGGTCAAGGAAATGGAAAGAACAAACTTGCCACTTCATACTCACAAAGTCCCTGTCAAGTTAGAAAAAACTGCTGAAGGCATTACCATTCATTTTGAAGACGGAACTAGTCACACAGCTAGCCAAGTTATCTGGGCTACAGGTCGCCGTCCAAACGTTAAGGGATTGCAACTTGAAAAAGCTGGAGTAACTCTGAACGAACGTGGCTTTATCCAAGTGGATGAATACCAAAATACTGTTGTTGAAGGAATCTACGCTCTAGGTGATGTAACAGGCGAAAAAGAACTAACTCCAGTTGCTATCAAGGCTGGACGTACTTTGTCTGAACGTCTCTTTAACGGAAAAACAACTGCTAAAATGGACTACTCAACTATTCCAACCGTTGTCTTTTCACACCCTGCTATCGGAACTGTTGGATTGACAGAAGAGCAAGCTATTAAAGAATACGGTCAAGACCAAATCAAGGTTTACAAATCAAGCTTTACTTCTATGTACTCTGCTTGCACTTGCAACCGTCAAGAAACACGTTTCAAATTGATCACAACTGGTTCAGAAGAAAAAGTTGTCGGACTTCATGGAATTGGCTACGGTGTTGATGAAATGATTCAAGGATTTGCTGTTGCTATCAAAATGGGAGCAACCAAGGCAGACTTTGATGCAACTGTGGCGATTCACCCAACTGCATCCGAAGAATTTGTAACCATGCGTTAATCGAAACAAAAGAAGCTGATACAAATATGTCGGCTTCTTTTTTGATGTTTTCGAATCAACAAAACAATTATCCAACTTAACCAGTAAGCAAAATCGGCCGTTACAGTTTTTTGTTACCTTTGTTATAAAAATAGGTTGACAATGATATTAAATTAAGTATAATAGTTACTATACATCAGAAAAGAGGTTAACTATTTTGAAAAAAGCTCACGTTTATGCTATCCCTGCTATTGGGGCTGCTCTCATTGCTGTTTTAGCACAAATCAGTCTTCCAATTGGACCTGTTCCCTTCACTCTGCAGAACTTTGCAATCGGCTTGATTGCTACTGTCTTTAGACCGAGAGAGGCTGTACTTTCTGTTGGACTTTATCTTCTTCTAGGTGCTATCGGTCTTCCTGTCTTTGCAGGAGGTGGAGCTGGATTTCATGCTTTGATTGGTCCTACTGCAGGATATCTTTGGTTTTATCTTGTTTATTCTGGACTTACCTCTTCTCTAACTAACAGTGATAGTGGTTTTGTCAGAATTTTTCTAGCAAATCTCTTGGGAGATACACTTGTTTTTGTTGGTGGGATCATTGGATTACATTTCCTAGCTGGAATGCCATTTGAAAAAGCTCTTGCTGTGGGGGTATTTCCCTTTATTATCCCAGACCTTGGTAAAATTATTGCTATTAGTTTTATTAGCCGTCCATTACTTCAACGCCTTAAAAATCAGGCTTACTTTGCTAACTAAAAAAGGATATCGAGTTGTCATGACTCAATATCCTTTTCTTTCATTTTGAAAACTTAGTTGCCTTTAAAAGCATCCACCATTGTTTGAAATTCTTCATTAGAGAGAGTAATTCCTTTACCCATTTTAGTATGATCTGGACTCCAAGCACGAATATCAAACTTTGCAGGAGCACCATTAAAGCTCACACGGTTGATTTCCTTAGTCCAACCTTTTTCGTTTTCAGAAAGAGTCAACAAGTGCTCTTCGATTTTAAATGTAAATTCTGCCATTTTCTTCTCCTTTTTTAGCTTTCATTAGTTTATTCGTAAAATCTTGTAGATTTTAGGAAAATTTTATATAATATTGATATAAAAGAAGGGAGGCCACTATGAGACATAAATTCCATCAAGTTCTAGATAAAATACATGACTTTTTAAATGGACATGACCAACCTGACCAGACTGAAACCAACTCCCTTACAGCCACTATTGAAGAGGCTATCCAGAAACAAACCGCTGTTCACCTTATCTTGTCTGAGACAAGCTTTACAGGTGACATCATCAAAAACGATCAGCAACGCCAGCAAATTATCGTGAAAAATTTTGCCAAAAATGTGACCCGTATTATCCGCATAAGCGATATTCAACGCCTGCGATTTGTCCCTTCAACTGTCCAAACAGCCCAAAAAAATAGATTTAAGAAAGAGTGAGATGTAGTTGCTTCATCCCACTCTTTTTCTTAGCGAATTTGTTCAAAATGTAAATGAACCGCGATATGATCTCCATAACCACTTCTTTCCAAGTCACGTTGTAGACGATAGGAAATGTAGTGTTCTGCAATGGTAATGTAACCTGCACCCAGTAAACGATGTTCAACCAAAGACTGAATCATGCTGATGGTAGCACGTTCCACCTTGGCTTCTTCCAAATCCAAAACCACTTTCTTAGTGACTTGCGCAAGGTTTTGACGCAAATCATCTGTCAATACATAGACAGTCTGGGCCGCCTTTAAGATGGCTTGGTAAATCTTATCTGGATTAAATTCAGCAATTTCTCCATCACGTTTGATTACTTGCATAGGTTTCTCCTTTATTCTTTGTTTTCTTTGATTTCTGCCAGCATTTTTTCCTCTTCTGCTGTCAGTTGATAATGTTCAAGCAAATCTGGTCTGCGCTCGTAGGTTTTCTTCAAACTCTCATACAGGCGCCACTGACGAATCTTTTCATGGTGCCCGCTCATCAGAATATCCGGCACAATCATGCCTCGATAATCATAGGGACGTGTGTACTGAGGGTATTCTAGAAGGCCTGAAGAAAAACTATCATCTTGATGGCTGGACTCCTTGCCAATCACTTCTGGAATCAGGCGAACCGTAGCATCAATCATGGTCATAGCCGCCAACTCTCCACCAGTCAGGACATAGTCACCCAAAGAAATCTCATCCGTTACCAAGGTCTTAATTCGCTCATCATACCCCTCATAGTGCCCACAGATAAAGATTAGCTCTTCCTCTTGAGCTAAGTCCTCAGCATAAGCCTGATCAAACTGCTTGCCAGCTGGGTCTAGGAGAATGACGCGCGGATTTTTCTTTTCAATAGCATCAAAGGCATCGAAAATGGGTTGGGCACGGAGCAACATCCCCTGACCGCCTCCGTAGGGCTCATCGTCAACATGGCGGGCCTTTTCAGCATTTTCTCGGAAGTTATGATACTGGATATCCAAGAGCCCTTTTTCTCGAGCCTTTCCAACAATTGAGTGCTCCAGTGGAGAAAACATCTCTGGAAAGAGGGTTAAAATATCAATCTTCATCGTCTAACCCTTCTAAGATTTCCACATCGACCCGTTTATTTGGAATATCGACATTGAGAACCACTGGTGGGATATAAGGCAAGAGCAAGTCACGTTTACTTTTTCGCTTGACCACCCAGACATCGTTAGCACCTGGTTGTAGGATTTCCTTGATGGTTCCAATCAAGTTATCACCCTCATAGACTTCCAAACCGATAATCTCGTGATAGTAGAATTCACCATCATCTAAATCGTTTAAATCTTCCTCAGCGACCTTGAGACTATAACCTTTATACTTTTCAATAGCATTGATATGGTACATATCTTTGAATTTAATAATGTCAAAGTTCTTCTGTTTACGGTGGCTAGCAATGGTCACCGTTTGGACAAACTGATCTTTTTCATCAAACAAAGCCAGCTCAGCTCCTTTTTTAAACCGTTCTTCTGCAAAATCCGTCACAGACAAGACTCGCATCTCACCCTGCAATCCTTGCGTATTGACGATTTTCCCAACATTAAAGTAGTTCATCTTGTCTCCTGTACTCTATTTCTTTCCATCTTATTCTGACAATTCTCGAATAATAGTCACAATTTTTTCTGATTCTGACCATTGTAAATAATGGTGATTCCCTCCTAAAATGAGTTTAGTATTGGAGGTCCAATATTCTGATTCTCTGTACTCTTTTTCTCTATAAGCCTGACAAAAAATAAACTCAGGGATATGAGCTTCTACAAATACATTCTCAAAATCTTCCTCAGTAATCTCTCCAGATATCTGAAATCCTTGATCTTGATTTTCCAACTCTGAACCTTTTTCTTGCATTATTTCCCAGATTTCTTTATTAATTTCAGGGCTAAATGTTGCTTGAGTTAAGTTCTTAAAATAAAGTTCAGGACCACACTCGTCAATCAGCCTCATCTGCTCTTCCATTTCTGGATAAGGATTTTCTGAAAAATCAGCAAACATGACTTTTTTAGTTGTCGGTTCAATTGCTAGTAAAGCCTGACACTTAATTGGTTTGTTGAGCAATTTGCAAGCTAAAATTCCACTCAAACTATGTACACAAAGTATATATTCAGAAATCGCCAATTCTTCAAATAGTTCATAAACTGCATCTGCAAGATTATCCAGATTTTTTCCAGCTTGGTCATGAATCGGACTCCTACCTGTGTTCGGAAAATCAATAGTCAAATAACCAATTGTAGGAGGAAGTTTTTCAAGTATAAGTGAAAAATTTTCATAACTTGGTAGCAAACCTGCACCACTTAAACAAACTAGCATTTTCTTTTGCTTTTGATAAGTAACAGAGAGACTACCAATTTCTGTAGATACTTCAATCCTCTTCATAAAGAAATCCACTCGTTCTATATAATGAATTATTAAAAACCCTTATCCTTTATTTTAACACGTTCCAAGGATTTTCTCAAGTTGGAGGAAGATACATAGAGATGTCGCTATAGTCCAAAAAGTGCTAATAGTTTCCTCTTTAATGTTAATTTATATTTGAAAGATGAGATATTCACATTCCCATTATACATATTACTATAAAATGTATACTCGCCAATTTCACCCTGACTTGTTTTCCATTTCATTCTTAAACTAGGCATATTCTCTGGTAAATTTGTATGAATCAATAAGCATGTATAATTCTTTAAATTTTTAACTGTATGCAGTTTATCATTATCAACTAAACGATTACTTTTTGAATCATAGATTAAAGAATAAAATTCTATAATTTCAATATCAACTTCCTTTGGATAAAAAATCAAATGGTTATAATGTTTATCATTTTCATCATGTTTAAACTCATATATATGATGAAATCTCGTATGTAAGGAATCAAATTCGATTGGTTTAATTACCTGAATTTCGATATTATTGATATAGGCCTTATTCTGAAAACTAATTTTTAAAATTACACCTATAAAAGTCGAAATCTGTAAAATTCGCAATAACCAATCAATGTACATTGCCCAATCTATGTTTAAAATACAATCAATGTTCATTCTTTTCCAGTCCCCCTTTAAAAAGCCTTCCAAATCACGTTCATGTTGGTACTTAATGGCTGCAATTTTACACTTCTCGCAAAAAAAGCGAGACATCCGTCCCGCTCTTCTTATTTTTCGTCAATAACGATTCTTACTTTTTTGTCTTCAGTTGGGACAGAGTAGACAATCGTTCTTATCGCAGAAATAGTGCGACCCTTACGACCGATTACACGACCCACATCACTTTGATCAAGATCCAAATGATATTCCAAAAATTCTGGTGTATCTTCAATCTTGATAGTTAAGGCATCTGGTTGTGAAATCAAGGGTTTCACAATCGCAATAATGAGATTTTCAATCGTATCCATCTGTCAACCTACTTTAAATTTATTTTGAGAATTTAGAATCGTGGAATTTCTTCAATACACCTTCTTTTGAAAGGATGTTGCGAACTGTATCTGAAGGTTGAGCTCCATCAGCCAACCATGCAAGAACGCGGTCTTCTTTCAAAGTTACTTGGTTTTCAGCAACAAGTGGGTTGTAAGTTCCAACTGTTTCGATGAAACGTCCGTCACGTGGTGAACGTGAATCTGCTACGTTGATACGGTAGAAAGGTTTTTTCTTAGAACCCATACGAGTCAAACGGATTTTAACTGCCATTTTTAAAGTCTCTTTTCTTATTTTTTATTTCGGTGAAATAGCTGAGCTATTTATCACATGTTCTATTATAGCAGATTTCTGGCAGGTGTCAAGAAAAAAACTTGACAGACTATAAAATTTTTAAACCATTTAGAAATTTGTTAGAAGTAGGAAATAAATGTTTGAAAGAAGCTATCCGTGAATACTATTTTATACTCAATGAAAATCAAAGAGCAAACTAGGAAGCTAGCCGCAGGCTGTACTTGAGTACGGCAAGGTAAAGCTGACGTAGTTTGAATTTGATTTTCGAAGAGTATTAGAAACATTTTATAAAGACCATCAAGTCAAACCCTTCATATCGCCTGAACGAGATTTGGATACTTGGCTCCTAAATTCTAAGCCCGTTCCCAAACGAAATATCAAGGATTTTAAGAATGATATCTACTAATTAATTTATAAAATATAAATTAATAGATTCTAAATAGGGGAATAATTTAGTTCTGTAAAAATTAACTTCTACACCTATAACGCTTATTCTGACAGACTTTATAACAGTCTAAGAATAAATAGAGATTCATACAGTATCTAGATTTTCCAAAAATTCTTTATCATCAAATATTATTAACGAAACTATCCAAATCCGATGATTGCTTCAAAGAATTCTTTAGTTGTTTGACTAGCGAGGGTTTTTATTAAAAAATTTTTTCAAATAATTGCCACCTTGGCACATAAATTCTCGCTTTTCAAATTTAAATGTGATATATTTATAACATAAAATTTAAGTGTTATATATTTATAACATAAAAAAGGAGTCTATCATGAAAAAAAGTCAAAAAATGCGTGGCCTCATTGCAGTGATTGCCGTAGCTCTCTTTATTGATTTTACTGTTTTATTTGGTTCTAATCTTAGTTGGGGACCCAAGTTAGTTATTACTGGTATTTCAGTGTTAGGTCAAATTATAGCTATTTGGGGCTGGCTACATAGGAAACCATGGCCTCATAAAAGTCAGAATGGTAAGGGAAAGATTATTTTCGACTTGTCTGCTAAGCTTTACACGATACTTGTGTTGGCAGCAAGCATTTTTTATACAGTAGGGCTTTGGGTTGCAACCCCTAGCGTAAGTTCTGGTATTAAAGAATGGAGTTTCGGAATTATCCTCGTTATTGAAGTGATTCTATTTGGTTTTTTCTCTTTAAAAAATGTCAAGGAAACTCCGGACGAACGCTTTTATGCTAATTTAGCAAAGGCAGCTAGCTTGATGTTTGTTTTTATGCTAGGTGCACTGATGATCCTAGCAGTTATCATTGGATATATAGGGTCTCTCACGCTTTACATGGGCCAGATCTTTATTAATATAGCTGCCTTGATTTTAATCTTTGCGGTTGTCTATTTTATCTTGGAACGGAGAGGATAAGCATGGCCAAAGAAAGCAAGATTATTACTAATCTCAAATCTGTTCGTGAGTCCACAGGCATGACCCAGCAAGAGTTAGCCGACCTCATCGGCATGCGACGCGAGACAATTCTGCACTTGGAAAATAACCGTTACAATCCTTCGCTGGAAATGGCTCTTAAAATTGCTCAAGTTTTTAATCTGAAAGTAGAAGACCTCTTTGAACTCAGACAGAAAGAGGAAGCATAATTCTTTTCGAGACCTAGTATTAAGTTCATTGACTAATTAGAAATTGAAGCCAAAAGAAAAAATCCTTTGAAAATGTGCTCTTTTAAAATATAGTAATTCTTTCGAATTAACGTTTACTAATTGTGATGCTTTACGAGCTTTCTTAAGATCTGGTTTCCTAAATACTTCGAGTACACTTATGGTATTGATACCTCTAAACAAGCGACTTTCAGGTTGGCTTCCTCTAAAACTACCTTGTCACTAACATTTGAAATCCACTTCCTTTTAGGGTACAATGGTAGAAATGAATTTTTGAAAGGATCAGAATGAAAAAACTAGCAACCCTTCTTTTACTGTCCACTGTAGCCTTAACTGGATGTAGCAGCATCCAACGCAGTCTGCGTGGTGATGACTATGTTGATTCCAGTCTTGCTGCTGAAGAAAGTTCCAAAGCAGCTGCCCAATCTACCAAGGAATTAAATGATGCTTTGACAAACGAAAAGGCCAACTTCCCTCAACTTTCCAAGGAAGTAGCTGAAGATGAAGCCGAAGTGATTCTCCACACAAGCCAAGGTGATATTCGCATTAAACTCTTCCCTAAACTCGCTCCTCTAGCGGTTGAAAACTTCCTCACTCATGCCAAAGAAGGCTACTATAACGGCATTACCTTCCACCGTGTCATCGATGGCTTTATGGTCCAAACTGGAGATCCAAAAGGGGACGGTACAGGTGGTCAGTCCATCTGGCATGACAAGGATAAGACAAAAGACAAGGGAACTGGTTTCAAGAACGAAATTACTCCTTATCTCTATAACATCCGTGGTGCTCTTTCTATGGCTAACACTGGTCAACCAAACACCAATGGTAGCCAGTTCTTCATCAACCAAAACTCTACAGATACCTCTGCTAAACTCCCTACAAGCAAGTATCCAAAGAAAATCATCGAAGCCTATAAAGAAGGGGGAAACCCTAGTCTAGATGGCAAACACCCAGTCTTTGGTCAAGTGATTGACGGTATGGATGTAGTAGATAAAATTGCCAAAGCCGAAAAAGATGAAAAAGACAAGCCAATTACTGCTATCACAATCGACAGCATCGAAGTGGTGAAAGACTACGATTTTAAATCTTAAAAACCAAAAAATACAGTATCCGCATTCGATACTGTATTTCTTTTTTCCTCATTTTTAAGTTAGCTTGTTAAAGTTCCAGATTTGGTCCATCCAACCTTCATAAAAGTCTGGTTCGTGGCAGACCATAAGGATAGATCCCTTGTATTCTTTGAGAGCACGTTTGAGTTCATCCTTGGCATCCACATCCAAATGGTTGGTCGGCTCGTCCAGCACTAAAACGTTGTTTTCACGATTCATCAAGAGACAGAAACGAACTTTGGCTTGTTCCCCACCTGACAAAACCTGAATTTGACTTTCGATATGCTTAGTTGTCAAACCACAACGGGCAAGGGCTGCACGAACTTCTGCTTGGTTGAGAGCTGGAAAGGCATTCCAAACAGCTTCAAGAGGAGTTTGGCGATTACCGCCTTCTACTTCCTGTTCAAAGTAACCGAGTTCTAGGTAGTCACCGCGTTCCACTTCCCCAGCAATTGGTGGAATTATTCCCAAGAGACTCTTCAAGAGAGTCGTTTTCCCGATACCATTTGCTCCGATAATGGCAACCTTTTGATTGCGTTCAAAGGTAAGATTTAAGGGCTTAGTAAGAGGACGATCATAACCAATCTGCAAATCCTTGGCTTGGAAGATAAAGCGCCCTGGCGTACGAGCTGGTTTGAAATCAAAGGATGGTTTTGGTTTCTCACTTTGCAACTCGATAATATCCATCTTATCCAATTTCTTCTGACGAGACATGGCCATGTTTCGTGTTGCAACACGCGCTTTGTTTCGCGCGACGAAGTCCTTGAGGTCTGCAATTTCTTTTTGCTGACGTTCATAGGCTGCCTCTAGCTGAGATTTCTTCATGGCATAGACTTCTTGGAACTGGTAGTAGTCACCAGAGTAACGCGTCAGCTGTTGATTTTCCACATGATAGACGATATTAATCACATCATTGAGGAATGGAATATCGTGCGAAATAAGGACAAAGGCATTCTCATAGTTTTGGAGATAGCGCTTAAGCCAGTCAATATGCTCAGCATCTAAGTAGTTGGTCGGCTCGTCTAGAAGCAAGATATCAGGCTTTTCAAGGAGAAGTTTAGCCAAAAGCACCTTGGTTCTTTGCCCACCTGACAAAGAAGTTACATCCGTATCCATGCCAAAGTCCATGACACCAAGGGCACGCGCTACTTCGTCAATCTTGGCATCCAAGGTATAAAAATCACGACTCTCCAGACGGTCTTGAAGTTCTCCCACTTCTTCCATGAGAGCATCAACATCCGCTCCGTCTTCAGCCATTTCCATATAGAGGTCATTGATACGGGCTTCTGCTTTGAAAAGCTCATCAAAGGCTGTACGTAGAACATCACGCACCGACTGTCCTTCTTCCAAGACAGAATGTTGGTCTAAGTAACCAGCAGTCACATATTTAGACCACTCAACCTTCCCTTCATCTGGCAACATTTTACCAGTCACGATACTCATAAAGGTTGATTTCCCTTCACCATTAGCACCAACCAGACCGATATGTTCCCCCTTGAGGAGACGGAAGGACACATCTTCAAAAATTGCACGGTCACCAAAACCGTGACTCAGATTTTTAACTTCTAAAATACTCATTTTAATTCCTTATCTTGTTTTTATGTAATTGTTTATAGAGGAGCCAAGCCAGATAGCCACCTAAGGTATTGGTCCACAAATCATCAATTTCAAAGACGCGATTAAAATCAAAGAAAAAGTCCAATACTAACTGCGTACACTCGATTCCAAAACTCACTAGAAAACTAAAAAGAAGGAGCTTTTTTGTTTTCCGCAAGTTTGGAAGGAGATAAAGGAGTTGGAACATCAGAGGAAAAAGTAAGAAAATATTAAGGATATTTTGTAAAAAAATCCAAGATAATTGTCCTATATCACTCACTTCGCCCAGTTTCCAAAGAGAATTGAAAGGAGTCAAAAGAAAAACCAGGCGTCCAAGATGCTGAATACCTGGAGTTTCCACTCCCACGGGAGATTGTTCTTGAGGAGTAAAGCAAAAATAGACGATACAAATGCTATAGAAAATGACTCCCCAGACTAAAATATAATTATAAGTTTTCTTCATCATTAAGGATTGACTGCAGCGACTGCTTTCTGACGGTCACGTTTCATTGTGTTAGAGCGCAATTGTCCACAAGCTGCATCAATATCTGTACCATGCTCTTGACGAACAACACAGTTAACCCCTTTTTTCTTAAGCGTATCATAGAAGGCCATGACACGCTCTTTGGGACTACGGCTATATTGGTCATGCTCACTAACTGGGTTATAAGGAATCAAGTTTACATAAGACAATTTCTTGATATTCTTGAGCAATTCAGCCAATTCCAAGGCTTGTTCTACACCGTCATTAACTTCATTGAGCATGATATACTCAAAGGTCACACGACGATTTGTTGTCTCAATGTAGTACTCAATAGCAGCAAAGAGTTTTTCAATCGGAAAGGCACGGTTAATTTTCATGATGCTTGAGCGCAATTCATTGTTAGGTGCGTGAAGAGAAACGGCAAGATTGACCTGAACCCCTTCATTAGCAAAATCACGAATTTTATGGGCCAAACCTGAGGTTGAAACCGTAATGTGACGAGCACCGATGGCCATTCCTTTATCATCATTGATAGTACGAACGAAATTCAAGACATTGTTGTAGTTATCAAAAGGCTCACCGATACCCATGACAACGATATGGCTGACGCGTTCATCCTGACCACGCTCATCAAAGTATTTCTGCACTAGCATGATTTGCGCTACGATTTCACCGTTATTAAGGTCACGTTGTTTCTTAATCAAACCAGAGGCACAGAAGGTACAACCGATATTACAGCCGACCTGAGTGGTCACACAGACTGACAAACCGTAGTGCTGACGCATCAGTACAGTCTCAATTAGCATACCATCAGGCAATTCAAAAAGATATTTGACCGTACCATCAGCAGACTCTTGAATGATACGTTGTTTCAAGGGATTGACCACAAACTGGTCATTAAGCTTAGCAATCAAATCCTTGGAAAGGTTGGTCATCTCTTCAAATGACTGGACACGTTTACGGTAGAGCCATTCCCAGATTTGATTTGCACGGAATTTCTTTTCTCCCTGCTCCAAAACCCATTCCTGCATGGTTTGACGTGTTAAACTATAAATTGACGGTTTCATTTCTTCTCCTTATTCTCTACTCACTTCTGACGAATGACAAAATGACGTTGTCCCTTATCCTCTTTCTGAGAATGCTGGTCTTTCTGACGACGTCTATTTTTCTTATCTGCATTCGGTTTTCGTTTGGTTTGAGCCGGTTTCTTTCCTTTTCTAGAAGACGGTTCTTCTTCCTTCTTACGCATTTTCTTGTCAAATGATGCTCGCTTAGGGGCTTCATTTTCTAGGACAAAATAGGCACAACCATAACTACAATACTCTAAAAGATAGTCTTGTAAACGACTAATTTTTTCAAGTTTTTCTTCTGTTCGGTCATCCTTGTAAAAACCGCGTAGGCGAAGTTGTTCGTTACTCCAATCTCCCACGATATAATCAAACTTGGTTAAGACTTCTGAAAAACGCTGATTAAAAGCCGTCACATTGAAGGCATCTTTGCTATTTTCCACCAAGGAAAAAGCGATCCCTTCCGTTTCGACCTTGTCCCCGTGTAAATGGAACTCAGGACCAGGAAATTTGTTATAGTTGTATAATTCAGGTGCAATTTCTTTTCGCATAGATATCCTTTTTCCACGATTACTTAATACTTTATTCTACCATAATTTCTAGCAGTTAGCACGTTTCTCATAAAAATGAAAAAAGTCTGACGATTTTGTCAGACCAGAATCTATAACCTTAAAAAGAGAAGAACAATTCTTCCCTCCAACTATCATTATTTAGCTGCTGCGTACAATTCATCTACTTTGTTCCAGTTGATCACTGAGAAGAAAGCTTTGATGTAGTCAGGACGCACGTTGCGATATTTCACGTAGTAAGCATGTTCCCAAACGTCCAAGCCCAAGATTGGTTTTTTACCTTCTGAGATTGGTGTGTCTTGGTTTGCTGTTGAAGTCACTTCAAGTTTACCTTCTTTGTTGACCACCAACCATGCCCATCCTGAACCGAAACGAGTTGTTGCTGCTGCAGTGAAGGCTGCTTGGAATTCTTCAAATGAACCAAATGTTGCATCGATTGCTGCTGCAAGTTCTGCTGATGGAGCTGTTTTCTCAGGAGTCATCAATTCCCAGAAAAGAGCGTGGTTCAAGTGTCCACCACCATTGTTGATAAGCGCTTGACGGATATCAGCTGGGATAGATTCTACATCAGCAAGCAAGGCTTCAAGATCTTCACCGATTTCAGGGTGTTTTTCAAGAGCTGCATTAGCATTGTTGACATAAGTTTGATGGTGTTTGTCATGGTGCAAGTGCATTGTTTCCGCATCGATGTATGGTTCCAAAGCGTCGTATGCATATGGAAGATCTGGTAAGATAATAGCCATCTGTAATACCTCTTTTTCTTTCTATATGAAAATGATAACGCAAACATTCACTTTTTTCAAGTTTTTTGCTTATAGATGAAGAAATCACTAAAATACTTTCTAATAATACTCTTCGAAAATCTCTTCAAACCGCGTCAACGTCGCCTTGCCGTACTCAAGTATAGCCTGCGGCTAGTTTGCTCTTTGATTTTCATTGAGTATAGAATAAGCAAATCACTAAGAAACCCACGACAAGATAATCCTGACGCGGGTTTTAGTTTCAAAAAAATGTCAATTGACCTGACTAGCAATCTGTAAGAGTACCTTTTCAAAAAGGAAACCTTTTTCATAAAGACCTGTCTTAATCTGATAGTCTGTCTCAATCAAATAAGAAATAGCTTTCTTTAAAAAGCTCAAGGAAAGTCCTCGCGAATCCCTTAGCGCAAACTTGATTTGATAGGGATTAGGATTGCGTCCCAGAAAACTTCCTAGACTACTTGCAATCTGCGATTCTGTTTGCCCAGACTCCGACAAAATTTTCACCTGAGTAAAAGTTCGAAATTGTCCTAGCATGACTGCAATCAACTTGATTTCATCTTCACCCTGCAAGGTCAAGTCTCTAACCAAATCGCGCGCCTGGTCCATCTTTTTAGTCAGAATAAACTGAGTTAAATCAAAAATATTGTCCTGTAAGGTCTTGGAAATAGCGTTGACAATATCCTCTTCCTCGATAACAGAATCTTCCTTATAGGACTGTAAAAAATGGAGATTTTTCTGGATTTCGCTAAATTGAAAACCCGACTTGATGAGGAGATTTTCAAAAGAATTATTAGTAAACTGCAGGCCTTGTTTCTGACTCCACTTTTGGAAATACTGGCGCAGTTCTTGTTCTTTGGCTTCTACTGCATCAAAAACCTTGGCATCACGCTTCAGTAATTTAACCAACCTTCTTTTGCTATCCAGCTTTCCTTCCGCAAAGATTAACAGCTTGGTTGTTGGTGAAGGATTGTCAAGGTATTCCTCAAACGACTTGAGCTCATCATCTGTCAAAAAACGCTTTTTAGCAGTCGTGATATCGACAAAATGATCTAATATTACGATTTTCTCATCCGCAAAGAAAGGAAGGCTGACCAACTCCAGTTCCACATCCTTGTATACTACTTCTTTCATATCAAAGTAGGCAAAGTTGAGGTCGGCAGAATCATAACCAATCTGTTTCAATACTTGACTCTTCATCACTTCAAACTGACCCTGATCTGTCCCTGTAAAAAGGCTCAGGCTCAGTAAATTTGATAAAGTCAACTTCTGACTTTCTTCAATGGCTAGCATCTTCTCTCCTTTCTTCTAACTTTTTCGTTCATTTAATCAATATAGCGCAATTTCCCACGGAAATCTTCTAGGCTTTCGTAACCTTTTTCCTCCATGATTGTTTTCAGTTCATTGGTAATGCGGTCAAAAGCACCAACGCCTTCTTTATGAAGGGTTGTTCCCACCTGCACCATACTTGCTCCACAGAGGATATGTTCAAAGGCATCACGACCAGTCAGAACGCCACCGGTTCCAATGATTTGGATTTGAGGATTTAAGCGTTGGTAGAAGGCATGAACATTAGCTAGAGCAGTTGGTTTAATATACTCCCCACCAATGCCCCCAAAACCATTTTTAGGACGGATAACAACAGACTCATCTTCTATATAAAGGCCGTTTCCGATAGAGTTGACGCAGTTGACAAACTTGAGCGGGTACTTATTGAAAATAGCTGCCGCTTGGTCAAAGTGAACAATGTCAAAATATGGTGGCAATTTAATTCCAAGAGGTTTTGTAAAGTAGTCAAATACTTCTGCCAAAATCCGGTCTGTTGTCTCAAAATCATAAGCAATCTGAGGTTTACCTGGAACATTTGGACAGGAAAGGTTTAGCTCAGTCAGACCACGAAACTCACTCTCTTGGACTTTTTTCAAGATAGTATGGGTTTCTTCTGGAGACATGCCGACTAGAGATAAGAAGAAAGTTCGGTTTGGCTCTTTTTCCTGCAAGTCCAAAAGATAGTCCAGATAGTAGTCTAAGCCATTATTTGGTAATCCCATGGAGTTGATAGAACCAAGTGGAATATCCTGATAACGTGGTTCAGTATTCCCCTGACGAAAGTCCAAGGTCGCAGTCTTCGTAACAAAAGTACCTGCTGCTGAGTTTTTGACCCCTTCTAGTTCCTCTATCGTCATACAAGCCACACCCGCTGCATTCATCAAGCAATTATCAAACTCAAAGCCAGCTATTTGTGTTTTCGTTGATACCATGATTCTGATCCTCCAGATTCCTTTTATTGCTAATATTATACCATATTTTCAGCTTTTCTCTTTAAGAAAGTCATTTATAAGAAAAACGTTCGTTTTTTATCCAATTTCAAAAAATTCCAATTTCAAACAATCCCAAAAATCAAATTGAAAGAATTTTTAGAAAATTTTTGTTTTTCTCTTTACAGTTAAAAAAATTTCTGCTATAATGACACACATAATTAAATTAGAATTTAAGGAGAACGATATGACATCTGCTAAAGAATATATCCAAAGCGTGTTTGAAACTGTAAAAGCTCGTAACGGGCACGAGGCTGAGTTCCTCCAAGCTGTTGAAGAATTTTTCAACACTTTAGAACCTGTATTTGAAAAACACCCTGAGTATATCGAAGAAAATATCTTGGCACGTATTACTGAGCCAGAACGCGTGATTTCTTTCCGTGTTCCTTGGGTTGACCGTGATGGAAAAATTCAAGTAAACCGTGGCTACCGTGTTCAATTCAACTCAGCTGTTGGACCATACAAAGGCGGACTTCGTTTCCACCCAACTGTAAACCAAGGGATCTTGAAATTCCTCGGATTTGAACAAATCTTTAAAAACGTCTTGACTGGACTTCCTATCGGTGGAGGTAAAGGTGGATCAGACTTCGATCCTAAAGGTAAAACAGATGCTGAAGTGATGCGCTTCTGCCAAAGCTTCATGACTGAGTTGCAAAAACACATCGGACCATCACTAGACGTACCTGCTGGTGATATCGGTGTTGGTGGACGTGAGATTGGTTACCTTTACGGTCAATACAAACGCCTTAACCAATTTGATGCTGGTGTCTTGACTGGTAAACCTCTTGGGTTTGGTGGTAGCTTGATTCGTCCAGAAGCAACTGGTTACGGTTTGGTTTACTATACTGAAGAAATGCTTAAAGCCAACGGTAACAGCTTCGCTGGTAAGAAAGTGGTCATTTCAGGTTCTGGTAACGTTGCTCAATACGCTCTTCAAAAAGCAACTGAACTTGGTGCAACTGTTATCTCTGTATCTGATTCGAATGGTTATGTCATCGATGAAAATGGTATCGACTTCGATCTTTTGGTCGATGTTAAAGAAAAACGTCGCGCTCGTTTGACTGAGTATGCAGCTGAGAAAGCAACTGCTACTTATCATGAAGGTTCTGTATGGACTTATGCTGGAAACTATGACATCGCTCTTCCATGTGCGACTCAAAACGAAATCAACGGTGAAGCAGCTAAACGTTTGGTTGCTCAAGGCGTTATCTGTGTATCTGAAGGTGCCAACATGCCAAGCGACCTTGATGCTATCAAAGTTTACAAAGAAAATGGTATCTTCTACGGACCTGCCAAAGCTGCCAACGCTGGTGGTGTAGCCGTTTCAGCTCTTGAAATGAGCCAAAATAGTCTTCGCCTCTCATGGACTCGTGAAGAAGTTGATGGACGTCTCAAAGACATTATGACAAACATCTTTAACACAGCTAAAACGACTTCAGAAACATACGGTCTTGATAAAGACTACCTTGCAGGAGCAAACATTGCTGCCTTTGAAAATGTAGCAAACGCTATGATTGCCCAAGGTATTGTTTAAGAGTTATTTGCTCAATCCTCAATCACTACGATTGGGGATTTTTATGTTGAATTCAAAAAACTCACCATTAACAGTGAGTTTTAACATCTAAATTTATTTTACTTTCATTAGGGCAGATGACAAACATTCAACAATCTCATCAACTGCTTCATCTATGTTTATAGTTCCTTCATCATTCAACATCATGGGAATAAGATAAGAAAAACTCAATGCTAAAATGTATCGAACAATTCTTTCATTTGACCAATTTAGAATAAGTCCTTTTTCTTTAAATTGATTTAAAACCGGGCTAATTGGTTCTATTATAGATTGAACAATAATATTTCCTAACTGGATAGAAAGATTTTTATCAATAAAAGAACGCCCCAAGAGAATTTTAACATGCATTTGATTCTCCTGAATGAAAAAGAGCCTATCTCGAACAATACTTTTTAAAAAGAAGGGAAAAGTTTCTTGATCTACTGTGAATTTTTTTTCTGAGAAATCCGCAATTACTTCTGGAATAACCTGTTCTAGAAAAGTAGATAAAATGGCTTCTAAAATACCTTCCTTTGTTTTAAAGTAACTAAAAACAGTTCCTTCTGACACTCCAGCGCGTTCGGCAATAAGGCTGGACGTTGTATTCTCAAATCCAATTTCTGAGAATAATTTTAAGCTTGATAATAACACTCGACGTTGTTTCAAGCTCAAGTTGCTAACTTCTAACGTCTGAGCATACTTTTGTTCTAAACTTTCCATCGCTAGCACCTCTCTTCTACTCTCTTACTTTTACGACTTTTTTGCCTCGACTGTGTCCCATTTTCAGACTACGATAGGCTTCTCTAACCGACTTTAGAGAAAAGTCATACACTTGATCAATTTTCAGCTGAACCTTCCCGTCTGAGACCATTTCAGCTAAAGTGCTAAAATCATCATATGTGGAATGTCTCGGACCAGTAAACTGAGCACCTTTTATCATAACATAGGGCGAAGGTACTAATGTTCCAATAGCTGTCCCTTTCAAGCCTAAACTAAAAGCCAATCTAACATAATCAGATCCATAACAATCCAAAAATTTTGTAATAGGCGTTGGACTAGCTGATAGAAGAGCCTTCTTGATATTCTCTTCGTAACTTACTGGTATGGCACCTAAAGACTTCAGATACTCTGCATTTTTCTTACTTGCTATTCCAATCACTGTCGCCCCCTTAGCAACTGCATACTGTACTGCAATACTTCCAATACCTCCTGCTGCAGCTGAAATAACAACTGTATCTCTTGAATTTAAACCGATTCTTCTAAAAGCCCCACCTACAGTTAGAGCAGCTACTCCCATAGTAGCTGCGTGAGTCATGTCGATCATCTCTGGTTTCAATACAATTTCTGATTCATTGACACAAATTTCTGTTGCTAAAGCTCCCCTCTTAGTTCCCAAACCAGGATCGCTAATCATTGTTCCAAACACCTTATCTCCTACTGAAAACCTACTTACTTCATTTCCAACTTCTGTAATAACTCCAGAAAAATCTCTCCCCACACCTTTTGGAAATAAAGATGATTTAGATTCAAACCAACGACTTGGTTTCCTTAATTTCGTTATAAAAGATAGAAATCGAAGGGGTTTCGCTCCCTCAAAAGTTTTATAATCAATAGGATTTAAACCAACAGCATGAACTTCTACTCTCACCTGATTTACATCCAAGGCTGTAGAGTCGATCTTTAGCAAATCCAAGACCTCTTCGTTACCGAAACGACTGTACTCTATTGCTTCAACAACCATTTTCTTTACTCCTTAATTTCACAAAAATTGAGTGAACACTCATTTTTATAAATTATACTCTTAATTTGTAAGAAAATCAATATTATCGTTTGATAACGATTTATGACATGATACAAATATCCATCATTTCGATTTACCAATATGATTCTTTCAATCTAACTCTCCTCACTTTTAAAGATTCCTTTACCTTTTTTGCCCCCTGGCACATAAAAATAAAAACCGCTAGTCCTAAGAATAGCGGTTTAATCATGTTTTTAAGCTACTAATGTAGTCGCTCTATTATTTAAGAGTAACTGAAGCTCCAGCTTCTTCCAATTTAGCTTTGATTTCTTCAGCTTCTGCAGTTGCAACGCCTTCTTTAACAAGTGCTGGTGCACCGTCAACAAGTTCTTTAGCTTCTTTAAGACCAAGACCTGTGATTTCACGTACAACTTTGATAACGCCAACTTTTTTGTCGCCTGCAGATGTCAATTCAACGTCGAATGAATCTTTAGCAGCACCAGCGTCAGCAGCACCAGCTGCAGCAACAGCTACAGGAGCAGCTGCAGTTACACCAAATTCTTCTTCGATAGCTTTTACAAGGTCGTTCAATTCAAGGATTGAAGCTTCTTTAATTTCAGCAATAATGTTTTCAATGTTCAATGCCATTGTTATTTCCTCCAAATATGTTTTAAATTTATAATATATTTTCGTAGCTAGGCTACGCTGCGTAGCTTAAGATTAAGCTGCGTCTTCTTTGTTGTCTGCAACCGCTTTGACTGCAAGAGCAACATTGCGCACTGGCGCTTGAAGTACAGAAAGGAGCATAGAAAGAAGTCCTTCGCGGTTTGGAAGAGTTGCAAGAGCAAGAATCTCTTCTTTAGATGCGACAGCGCCTTCGATTGCACCACCTTTGATTTCAAGTGCTTCAGCGTTTTTAGAAAAGTCGTTCAAGATTTTCGCTGGTGCGATAACATCTTCGTTAGAAAATGCTACTGCAGATGGTCCAACAAATACAGATGCAAGATCTTCAAGACCAGCTTTTTCAGCTGCACGACGCAAGATTGAGTTTTTAATAACTTTATACTCAACTTCGCTTCCACGAAGCTCACGACGAAGAACTGTATCTTGCTCAACTGTCAAACCACGAGCGTCTACAACGACGATAGATGCAGCAGCTTTCATTTTTTCAGCTACTACGTCAACTAGTTCCGCTTTTTTAGCAATAATTGCTTCACTCATTAGTGTGTTCACCTCCGTTATTATTTTGCTTGGGGAATTTTTCCAAAAGAAAAACGCGCCCAAACCTAGACACGAAAGTACAATACGCTTCTTTTTACATGATACGTTTTGTCCTCGGTAGGATACTTATGAGTCGAGCTCCCCTACTGTCTTAGGCAGTTTTTTCAAACCGTATATAAGTATAGCATAGTTAAAAAAAGAATGCAAGATTTTTGCAAACTTTTTTAAAATTTTTTGTAATTTTTCTTTTAAAGTTCTACTGTCAGAACTTGACCTTGCTTAACTACTGGTTCTCCGGCAATATAGACATCATCTACATCACTGGACTTGACAGCA
Organism: Streptococcus mitis; assembly: GCF_946190065.1. Taxonomy (GTDB): domain Bacteria; phylum Bacillota; class Bacilli; order Lactobacillales; family Streptococcaceae; genus Streptococcus; species Streptococcus mitis_DE. The sequence continues at coordinate 118,908 of NZ_CAMHZD010000002.1, forward strand.
TAAACTAGGTGAGAGAGCATATTTTCTTGGGGTTGAAGATGGATTTTCCCTTGTGGTTGGATGACCAGAAAATCTGCTTGCTTGCCGACTTCCAAACTTCCTATCTGTTCGTCCATTCCAAGAACCTTAGCACCTTCTATCGTTAGAGCTTTGAGAGCTGTTTCGATAGGGAATTGGCTGGCATCCCCACTTTTCATCTTCTGAAGAAGGGCTGCAGTCCGTCCTTCCTCAAACATATCTAGATTGTTATTGGAAGCAACCGAATCTGTCGCAATTCCCACAGCCACTCCTGCTTTTTGAAGTTGGATGATTGGAGCAATCCCTGATGCCAATTTGAGGTTACTGATAGGATTGTGGGCAATAGACACTTGAGAAGTTGCCAAGCGTTCAATTTCTCTCTCGTTTAATTCGACCCCGTGAGCAAAGACAGACGGATGATCTAAGTAACCCAGTTCTTCAAGAAAGGCGAGGGGGCGTTTGCCGTATCGTTTCAGGATAATTCCTGACTCCTCCTTGGTCTCCGCCACGTGGATATGGATTGGAATAGCAAGCTCTTTTGCCATGTCTAAACTTTCTTCCAGCAAGTCTCTATCACAGCTGTAGGGAGAATGTGGGGCTACCATCACCTTGAAATTTGGATTTTTATATCCAATAATTTCCTCAATGATTGCTCGAGTTCTGCTTATGGTCTCAGCAGTTGTCTCTGCCTCTGAAGAAAAAAGAGTCGGTGAGAAATAACAACGCATCTTGGAAGTTTTCACTGCCTTATAAATCCGTTCAATATCCACACCATTGGGATTATACATATCGTTAAAGGTTGTTGTTCCCGACTGGAGCATCTCTATCATAGCTTCTTTAACCGCTTTGGTAGTCATGTCTGGAGTAAATCCTGCTTCTGCTGGCCAGATATAGTCATTAAGCCATTCATGGAGATTGCTATCATCTCGAATTCCTCGCAAGCCTGTCATAGCAGAATGTGTGTGGCAATTAACCAAACCAGGCATAATCCAGGCTCCCTGATAGTCTATAATCTGCTCAGCTTGCTCTAAAATCTCTGACTGTTCTTGACCAACATAGACGATTTGAGAATCCTTAACGGCTAAGATTCCATCTAGATAAACATGGAAATCTTTGTCACAAGTCACGATATTTACATGCTGAAAGACTTTCATTCTAGGCTCCTTTTCTAAAAGACAATTACAGTGAACAATTTTTCTAGCTATTGTAACAAAAAAGTCACCCAAAGGCAACTTTTTTTGTCCATAAGATTTAAAAGTAGAAAGGATTATTCAGAGCTAAAAGCGGCAGCTTGCTGCATTTGGTAATACTTGCCCTTTCTAGCCATGAGTTTCTGATGGTTACCGTATTCCACGATGTCACCATCCACTAAGACTAGAATCAAATCCGCATCCTGAATGGTTGACAAGCGGTGGGCGATGATAAAACTTGTGCGCCCCTTCATGAGTTTAGCAAAGGCATCCTGTACCAGCACTTCTGTCCGCGTATCGATGGAAGAAGTCGCCTCGTCTAAGATAAGAATCTTAGGGATAGCTAGAAAGACTCGGGCGATGGTCAAGAGCTGAGCTTGACCAACAGAGAGAGATTCTCCCGCATTTTCCAACTTGGTATCGTATCCCTGTGGCAACTGTTGGATGAAAAAGTCTGCATTAGCTGCTTTTGCAGCAGCAATCACTTGTTCCCGACTGGCTTCAGGATTTCCAAAGGCAATATTATCATGAATAGTTCCTTGCTTGAGCCAGGTTTCTTGGAGCACCATGCCAAACTGCTGTCTCAATGACGCTCGGGTATAGTTGTAAATGGATTTCCCATCCAGCAAGATATCTCCCGAGTTAATGGGATAAAAACGCATGAGGAGATTGATAAGGGTTGATTTTCCAGCACCTGTCGGACCAACAATAGCCACCTTGCTACCAGCTGGAATATCAATAGATAAATCCTTAATCAAAATCTTTTCAGGATGGTAACCAAAAGAGACATGTTTAAAGGAAATAGCTCCTTTAACTTGGTCACTGGTCAAGACTTCCTTACCAGTTTCAGCCAGCTCAGTGCTATCTAAGACAGCATAGACACGCTCTGCGCAAGCAAGAGCACTTTGCAATTCGGCTAGAACTGAGGAAATATCGTTAAAGGGCTTAGTGTACTGTTGGACATAATTCAAAAAAGTCACTAAACGCCCGATAGTCAAGGTAGAGCCTATCATTATACGATAAGCTCCCACTCCAGCTAGAAGCGCATAAATGAGCGCATTTACAAAGCGAGTCGAAGGATTAACTGTTGAAGAATAAAAGATAGCTGACTGAGAATAACCTGCATAATTGGCATTAGCCTCGTGCAGCCTTTGGATAAACTCTTCCTGAGCATTAAAGGACTGGATAATGGTCTGCTGGCTCAACGATTCTTCAATTAATTGTGTCTGAATCCCCCTCGTCTCTGTTTGCTTCTGGAAGAGATGATAGGATCTCTTGGCAATAAAGCGTGAAATTACCATAGACAGTGGCGTCAACAGCAAGACCAAAAGAGTCATGAGGAGATGAATTTGAATCATGGCTAGAATGCTGACTAAAATCATCAAGACACCAATAAAAAATTGGTTAAATATCATGGTCAAACCAGCTGCTAACTGCTCGATGTCTGTGGTCACACGACTGACCATCTCTCCACTTCCTTGACGATCCACAAAAGCAATCGGTAACCGATGAAGCTTATGTATGATTCGCTCTCGCAAGTCTCTGGTATAAGAGAAGATTAGGCGATTATAGAGAAGAGGATTGACCCACTGTACAAGGGTATTTCCTATGACCACCAAGATCATTTGGAGAAAAATCTGCCAAAAAACTGGTGAAGAGCCCGTCACTAGGACTTGGTCGATGACCTGCCCAATCAAGATAGGTAGGTAGATTGATAAACCAACCTGAGCAATAATTCCTAGAAAGGCTAAGAAAAGGAGGAAAGGATGGCTTGCTAAATCTTTGGCCAAACGTTTGAGCGTCTGGTTTGCAGTTTGTCGTCTCATGCTAGTCCTCCTTTCCATGTTGGGATGCATTGATTTCTCGATAGACTTGACTGGATTTCATCAAGTCCTCGTGCTTGCCGATAGCTAGGAGCTCCCCTTTTTCCAAGAGGAGAATCTTGTCTGCCATCTGAAGCGTCGAAGTCCGTTGAGAAATCAAGATTAAACTTGTATTTGGCAGGTTTTCTCGGATAGCTTTCAAGAGCTTAGACTCAGTAATAGTGTCCAGTGCTGAGGTCGCATCATCTAGGATGAGAAACGGAGTCTGGCGCAAAACTGCTCGTGCGATGGACAGCCTTTGTTTTTGACCGCCCGAGAAATTTCGCCCTCCTGCCTCAACTATGGCATCCAAGAGTCCTTCCTTTTCACTGACAAAATCCTTTGCTTGCGCAATTTCCAAGGCCTGCCAGAGTTCTTGGTCTCTTACTTCTTGATGTAAACCTAGAGTCAAGTTGGAACGAATGGTTCCTTTAAAGAGTTCGACTTTTTGGGGCACATAGGCAATCCAAGACCGCCACTCCTCTAAATTACTAGGACTAGATCCATCTCGATAAAGGTCAATGCTCCCCTTGTCTGCTGGATAAAGTCCAAGGATGAGTTGCACCAAACTTGATTTACCAGAACCTGTTCCCCCAATGATACCAAGGATTTGCCTTTGCTGCATATCAAAGGAAATGTCTCTCAAAGAAGGCTGGGCCGCATCAGGATAGGTAAAGGTCAATTCTTGGACTTGTAAAACCTGATTACTGGTAGCTTGCTTTTGTTCTAATTCTGAATGGATATCTTCTGGAGCCTCAGCAAAGACTTCCTCGATTCGCTTGGCTGAGATGTAGGACTGGTTGAGAGAATTTATCAGCATGGCGAGCTTGACCAATTCCACCAAAATCTGTAGGAGATAGTTGATAAGTGCAATGAGAGTACCTTGACTTAGCAATCCTCCTTGAATAGAAATATAGCCTTGCCAGATAATGACTAGGAGAGTTCCATTTACAATCAGATAGGTCAGGGGTGTTAATAAACTGGACCAGAAACCCGTCTTTTCTTGTAAACTTGCATAGACTTTGTTAAGGGTTTGAAAAATCTGTAACTCTCGTTTTTCTTGTCCAAAAGCACGAATAACCCGCATACCTTGTAATTGCTGGCGCGTTTCTTGAACCAGTTGGTCCGTTTTCTTTCTGAGAACACTGTAGAGAGGATTAATCAGTCTAGAGAGCCCTACAATAACAATGGTCAAAATGACAACCATGACCAAGAACCAGAAAGTCAGCTCAGCTGAGATGCGATAAGCCATAAAAATGGCACCAAAAACGATAATAGGCGCTCGCAAAAAGAGACGCAGGAATTGATTGATACCAGTCTGAATCTGGTAAGTGTCCGAAGTCAAGCGAGTGACCAAGCTAGAAGTTGTCAAACGGTCTCTGCTGTCCTTAGGCAAGGAAAGAATATGACGATAGAAATCATCTGTCAGTCCTTTGGCAAATCCAACCGCGGCCTTAGCTGAGTAGAACTGGGCTATTAAGGCCACTAAAACGCCAATCACTGCAAAGATAAGGAGCAGGCCAATCTGCATCCAGAGATGACCTTGATCCCTCTGGGGCAATGATTGGTCAACAATCCCAGCAATCACCATAGGAACTAAGAGCTCAAACACAGCTTCAAGTAGCTTGAACAAGGGTGCTAAAATTGATTCCTTGATGTAAGGTTTGAAGTAAGATAATAGGTGTTTCATAAATCCCTTCTATTCGTATTCTAGAAATGAAGAAAGTGGGAAGTACCCACCCTCTCTGTTTTATTTGTTTAAGTAAGGCAGTAGATAGCCATATCCTTCCTCTTCCATCTCATCCTTGGCCACAAAGCGCAAGGAAGCAGAATTAATACAGTAACGGAGGCCACCTAACTCCCGAGGTCCATCTGTGAAAACATGCCCCAAGTGAGCATTGCCTGACCGAGAACGAACTTCTATTCGCTCCATTCCATGGCTCAAATCCTTGTAGTAGTGAATCAATTCCTTAGAAATTGGACGGCTAAAACTTGGCCAACCACATCCTGAGGCAAACTTATCCTTAGCAAAAAAGAGTGGCTCACCAGTCGTGATGTCTACATAAATCCCTTCTTCAAAGGTTTGATCATAGGCATTGCTAAATGGAGCCTCTGTCGCAGCTTCTTGGGTAACACGATAGGACTCTTCAGTTAAACTTTCCTTCAACACTTCTTGACTAGGCTTTTCATAGTTTGCTGCATCAATCAATGGCTTCTCAGCATCGCTCACATCGATATGACAGTAACCTGAAGGATTTTTCTTAAGATAGTCTTGGTGGTAATCTTCAGCTAAAATATAGTGGCGAAGTTTCTCCACCTCTACTGCAATCTTTCGACCAAGCATGCGCTCCTGCTCCTGCACCACTGTGTAGATAGCTGGCAAGTCTGCTTCATCTTGGTAGTAAATTCCAGTTCGATATTGGCGACCACGGTCATTCCCTTGTTGATTGATGGATAAGGGATCGATGACTCGAAAATAATAGAGCAAAATCTCTCTGAGTGAGACTGCTTTCTCATCGTAAATCACTTGGACCGTTTCTGCATGGTCTGTTTCCTTGATCAATTGGTAATTGGTCGTTTCGACTTGCCCATTAGCGTAGCCGACACTGGTTGCTAGAACTCCATAAATGCGTGAAAAATACTCCTCTAGACCCCAAAAACAACCGCCTGCTAGATAAATTTCTGCCATCTTTATTTCTCCTTTATCAAGTTTCTAACTAATACTCTTCGAAAATCTCTTCAAACCACGCCAGCGTCACCTTACCGTAGGTATGGTTACTGACTTCGTCAGTTCTATCCACAACCTCAAAACACTGTTTTGAGCAGCCTGCGGCTAGCTTCCTAGTTTGCTCTTTGATTTTCATTGAGTATAAACTTCTTTTCAAAAAAAGGATAGGAAGCCCTCTGGTCGAGAGTTTCCCCATCCTATCATCTATTCTTTATTTTGCTTCGACACGGACACCTTGGGTATCAACCTTCAAGTCATGCAGTTTGCCTTTGAAGGGTTGCTTTTCCAATTCTGCCTTAATCGCTGGCATCTTGTCATGAGAAGCCAAGACCATAACTGTCGGCCCAGCACCAGAAAGGTAGGTTGCATAGGCACCATTTTCTTTGGCCACTTGCTTAATCGTCGCAAATTCTCTCACCAAGTCCTGACGATAGCGCTCGTGGAAGAGGTCTCCCTCAATTGCTTGCCCAGCGGTCACCATGTCTCCTGCCAACAAGGCTGCAACCGCCACATTGGCGATAGAACTAGCTGCAACAGCTTCTTTGTAAGACAATTTCTTAGGTAAGACACCACGGCTGTCTCGAGTACGCAATTCATAGTTAGGAATGTAGGCTAGGAAATCACACTCTGGGAAATCTGCTACGATAGCAGAGACTTGTCCTTCAACGGAGCTTGCAATAACGAGATTACCATAAATGGCTGGAGCCACATTGTCAGGATGTCCTTCAATCTTGGTCGCTAACTGCAATTTTTCATGGTCTGACAAGTTGAGCTGGCCCAGTTGGTTGGCTAGTTCAATTCCAGCAACAATAACCGAGCTAGAAGAACCCAAACCACGCGCCAAGGGAACATCACTGGTCATTTTCAAACGTCTTGGTTGCAAGTCCGGTACAATTTGCAAAGCGATTTTGAGCAAGAGATTACGCTCATCATGGGGAATCCATTTGCCAATCTGGTGTTCAATCAACCACTCTTCTCGTTCTTCGCAGACCTCAATTTGAAGATACTTGGTTACAGCTACACCGACCGAGTCAAATCCTGGCCCGATATTGGCACTGGTTGCAGGTACAATAATTTTCATCTTATTCTCCTAGCACCTTGAAGGTATTCAAGAGATCGAATTCTGAAACCTTCTTCAATTCAGCCGAGACATTTTCAAGCTGGGCTTTATTAATCTTGTGTGTGATGATCACGACACGCGCCTTGTCACCTTCTTTTCCATCTTGGAGGATTTGTTTGAAGGATATATCTTGTGCATTGAAGATTTCAGCAAGTTTCAAGACCTGACCTTTTGAGTCTGGAGCCAAGATTGAGAAGTAGTAATTAGCTTTGACATCCTCTGGATTAGCCAAGACCAAGTCACGACTGTATTCGTTGAAGTCTTTGCCGATGGTTCCATCATTCAGGCGACGAACGATACGGACAATATCTGCTACAACACTTGTTGCAGTTGGTTTTTGACCCGCACCTGGTCCGTAGTACATAGACTCACCGATACCGATAGATTCCACAAAGACAGCGTTCATTACCCCATTTACACTGGCAAGTGGGTGCGCTTTAGGAAGGAAGGTTGGAGTTACTTCTGCAGCAATTCCTGAAGGAGTTTCCTCGATAGAACCAACCAATTTCACTACATAGCCAAGTTCTTGGGCTACAGCTACGTCTTCTGGTGTAATGTTGCGGATTCCCTTGTGGGCCACGTCGTCAAATGCAACCTTCATGCCAAAGGCAAATTGGCTCAAAATCACCATCTTGTAGGCTGCATCAATTCCATCTACATCATTTGTAGGGTCACTTTCTGCAAATCCAAGTCTTTGTGCTTCCGCAAGAGCATCATCGTAAGACCAGCCTTCTTCGACCATCTTGGTCATCATGAAGTTAGAAGTTCCGTTGACTACACCAAGCACGCGCGTGATTTTATCAGAAGCCAAGGAATTTGCCAAAGTACGAAGAATTGGAATCCCACCAGCAACTGCTGCTTCGTAGTAAAGTGCTACCTTATTAGCTTTAGCGATTTCTAACAATTCTGCACCATGGACAGCCAAAAGGTCCTTGTTAGCAGTAACAACGTGTTTTCCAGCTTCCAAGGCACGAGTGATAAAGGTCTTAGCAGGTTCGATACGTCCCATCAATTCCACTACGATGGTAATATCTTGGTCTGATAAAATATCATCCACATTGGTTACAAAGTTAAAGTCATTCCCTGCTACAAGCAAGCGATTCTTTTCTTCTTCATCCTTGACCAATACCTTAGCAACTTCGATATCTGAATGTGCTGATTGATTGATTTTTTCTCCATTTTCCTTTAGAAGGAAAGGCACGCCACTTGCAACGGTACCAAATCCTAGTAAAGCAATTTTAACTGTCATGTTTGTCTCCTCGAAATTTTCTAATATAGCCATTATAACAGAATTTTGTGAAAATTCCTATTATAGTAAATCACTATTTCAGTATAAAAAGAAAAAACGAATCAGATGATTCGCTCTTCCTAAAATCTAGAAATAATTTTCCAGAAAGTATTATCCAATCTTTTGCAGATTAAGTACTGCATCGTGATTCATCAAGACTTGACCATACTCTTGCAAGACCGAGCGACTGATGTCACTATCGTCCGCAAACTCGCGCATACGGGCCAAAAGCCAAGCTGGATATGGACTTGGATGATTTTCAATATCCACTAGAATGGTCAAATAATAGCGCTCGTTCATTTTGTAGAGTTCAGAAGTTTCCATCTCAAAAGTCACTGTCTTTGAAAAAGCCACCAAATCAGCTAACTTAGAAAAAGAAAGGATGTAATAGATGTAGGGCTCTTTCTTGTTCTCAACTTCTTGTTCAGCTTGCTCCTGCTCTTCTTCCTTGGCTTCGACTTGCTCTAAAGATTGAATCGCTTCAATATCATCTTTAGTCTTTTCTGCAATGCTCTTTTCCAAGGTTTTGATAAATTCATCTGGCGACATTTGAGCCAATTCTTCCATATCTGGTAAATCCGATAAGTCTTCAAAATCTAGATTTTGGTCAATCTTTGACTTGGTCACAAAGACATCTACCTTATCAGGTTTTGGAGTCACACGGAAGCTCAACATACCTGTATCCAAAAAGCTCTCAGGCATCTCTAACTCATCCAAGATAGCATAAAAGAACTCTTCTGTTTTTTCTTGAGGAACGAGAAAGTCAGCAATCTCCATTCCACGATCCATCAAATCCTCTAAAGACATCGTGATTTTCAAAGTTGTATCACTAATTTGTTTCATTTTCATTGCTAGTAACCTCATACTTTCAGTTCTATCTATTATACTAGATTTTTAAGATTTTATCAAAAGAATGAAGCGAGAATGTGATATAATACTAGAGACCATTTTACAATACAAGAAAGAAAGTACAATGAAAAATATAAAAGTTAATGCACTGGCTAGCTTGCTAGTCAATGTTCTCAATATCGTTTTTCCGCTAATAACCAATCCCTATCTGACGCGGATTCTCAGCAAATCCAACTACGGTTATTTCAATACTGCCAATACCTGGGCTAGCTTTGTCATTCCTTTAGCCGCCTTTGGAATATACAACTATGGGATTCGTGCTATCAGTAATGTCAAGGACGATAAGAATAAAATCAACTATGTCTTTTCTAAGTTGTTTTATATTTCTGTTTTCACTTCTATCCTGACAACTGGTATCTACTTCCTTATTATCTTTTTTGACACCAGCATTGAAAATCTTAAAGTTCTCTACTATATCTTAGGTGCACAGGCACTCTTCCAATTCCTCAATATCGAATGGATGAACGAAGCTTATGAAAACTATGCCTTCATCCTATATAAGACCTTAATTATCCGGATTTCTATGTTAGTTGGAATCTTCACCTTTGTAAAAACAGCAGATGATATTGTTCCTTATGCCATTGTCATGAGTGCCACCACTATTCTAAATTATCTACTTAGTTTTCTTTGGATCAAGAGAAAAGTTTCATTCGTTAATATTAGTTTTGTGGAATTAACCAAAGAATCTAAGTCTCTCTTTACTATGCTGCTATTAGCAAATTCCAGTATGCTCTATGGCCTGCTCGATAGAATATTCATAACCAATGGACCTGATGAAAACTACATTTCTTATTATGCGATCGCTTCCAACATCGTTATGTTAATTGCTGGTGTCCTAGGTGGAGCTATAAACGTAAGTGTTCCACGTCTCAGCTACTATCTTGGAAAAAAAGATTACAATTCCTATAGAACTCTTGTGAATCAAACAGCATCATTTTTCTATTTCCTCATAATTCCAACAAGTATTGGAATTATGATTTTAGGAAGTTATGCAACCGTTATTTATTCTTCTGAAAAATATCTTGAGGCGGGAATCATTACTAGCATTTTTGCTTTTCGAAGTGTTATCTGGGCCATTGAGTTGATTCTGGGTAGACAAATTATATTTATGAATAATCACGAAAATCGTCTAACTGCCTTTTACTTTATTGGTGGTGGATTAAATTTCCTACTCAACTGCTTCTTGTATTTCAATAATATATTTTCACCAGTATACTATCTCGTCACTACTATAAGTGCAGAAATCATAGTCGTTCTACTTGAAATTCACTTTATCAAAAAATATCAGTTACTTAAATTGAAAGAAATTTTCACATTTCTTATGCGCTATAGCATTGTCTCACTAGGATTTATTCCCATTTACCTAACTTTTAAAACGCTCTTTCAAATAACGTCTTATACAGTAACTTTGAACATGATTTTCATGGTTCTCTCTACCATTGTAGGTTGTACTATTTACTACCTCTTAACACTCTTTATCACAAAAGATAAAACACTCCACTATGCCCTAAATCTTATACTAAGTAAGATTAAAAAAACAACCAACTAATCATTATTGTTATTAGTAAATTTTCAATAAAAGCGACTTCTTTTGGCTCTTTGTCAACTGTAGTGGGTTGATGAAAAGTTATAATCTGGAGAGGACCAACTTGGTTCTCTCTTTTTTGATGTTCAAAGCGATGAGGATTCTAGTTTTAATTGAAGTTTTTAAAGTTCCGGAAGCCAAAAGTATTGCACTTGATGACCTTAATGATGTTATTAGTAGCCTCTAGTTTCGCGTTTGAGTAGTGCAGCTCCAGTGCGTTCATGATTTTGTCCTTATCTTTCAAAAAGGTTTTAAAAACAGTTTGAAAAATAGGATTTACACAAGAAATCGTTTCTTCAATCAATTCAAAAAAATGGTTTGTTTATTTCTCTTGGGAATGAAACAGTAATAGTTGATAGAGTTCATACTTCTCTCTATGTTCTTGAGAGTATGCAGGGAGCTTTTCGAGAATCTCATTATTAGTCCAGTGTGAGCGAAAAGTAGGGCGATAAAATCGTTTATCACTCAGTTTACGACTATCCTGCTGGATGAGCTTCCAGTAGTGCTTGACAGCCTTGTATTCATGGGATTTTCTATCGAATTGGTTCATGATTTGAACACGGACACGACTCATAGCATGTACGAGATGTTGTACAATGTGAAAGCGATCAAGTACAATTTTTTCATTTGGGAAAAGCTGTTGAGCTATTCAGAAGACTTGAAACACCACTACAATGTCTATCAGCTCTTACTTTTTCACTTTCAGAATAAGGAATTTTTTGGACTTATTGAGGACAAGCTAAAACAGGTTCATACTCTTTTTCAGACTGTCTTTAAAACCTTTCTCAAGGACAAAGAGAAGATTGTCAACGCACTCCAATTACCTTATTCCAACGCTAAATTAGAAGCGACCAATAATCTCATCAAACTTATCAAACGAAATGCTTTTGGTTTTCGGAACTTTTACAAATTCAAAAAACGGATTATTATCGATCTGAATATCAAAAAAGAAAGGACGAAATGTGTCCTTTCTCGATTTTAGTTTTTCTTCAACCCACTACAAATAGCATAGAGCTGACAATTCAAGGTCATACTTTCCTTTAATTTGACATAATCTACAAATTATATGTGGCCACACCTAGAACATTTTTGTTTAGGTTTTTAATTACTTGGAGCTGTTCTTCAAAGTTTTTATATCTAGTTATACCATACTCTTCTACAAATAAAATGTTGTCAGAATCTAATACAGACTTAATGTTATTTATATTTCCAATGACAATATTTTCTGGCAAGGCTTTAGCATATTGCTTAGAAAATTTATCAAAAACATTTTTATTTGTTGCTATCACTAATAAGTTCTTATTTCCATTCTTATATTGTATAACATCTTTAAAATTAGCTACAGTATCTAATTTCACTACAAAATCTATACCATATTTTTCATAATCTCCAGCTCTATTAATAGTTGGATTAAAGATATACGCTACTACGTTAACAAATATTACTAAAAACAGAGCCCCAATTCCGAGTATAATCACACGAATGAATAACGTAACTTTATTTACTCCAGATTCTATGTCATTTTTTTCAAGTTCTTTTGAATAAACTGTCCCCAATTTTTCAATTGTGACACCAGAGTATGTCTGTTTATATTTATCAATCAAATAATCCAATTTCTGTTCAATAATATCATTCGCCAATTTACTTGGTGTTAATATTTTCACTGTAATCCCTGCATTATTTAATAAATAATTTACTTCTATCTTTTTGTTCCAAAAATCAAAATTTGAGTTTTTAAGTGTAACCTCAGATGTCATTAATTCTGATGCAATTTTTTTCATATCTGATTCTGACTGGTCATTGAATAAATAAGCTCCATTTAAATTGGATTGAATTAAACGACCGTAGAAATCACTATAGCCTCCTACTGTATTACTATTAGGAGTTTTAGTTTCAACTTCTGGCGCTATGATTTTATACGAAAGATAACTAGAATAGTTACTAGTATCCTTTACAACAGACTTTGTTGTAAGTACTTTATAAGAGTATGGAATAGCTAAACAAAGAAATAAAACTATTAGTGAAACTAGATTTAATACTCTTCTCTTATAAATATTTGCAAATAAATCTGCAATCGAATAATTATCAAACATTATATATCTCCTTTATTATTAACTGTGTATTTTACTTTTCTTTCTATTAGGGTTGCTGCAAAAAATATAACAAAAACAATTCCCCAATATTGCAATGTAACTAAATTAAAGAAACTCTCTGTAAAGCCTCCTCTCGGCATAAAGAATAGATTATTTAAAATTAATAACGTAATACTGAATAATAGTACTCCAGATTTATAAGCTGATTTTATCATAAATATGAAACCTATCCCCATTAGAATACTCAACAGAAATAGTCCAAGCATTCCATAATCAGTATACATTTCCATTATATAGCTTCCACCTATGCCATGACCTGCCAAATAATCCTGTTTCAAAACAATATACGAAATATTGTGAGCGTATCTGTCACTTTCAAGAGCTAATTCTAGACTATTATTAGCACTAGTAAAGGGAGTTCCACCAAATAAAATTCCTAAATTCCCTCTGGTGATATACTCAATTATAGGACTAAATGTATAATTTCTAAACTCTTTTATCGGTAAATTACTTCCATACAAGTATCCTCTGGCTAAAACACCAAAACTTGTACCTTGTTTGTAGATAAAATCCACCAATAACTCAGCTATACTCATATTCCCAATACCTTGTCCATCACGGGCATAATTCAAGAAGCCCATAATAAGCATCATGATAGGTGTCCCTATATAGAGCATAGATTTTTCTTTTACACCTATCCAAACACCTTTTTCTGTCTGATTTCTCACAAAAAAATAAACAAATGAAAAAATCAAACTTAGTACAAATGGATTTCTTGTTCCTATTAAAAGATTGAATACATTTGCAGTAACAAAGAGGCCTAACACTATCGTAGAATGGCGTTTATTTGGTTTTGTAGCTAGATATATACACATAGCATAAACTACAAACGTTGATAATGTATAGGTGAAATAAGGTAGCTCACTTTTGAAATCAGCATAATATTCATAATATGAAACATTTAATCTGTACATTAATCTTTCGATTATTCTTACTAAGTAAAATGGATACGAGAACAAAAATACTGATAACGATACTTTCCGTACACTATCTATAAATCGCTTATTTTTAAGGGCTTTAATCTCTTCTTTTAATTTGTTTTCTCTTTTAGAAACTAAAAGACCTCCTATAGTTATGCCAATAATAGAAATTATAACAGCTAAAAATGAAAATCTATAAACATCTTCTTGATAAGTATTTATTAGTCCATATTTAAAATAATCAATTGTTGGTCTAGACACTAAAAATAGAAAAATTGTAATGTAAAAAATAAGGTGGATTATATAATACTTTATATTGTTAAAACAGTATAGGATACTACTTATAATAAGCATAACTAAAGTTATCAATAACGTAATAATCGAATTGTTATATATATATGCAATACCTAAAAAAATAGTTATAACATAGCTAAATAGCGTAATTAGATAATACACTCTTTTCCAATCTAATATCAAATACTCACCTCATTCCTCTACACGGTAATTAAAAAACATCCCCAGTAGAAACAATACGTTTCTTAAAATTATATAGGTACTCTGATAATTCTAACTCTATGATTTCTACTTCAGCTTTGTATTTAACATCCCTATTGTAAACTTGCAAATTATTCACAGATATATTCGGATTGAAATACCTAAATTTTTCTTTGTGATGGATACAATCTATACCTATGAAGTTTTCTATTTTTTCTTTTGTTTCTTCATAATGTAAAACTAAATCTTCAAAATTTAATCTTAATGTTAAAGTCTCTGTTTTTTTCTCATTTTCTCTCATCATTTTGTAATAATTACAAAATGTCTTAACATCTGTTGGGTATGGTACCTCTTGATTTCTTGGCTTCCAAAAGTATTTATTCATGATAAATACATCTCTGGGATCTCTTGAAACAATTATTGGAAGCAATCCATCCATTTTATAATTATCTATTAAATTAAGATTATGAGGTAATAAAAGTTGGTCTAGTACTATATTCTCTTCTGTATCGGATATTTGTTTTATAACATCAACAATAAACTGTCTACTTTTTTCATAAAAGTCATCCGAAGATACCATACTCATTTCTAATTGTACTTGTTTTAATTTTGCAGTTTTTTTAAATATAACTCTCTTTATAATTCTTATAAACCAAGCTATTTTTGATGGTTTTTGATGATAGTACCATACTCCACGATATTTACTTGTTATTATCGAATCTAAATAACTATCTACTATATTCATGAAATTTTGAGAAATTTTTTCTTTATAATTAGCAATCCCCCAACCACCATAAATATACAATTTTTTCATAAGTTTTCTGAAACTCTTTACAGCTTCATCACTCCTAATAGCATTGTTATTATAAAGCAATTTATACTCTAAATCAAATAATCCATCAGGTGCATGTAAAAATACATATTCAAAGTCTGAATTTTTCGTGTTTATTCCTTCATATTCTCTTAATAAATCTGTCACAGCTGAGGATCCACTTCCCATATAGCTCATAGGAATTATTATTTTATCCATAATTTGTTCACCTATAGTTCATTAATTATTTTTTTGATACTGACAATCTGTTTATCTAAGGAATATTTATCAACATACTTCTTACATACTTCCGAATTAATGAATCTATCTTCCTTCTTTTTACTAAGCTCTTCTATAAGATAGTTACAAATTTCTTCATTATCATCAGAAACAAATCCACATTTTTGATTATTATATAATTCTTTCGTCCCTCCTACAGGAGTACTAATAAATCCCTTTCCTAACGCTAACGCTTCCACCAAAACTGTAGGAAATCCTTCTGCTTCTGATAATAAAACAACATAAGATGCTTTTTTTATGTATGGATATGGATTGTCAACATATCCTAACATAAATACATTTTTTTCTAAATGATTGTCAACTACAAATTTACTAACGTATTCCTCTAAATCACCTTTCCCTAATAAATATAATTTTTTATCAGGTATTTTCTCAACCACATTCTTGAAAACTTCTAACAATCTCTTAATCCCTTTAGCTTCCTCTATACGTCCTAAATAAATGAGACTGTCCTCTTCAAATTTAATATTTACATCTTCAAGAGATTTAGTGTGAATATTTTGAAAATCATATCCATTATATACTAGTTCCATTTTTTTATCATATTCAGGATAAATTTCTTTGATAGACTCCGATGTTTTTTCTGATATACTTATTATTTTGTTAACATATTTTAATTTTTTTCCTTGTCTAATTCTAGAAAATTTATGGTTTTTTAGATTATAGACTGTTCCATGATTCCAAGATATTGTTTTCACATCATTACTAAGTAAGTAAACTGGATATAAATAATTAAAAGCTATTTCATAATCATATTTTTTACTCGTTACTAGATATCTAAATAATTTTGGGAAAAACAAAAATAGCTTCCACTTAATTTTATTAAAAAAACTGGAATTTTCTAGGTTTTTGAATATAGGTTTTAATACATTGACTTTTCTAGTGTTACTTTCTCCAATACCACGATGATTTATCTCTAAAACATCAATATCATACTCATCACTTAATCCATTGGAAATGTTTTCCAAAATTTTTTCGGCTCCGCCCCCCAAACTAAAAGACCATGTGATAAATAAAATTTTCTTTTTACTCATATTTCACCTATTTCAATAACTTTTTCACTATACTTTTTTGATTAAATTTAATTAAATACATAAGTAATTTTCTCTTCAATGGTTGACTCTTTAAATACTGATTGTGTATCCAATTAGGATATTTTTTATTTATTTTTTCAAGGTACTCTTTTAATAGGGGAGATTTTTTATCAATTCTTAAAATATTAGCGTATCCACCATACAACATATGGTACCAGTTATAATATTCTAACTCTTCTTTATATTCCCCTGGATAATTTTCTGTATAATAGGCTTCTACACTGTTTAACATTACTTCTATATCTCTTATTTTATTAATAGGAGTTCCGCCACGCATAATAGAACCTTCTGTTAAATAATATTTGTATATGCTAAAATTAAAATATTTAGCCCTACTTACATTAGGCCATAATTTTGCCACAAACTCAAAATCTTCATATAAATAACCACTTTTAAAGGTTAGTTTAGTTCTTCTTAAAAATTCTAAATCATATATATAATGCCAGACAGCATTCGTCAGAGTGAAAAGTTTCTTTTCTTTATTAGGAATAAGTATAGTATTTTCTTGTATTTCCATACTTATAGTCTCTAATTTACTGTCCTCATATCCTACTCGATAATCAAATATATTTACTTCTTCTAGTTTTTGATTAGCTATAAATTCTATTGCTCCTTCATCTATCTCATCATCTACATCAACAAACCATAGATAATCTCCACTAGCCTCTTCTAAAATTACTTTTCTTACATGAGCAATTCCTGCATTATCTTGAGTTACAACTTTTATAAATGATAATTTATCACTATATTCTTTTAATATTGTTTTACTATTATCTTTTGAACCATCGTTTACTATTAACAATTCTAACTCTATGTTTTCTTTTGCTTTCTCATACTCTTTGAGTATAGAATCTATACAACGAGATATGTACTTTTCTCCGTTGTATACTGGTATGCCTATCGTTAATTTCATTATTTTTTTCCTATTATTTCTTTTATAAACGAATATACTCTCTTAGAATTCTGATTATCATATATTCTAAAAAACTTTTCAATTTTTTCTTTGTATCTATCTTCCAAGATCCACTTATTATTAAATTGTTTTTGAATATCTGATATTAATTCATCTAGGGTATCTATTGATTTTCCGAAGCCATCTTTATAGTCATAGTATCCTTCTTCGTACTGACCCTCCCTAAATTTTTTATAATCAAATTGATAAAACAAAACTGGCTTTCTCATATAAGCAAAGTCCATAAATACACTTGAATAATCTGTAATTAAGAAAGCTGACTCTTTTAATAGTTCTTGTATATCATATTTTTTCCAATCTGCCAATATTATATTATCCGAAGAAGTTTTAAATTCTTGTAGATTGTTTTGCATATTCCTATGCGGATAAAAAATTAAAGTTAAGTCATTTACTTCTAAAAAAGCTTTTAGGTCCTTATTCAATAAAAACTCATTCCATTTTTTAAAATATTCACTTTCTGTAAAAGTACTACCTTCATTAAAGTTAGTTCTAGCTTTAGTATTAAAGTTCAACCATTCTCTCCATGTAGGCATTACAAGAATTTGATTATTTTTTACAATGGTATTATGGAGGTTGTCAAATCTAGGAAAACCTAAATATTGTACATATCCACTAGGGTAACCAAACTTTTCCTTTATTTCTTTGTACTCTTGTTCTGCTCCACATATAAAGCCACGCATCTTTGTATTTTCATAATATAGCCATTTAGCATCAGAAACCGTTATTCCATGTTGTAAAAATACTTTATTGGTTTTTAATCCTAAATATACTTCCATAAAATTAAATACAGCTGCATTAGGGTTTCCTGCTTTTTGTGTACTTACATTCACTCCTGCACTAAGATAATAAACCCAGTGTTTAAAAGACCAATACTGAATACATTCTCCTAACTCTTTTACTTTATGAGCATCAGGAGATTTAAAATCAATAACATATATTACATTTTCCTCTGGGTGATTTTTTCTAATATATTTAAACAACCAATATCCATTATCTCTAGCTTCTTTTTCACTTTCGCATATTAGTATTAGATTCTTATTCTTGCGTCTGAAGAATAGAGAAATAACATAGGCTATAGGAAAAATAAATATAAGCGAAATAATATCTCTTATAGAAATTAATCTTAGTTTTTCTATAAAATTTCTATTCATCTGTATACCTCCTTAGAATCTTTGTGAAGTTTGGTCAAACTTTCCACCTTGTTTGCTTTTTTCATTTAATAAACTGTTGATAGTTGTGATATTATTTGCAGGGGATTGCTTTCATGGACAAAGTAACAGGTGTGATTTATAATCCTGCTGATAAGGCTTGATACAGGTGGTTTCCTTGTCACGAATGGTAATAAAAAGATTGCGGTCGACAAAATCCTTGTTACTCTTTGACAAAAAATAACGTTCATCTGCATAACGAGGCCATAATTCTGCTAATTTTTCATAGTCCTTACGGGGCATAAAAAAGTCTAGGTCGTCGTCCCAAGGAATAAACCCCTTGTTTCGAAGGGCGCCAATAGCACCTCCTCCACAGAGATAACAAAGCAAATCATGTTCCTTGCAAAAAGCCACAAAATATTCAGCCATCTCCAGACTTCGAGCCTGAATTGCTTTTAAATCAGTCATATTTTTCATTATTCTTTCTATCGTATCGCTTCATTATACCACAAATAAGGGGTGAAAAGCTATTGCAGACTGTAAAAAATCAAAGCTTGACTGCTAGATAAATAGCCTTCAAACTTTGATTTTTCTGTCTTATCTTATCTCATTCCCATTTGAGATAGCTTAGTTTGATATTTATTTTGATCAACTTGGAGAGCTAAACCTCCATAGACATCATAGGCATCGACCCAATCACCTAGTTCTGGAACTGTTAATCTCTCAATACCATTTTGCGCTCCATCTAGGAAGGATAAACCATTGGTCAATAAGAAACTATAAGGAACATTCGTAGAGGTCATCCCAAAGACCTTACCAAGTGCTTCTGATCCAGTAAAGAGTTTGGTTGGATCCTTGAGTTGCTGTAGAACAGCTGTCAGCACTTGCTGTTGTCTCTTGGTACGACCATAATCACCTTCGTCATCATCACGGAAGCGTGCATAATTGAGCAAGGTTGAACCGTTCATCTGCTGCTTCCCGACTTTAATTGTCTGGGTTGGAGACTCTGTTTCTGTAGCATGTAAATCATCTCCGACTGTAGCTTCAGTTAAAGGTTGACCTTCTAAGGTTGAGAATTTTGCATCAATCGTCACGCCATCAGGGAATAGAGTGTCAATAGCAGTTGCGAAGGCCTGGAAGTCTACCAAGGCGTAGTACTTAATGTCCAAGTCAAAATTATCTTTTAGGACTTTCCGAACCATTTCAGCCCCTTTTTGCCCCTCTTGTTCCCCTAGTTCATAGGCCACATTCAACTTATTATCGGACTGCTTTCTACCGTTAATGACTTGGCTATAACCGTCTATATAAACCAAATTGTCACGCATAAAGCTGACTAGCTTAATTTTCTTATCTGAGCCACCAACATTTAGTACCATAATAGAGTCTGTTCTCGTCTCAGCACTATTTTGACCGATTCGCCCATCCGTCCCCATAATCAAAATATTAACTCCATCCTTGGTATCTTGACCATGAAAAACTTCTACTTGAGCCGCCTTAGCATTGGCAGGTTTATTTGGATCCGCATTTGAATAGCCTTTTAGGAACATAAAAATCATGCCAAAACCGACACAGGCTAGAAGGGCAAGCAGTCCAGCAAAAATGCGCCCCAAACGAATCTTGCGTTTTTTGGACTTAACCTTTGGAAGAGAATTGATTTTCTGGTATCTCTCAGAACGACTACGGCTATTATAAGAAGGAATCGAAGTATTAGCACTTGTCTTTCTATAATCCTCTGCCAATTCCTGACTTTCTGAGGGAGCATCACTACTTTCCCTATTTAATTTGTCTTGCAAGTAAGCAAACTCTTTTTTCTCTCGCTCATTGAGATAATGAATATTCTTAAAGAGATAGTCATAGCGCAACTGCTCGTGGTGGCTTAAGGGATTTTCTTTACTCATCTTCTCTCCTTTCCATGGTCTGATATTGGATAAATAGGATAGGCTCCCAGTACTTTATACTGGATTCCAATCGCTTCTAATTCTTTTTGGGCAAAGTTAACCAAGTCCCTATCGGCATAATCAACATCGATAATGAAAAAGTATTCACCCAGTGCTGTCTTGAGTGGACGGCTTTCAATTTTTGTCAGGTCAATTCCCCGCCAAGCAAAGGTCGACAGAGCCTTATAAAGTGCTCCCGGAAGGTTATCAGGTAAGGTCAAGGCCAAACTCATTTTTTCACTTTGTGCTTGTAAGGGCATACTAGGCTTTTCAGCTCCTAGAACCCAGAAACGTGTGAAATTAGCTTCCATTTCTTGAATATCTTCAGCAATCAGTTCTAAGCCATATTCTTCTGCAGAACTTCTAGGAGCAATGGCCGCAAAAGGCTGGTCAGGATGTTCGGAAATAAAGCGGGCCGCATAGGCTGTACTGGCTGTTATCTCGATTTGGGCCTCTGGATACTGTTCATTGATGAATTTCTTTCCTTGAGCCAAAGCCTGTGGGTGAGAAAAAATCTTTTCAATCTTAGTGTGACCTGGAACCACCATCAACTGCTGGTGAATGGGCTGAACGATTTCTGCTACTGCTTGGATGCGAGCCTGATGAAAAAGGTAGTCCAAGGTTTCATGCACACTACCCTCGATAGAATTTTCAACTGGCACCACAGAATAGTCCACCAAACCTTGCTCATAGGCCTTGATGACATCCGTAATATTGGCGAAAGCCTGCAATTCCTCATGAGGAAAAGCAGTCTGCACAACGTGGTGTGAAAATGATCCCTTGGGACCTAGATAAGCAATTTTCATCTCAGTTCCTCTATAATTTCCTCTGGGCTTAGCTTGGTCACATCCAAAACCCGACTGGCCACTTCCTCATACCAAGCCTGTCTTTCTTGAAAAATAGCTGCAAGTTTTTCCTTGCTATTCTTTAGAAAAAGCGGACGCTGATTGTCCTTATCAGCTGCGATACGTTGATAAAGCGTTTCAAAATCAGCTTTCAGGTAGATGTTATCAAAATTTGTCTTGAGTAAGTCACGATTTCGCTTAGAAATGACCACGCCCCCACCAGTTGACACAACTTGGTCCGTTTTTAGTAACTCAGCTAGGACTTCAGACTCTATCTGACGAAAGGCTGATTCTCCCTTTTCAGCGAAAAATTCCGCAATGGACATACCTAAGCGTTTCTCAATCAGAGCATCCATATCAAGGTAATTAGGGTCCAATCCTCTAGCAATTGTGGATTTACCAGCCCCCATAAATCCTAGTAATACCTTAGCCATGAATCAAGCTCTCCAAATCATCAAAGAAGCTAGGATAGCTGGTATTGATGGCTTCAGCACGGTCAAGCTCCACTTCTCCATCTGCAACCAAGAGAGCTGCGATAGCTGTCATCATGCCGATACGGTGGTCTCCAAAAGTATTGACTCTTGCACCGTGAAGGGCTGATTTTCCTTTGATAATCATTCCATCTGCTGTAGGAGTAATATTCGCACCCATGCTATTTAAAGCGTCTGCCACAACCTGAATACGGTCTGTTTCCTTGACCTTGAGCTCCTCAGCATCCTTGATAACTGTTACACCATGTGCTTGGGTAGCAAGAAGGGCAATAATAGGCAATTCATCAATCAAGCGTGGAATCAAGGCACCACCAATCTCTGTTCCTTTCAAGTCAGAAGACTCAACAGTCAAGGTTGCAGATTTAGCCACTGGGTCAATTTCAGTTACTTCTAATTTTCCACCCATGGCACGAATGACATCTATAATACCGGTACGCGTTTCGTTGATGCCCACATTCTTAAGCACCAAACGAGAGTTTGGAACAATCAAACCAGCAACTAACCAAAAGGCTGCACTGGAAATATCTCCTGGTACGACCACCTTTTGTCCAGTCAGTTTTTGCGGCCCTTGGACTGTGATTTTTTTACCATCCACACTTAAACGGCCGCCAAATTGTTGCAACATATCTTCAGTATGATTACGGGTACACTCTTTTTCGATAATAACGGACTCCCCCTGAGCTTGCAAGGCCGCAAACATCAAGGCTGACTTGACTTGGGCTGAGGCAATCGGCAACTCATACTGAATAGGTGCTAGGTTTTTCGTCCCTTTTAAATAAAGGGGAGGCAGATCTCGCTCAGTTTGCCCTGAAATGCTGACGCCCATTTTTTTCAATGGAATCGTCACGCGGTCCATAGGACGTTTGGAAAGACTATCATCTCCAAACATTTCTACTTCGAAGTCGGCCCCAGCAAGGACACCTGAAATCAGGCGAATCGAGGTACCAGAATTCCCCATATCAAGGGCATTTTGCGGAGCTTTTAGGCCGTCCATACCGACACCTTGAATGGTAATAACCCCATCTTTATCCTCAATATCAACACCAAGGTCACGAAAAACCTGCATGGTCGAAAGAACGTCTTCACCTCGCAGAATATCATAAACCTTGGTTTCACCCTCAGCCAAACTCCCAAAGATAATGGAACGGTGGCTGATAGACTTATCACCTGGAACTCGGATACTGCCATGTAAGTGGCTAATGTTTGTTTTTAGTTTCATATTGGACCTCATACTTGCAATACTTTTACCTATTTTATCATAAAAAGCCAGAAATTCCTTAAAAATTTCTGACTTTATGATAGTTATTTTCTTATTTTAGCAATTCTGAAACTGGTTCAAAAACAATTTTTTCAATGTCAGAAAGATAAATTGCCAATTGTTGTTGCTTGGTAAAGAATTCTGACAAAAGGCTGTTCCCCTGAATCTGCTTGCCAAAGCCTTCCATTTTCGCTTGAAAGGAAGCATCGGGCATTTGACCTGTCTGCGCTAGTCTTTGAATTTCCTCTTGGAAAGTAACATATTCTGTAAAGATTTTGCTTGCCTCAGCATCTGCTGAAATCGCATCTTTAGCTGCTTTGACAGCCTTGTATTCTGGTAATTCGCGTAAACCGCGACTGAGTTCGTTTGCACTATCGTAAATATTTGACATTATTTTCTCCTTATTTGATGACTACTGTATAGTCGGTATTTTCTGTTATGAGATGCTCGGCTCGTTCCAAGTCTTGAGCATTTTTAAATGAAATTTGTAGGATCCCGTGAATATCCTCACGGTTTTCCTCATTGATGTGAATATTGACCAAGGAAGTTCCACGTAGTAATTCCAAGATTCGTAAAATAACGTCTTCCTCATCGGGAACGTCGACATAGAGGTCATAAGAGCTATCCACACCACCACGCTTATGGATTTCCATAGCCTGACGTTGCTCACGCGCTTGATTGAAAAAATTCCAGATTCGCTCTTCATCTCCCTTACTGATAGCTTGTCCAACCTCGTCTAAGCGCTCCTTGAAATCCGCAATTCGGTCTAGAATAGTCTCACGATTGGATAAGAGAATGGACGTCCACATACCTGGCTCACTTTCCGCAATTCGAGTCATATCTCGAAAACCACCGGCCGCAAAGCGCCTTGCCATCTCATGTTCTTGAGCATAAACCACGGTCTGCTCCATGAGACTAGAAGCCAGAATATGAGGAAAATGGCTAATCTGAGAAGTGACTCGATCATGCTCCTTAGCATCAATCTCGATAAAGCGAGCATGAAGACCTGAAAGCAAATCCTTCATTTCCTCAAGCGTATCCTGACCTGTCAGGCTCGAAGGTGTAAAGATATAATAGGCATTTTCAAAAAGATTGACGTCCGCAGAAGCAGCCCCTGTCTTATGACTACCAGCCATAGGATGGGCCCCGACAAAGCGAACAGGTTTGCCAGCCAAATACTGCTCCGCCGCATCCACAATAGCTGACTTGGTCGAACCAGCATCTGAAATAATGACGCCTTCTTTCAAGTCCAAGTTGGCCAATTCCTTAATAAAAGCAACGGTTTGTTTGATTGGCAAGCTGAGGATAATGATATCTGCCAAAGGAGCAAAACTGGCAAAATCATCCGTTGCACGGTCAATCATGCCTTCTTTCAAGGCGATATCTCTCGAAGCTTGACTGCGATTATAGCCTAAAATTTCATAATCTGGGTGATCGCGTTTGATACCAAGTGCCATAGAGGCACCAATCAGACCAAGACCTGCGATATAGACTGTTTTTGCCATAGGAACTCCTTAATAGTTCTTTGTATAGTCTCGGTGTTGGGCTACCGCTTCTTTTAATTCCTCTAGATTGTCTGATGAGAATTTTTCAAGGATTTCTTGTGCCAGAACCGTTGCCACAACGGCTTCCATAACTACACCGGCTGCTGGAAGAGCGGTCGGATCACTTCTTTCGACTGTTGCCTTGTAGGGTTCGTGGGTTTCGATATCCACACTCATAAGAGGCTTATAAAGAGTAGGAATAGGTTTCATGACGCCTCGAACAACGATGGGTTGCCCATTGGTCATACCACCTTCAAAGCCGCCCAGATTATTAGTACGGCGAGTATAGCCGTCTTCTTTAGACCAGAGAATTTCATCCATGACTTGGCTACCTTTGCGGTAACCAGCCTCAAATCCTAGACCAAATTCCACCCCTTTAAAGGCATTGATAGAGACAACTGCTTGGGCAAGTCTGGCATCCAATTTTCTGTCCCATTGAACATAGGAACCAAGACCAACTGGAACACCTCCGACGACTGTCTCCACAACCCCACCGATGGTATCACCGTCACGCTTTATTTGGTCAATATAATCCTTGATTTCCTGTTCCCGTTCTTGGTTGACAATAGAAACTTCAGACTGGGCAGCTCTTTCCTTAATCTCAGCGACTGTGAGATTCTCAGGAACATCGATTTCCTTGCCACCAAAGACTACGACATGGTTGGCAATCTCCATATCCAGCTCAGCCAAGAGGCGCTTGGCTACTGCGCCAACTGCCACCCGCATGGTGGTTTCACGAGCTGATGAACGCTCCAAGGAATTACGCAAATCATCAAAACGGTACTTGATGCCCCCAACCAAATCGGCATGTCCTGGGCGAGGATGGGTGATTTTTCGTTTGCTTTTAAGTCGCTCTTCAATGTCTTCCGCAGACATGATATCCAGCCATTTTTGGTGGTCCTTATTGATGACATCCATGGTAATAGGAGCCCCTGTCGTCTTCCCGTGACGAACGCCCGAAGTAAAGACAACCTGGTCACTCTCAATCTTCATACGACCACCGCGGCCATATCCACCCTGACGACGTTTCAAATCCTCATTGATGTCCTCTGCTGTCAAAGGAAGTCCAGCTGGAATTCCTTCAATGATAGCCGTCAGACGAGGGCCGTGTGATTCTCCTGCAGTTAAATATCTCATACGCTCTCCTTATTTTACCAAGTAGTCTTTCATCTCTTCCAGAGAAACTGGGTGAATGGTCGCTGAGCCAAGCTCTGGCACCAAGACCAATTTCAAGGTATTGCCACGCGCTTTCTTGTCATGTGTCAAAGCCTGATAAAGCTTGTCAACATCCCAGTTTTCATAGTCAACAGGTAGTCCAAATTTCTGACACATCTTTGTGATAGATTGCGTAATGCCAGCTGGCATGAGTCCCTTTTCCTCAGCAACCTTGGAAATCTGCACCATTCCCATGGCTACAGCCTCTCCATGCATGACCTTGCCATAACCGGCAGTCGCTTCAATAGCATGACCAATAGTGTGGCCAAAATTGAGGTAAAGGCGTACACCATTGTCCAGCTCATCCTCAACCACCATCTTGCGCTTAACCTGACAAGAATGTTCAATCAAGGTCTCTGCATATTCCAGAATGCTCTCTACAGAACCATCCAGCTCCGTCAAGAGAGCCCACAGTTCTGGGTCCTCAATCAAGCCATACTTGATGACCTCCCCCATTCCTTCAATCAACTCTCTCTTTCCAAGTGTTTCAAGGACAAGCGGATCAATCAGAACCCCATCTGGTTGGGCAAAGGTACCCACCATATTTTTAGCAAATGGAGTATTGACGCCTGTCTTTCCACCGATTGAAGAATCCACCTGGGCAGTCAAACTAGTCGGAATCTGAACAAAATGAATACCCCGCATATAGGTAGAGGCTACAAAGCCTGCCAGATCCCCAACGACACCACCACCTAGGGCTACAATCCCATCACTGCGGGTCAGACCTTGCTTGACCAAAAATTCATAGACTTTCTGAACAGTGGTTAAATTCTTTCTTTCTTCACCTTCTAAAAAGTCAAAAATAGCTACCTGAAAACCAGCATCTTCTAGGCTGAGCTTGACCTTCTCTGCATAAAGAGAAGCTACATGGTTGTCTGTTACAATGACCACTTTTTGTGGTTGCCAAAGTTCTCGCAACCATTGGCCAGCCTGAGCCAGACAACCTTTTTCAATCTGAATATCATAAGGATGATGAGGAATATCGATTCTGATTTTCATAGGAGAGTCTCCTTTTCTTTATTGGTATTTTTCTGTTAAGGACTGCCAAATCTCTTCTGTCGGCATCTCCTTGCCTGTCCACAATTGAAAAGCTTCTGCAGCTTGATAGAGCAACATTCCCAGACCATTAACCGCTGGATTGCCCTGACTTCTAGCCCATTTCAAAAATGGTGTTTCAAAGGGTTGGTAAATGATATCTGCTACTAAAAGAGTTTCTGATAGGACAATGCTTTCAGGAACTGGAGATGATTGACCGTCCATTCCTACACTTGTCGCATTGACCAGTAAATCAGACTCAGCAATCCTTGCTTGCAGTTCAGAAACATCTTCTAAAGCATACAAGTCCACCTTAAAGCTTGTATGCTCCTGTAACTTGTCTAGGTAAGGTCTTGTTTTTTCCATAGAAACTGAACGAACAAAGAGCGAAATCTGACTGACGCCATCCAAAATAGCTTGTGCCAGAATGGATTTAGCCGCACCACCTGCACCCAGCAGGGTCATCTTCTTACCTATAATTGTAAAAGAAGGCAAGCTCTTAAAAAATCCCTTGCCATCTGTATTATATCCAATTAAATTGCCATTCTCATTGACAACCGTATTAACCGCACCAATCAAGCGTGCTTCATCGCTCAGCTCATCCAAGTAAGGAATCACCTGCTCCTTATAGGGCATGGAAAGGTTGATACCAAACATCTGGTAGCGACGAATATTAGCGACTGTGACTTCCAAGTCATCCGCTTTAATCTCCCAAGCAACATAAGCACCGTTGGTAGCTGTCGCCTCAAAGGCCCTATTATGGATAAAGGGGGAAATAGAGTGCTTAATAGGATTGGCAACAACGGCAGCTAAACGTGTATAGCCATCAAGCTTCATCCAAAATCTCCCTGATTTTTTTCATGTTAGCTAGAGAAATCTGACCTGGGGCACTGGCCTCATCTAGACTAGCAAAGGACCAGCTCGAACCTGTCACATCTGCAGTTATACGAGAGACCTTGCCCACCTTGCCCATAGAAATGGTCACATATTCCTGCTCAGGATTGAGGGTTTTAAAGCCTCGTGTATAGTTCATCAAGTCTAGCACATCCTGCTCCGTATGAGCCATCACCGCAACCTTGACAAGTTTTGGATTTAAGCTCGTCAACTCTGACAAGATCTCCATCATATTTTCAGGTGTTTCTTGGAAATTGTGGTAACTCAAAACGAGATTTGGGAAGTCCAGCATTTCTTCAAAAACATCCTTGTAGCTATAGTACTCAAAATCAATATAATCTGGTTGATAGAGTTGCGCCACTTCCTTGATTAGATGGATATATTCTTCTGGAGAAAGGTCAATTTCTCCCCCTTCAGAACGAGTTCGCAGAGTGAAAACCAACTCACGGCCTGCGAATTTTTCAAAAATAGCTGGAGCTACCTGCAAAATCGCTTCCTTAGGCAGATAGTCGGCACGCCATTCAATAATATCAGCATCTTGATACCTCGTGGCATCCAGAGCCTGGGCCTCCTCTAAACTTCTTGGCATTACTGAAACGATTAATTTCATTTACTAACCTTCATACTAATCACCTTGAGGTAATTACTACTTTCATCTTTTTTATTATAGGCAAAATCTGCTGGAAGACCGTATTTGTTTAAAATCTGGTAACTTCTTCCTGCAAAGCCTTTATCAATTTGTTCTGTAAATTTCTGACGGGAAACATTGGCAGCATTGGTACTAGCAACGATAATCCCTCCCGGATTTAAAATCTCAAGACTCTGGGAAATCAACTTGTGATAGTCCTTAGCCACAGAAAATGTTTGTTTTTTGTTCCGAGCAAAGCTAGGCGGATCTAGGACAATAACATCATAGGTTAAGCCTTTTCGTTTGGCATATTTGAAATACTCAAAAACATCCATGACTATAAAACGATGGGCCTCTGTGCTGATTCCATTTGCCTGAAAATGCGCTTGAGACAATTCTCGTGAACGTTTGGCTAGGTCAACCGAAGTTGTCTGGCTTGCTCCTCCCATGGCCGCAGCTACTGAAAAGGCTGCTGTGTAGGAAAACATATTGAGCAAGGATTTACCCATAGCCAATCCATCCACTAAACTACCGCGAACTTCATGCTGGTCTAGGAAAATCCCTGTCATCAAGCCATCGTTCATAAAGACTTGATACATGACACCATTTTCCAAAACAGTGAAGAAGTCAGGTGCTTCTTGACCATAAACATGGGCAGATTCATAGTCCAAACCCTTAAAACGGATCTTCTCATATATCCCTAAAACCTCAGGAAAAACCTGTCTAAAAGCTTCTGAGATAACCTTGCGAATCTGATATACATAAGAATTATACCAAGAAAAGACAGCATAGTCGCCATAAAGGTCCACTGTCAGACCGCCAAAGCCATCTCCCTCTTGGTT
Source organism: Streptococcus mitis (assembly GCF_946190065.1). Lineage (GTDB taxonomy): Bacteria > Bacillota > Bacilli > Lactobacillales > Streptococcaceae > Streptococcus > Streptococcus mitis_DE. The sequence continues at coordinate 148,191 of NZ_CAMHZD010000002.1, forward strand.
GAAGAGACGAAAGGCAGTTGTCAAATCATCTTGATAGTAGGCTTTCCTCTTTTCTTTAGCTTGTCTAAAGAGTGTTTCAAAGAAAGCTTGATTAAAGGTAATCTTATCTGTGCTAACAAACCAGCCCAAGCCCTTGTTTTGCTGAGAAAGGTAAGCAGTCCCAAGAAAGTTTCCACCTTGACTATGAACTTCTACTTCCTGATCCTTAAGCTGAACATCTGCAAGATCGCTGGCTTCTAGTAAAACAAGCCCCTTTGCAAGCTTCTTTTCAACCCTTTTGCTGACTCTTATTCTATTCATGACTACTATTATATCAAATTTTTAGACAATTCTCAAAAAAAGAAACTACCCTTGCTTTTTTACTCTAGTTTTAAAAAATGGTATACTAATACTAATAAAAACTTAGGAAGTAATTGTGTGAGAATCAATTTTAACAAAATCCAAAAAGCCATGGGTACCAGACTGGGTTTTGTCCTAACCCTCTTAATCCTCTATTGGCTCAAAACCTTATTAGCCTATACCGTTGACTTTAATTTAGATATTCAATTGGGCAAGCTGCAAGGAAATTACCTTGCCTTTATCGCCTTTTTCAACCCCCTTCCTTTGGGGCTCCTCCTGCTGGCTCTAGCCCTCTATGCTCGGTCAACCAAGATTTTTTATAGTATTAGTATAGTTATTTATAGCCTTTTATTCATTTGGCTCTATTCCAATGTCTTTTACTATCGAGAATTTAGTGACTTTATCACGGCTAATACCATGAAGGTCGCCAGCAAGGTGTCTGTTGGTACTGCAGAACTAGAGTTACTGCGTCCTTGGGATTTTCTCTATTTTATGGATTTCCCAGTGCTGGCTTTCCTTTTCTTTAAAAAATTCATCCAGTTGGATAGGAGACCTTTCAAATTCCGCTCGAGTGTTGCTATCACTGCTCTTTCAGCCCTCCTCTTTTCAGCTAATCTTTTTTTAGCAGAAATTGAACGTCCCGATCTCCTATCGCGAGGATTTTCTAATTATTATGTTGTTCGTGCCCTTAGTTTGCCAGCCTTTTTAGGTTATAGTGCCAACCAATTATACAGCGCCAACAAAGAACGTGCTAAGGCTTCTGAGACCGACCTTCAACCTATTACAGATTATATTCAAGAACATGATGCTAAGCCCAATCCAGACTATTTTGGCTTAGCCAAAGGGAAAAATGTGATTTATCTCCACTTGGAGAGTTTCCAGCAGTTCCTACTTGACTATAAACTCAACATAGATGGAACTGAGCACGAAGTCACTCCCTTCCTTAATTCCCTCTACCATTCGCAATCAACCCTAGCCTTTTCTAATATCTTTAACCAAGTCAAGGCTGGTAAAACTTCTGATGCAGAAACTATGTTGGAAACTGGTTTATTTGGACTTAACCAAGGTTCCTTTATGGTCAACTATGGAGGTACCAATACCCAGCAAGCTGCGCCTTTTATCCTATCAAAAAACGGCTATCAATCAAGTGCTGTCTTTCACGGTAATATCGGTACCTTCTGGAACAGAAATACAACCTACAAACAATGGGGTTACCAGTACTTCTTTGATGCTTCCTATTTTACTAAGCAAGACAGTAGCAATTCTTTCCAATATGGTTTGAATGATAAAATCATGATGAAAGATTCTATCCAATATCTGGAACACTTGCAGCAGCCTTTTTATGCCAAGTATATCACGGTGTCCAATCACTATCCCTATGCTAGCAATCTGACAGGCAACGAGCTTGGTTTCCCCTTGGCCAATACTAAAGATGAAACAATCAATGGCTACTTTCAAACGGCTAACTATCTGGATAGTGCTATTAAGGCCTTCTTTGACTATCTCAAAGAAAGTGGCCTCTATGAAAAATCCATTATCGTCATCTACGGAGACCATTATGGCATTTCCAATTCCCGCAATCCTGACCTGGCACCTTTGATTGGAAAGACTTCTGAGAACTGGTCGAATTACGACAATGCCATGTTGCAACGAGTACCTTTTATGGTGGTCATGCCTGGCTATGAAAAGGGGCAAATCATCAATACCTACGGTGGACAAATCGATATCTTACCGACTCTCGAACACCTCCTTGGTATTGAGTTCAATTCCTTCCTTCAAGTCGGACAAGATCTACTATCACCAGATCATCAAGAAATCGTTGCCTTTCGGACTGCCAATTCCTTCGTCACACCAAAATACACCAGTTATGACGGACGAACCTACTATACTGAAAGTGGTCTTGAAATCAGCAATCTTGATGAACAAGCTCAAACTGAACTAGAACTCGTTCGGCAGGCAGCCAGCCAACAGCTAAAAATCAGCGACCAGATTCAAACTGGCGATTTGATACGTTTCTATCAAAAAGATCATCTTGGAACAGTTGATACAGAAAGTATTTCTTACCTCAATTCATTACCAATTCTGCAAAAGATTGAGCAGGAAAAAGGTAGTCAGTCAACTAGCCTCTTTAGCCAACGACAAGGTAAAACCAGTACTGACCTTTTCAAAGCGCCAAGTTACCAAGAACTCCACCCCGAGTCTTCAGAAACCGAATCAAAATCACAATAAAAGAAATGCTCTTCCGTCTTGGAGGAGCATTTCTTTTTATAAAATTTATCAAGCAAGCGACCAACTACCTCATCTTTTTTCTATCTCTACCAATATCCGTGATAGGTAGTAATGATAGCTAAAAATAACAAGACCAAGTAGAAGGATAAGAGCTCCTACTCCCAAGCTGATAGCAAGGATAGTAGAGAGAGACTGAACCAAGAATATGCTCACAAGAGATGAAATCGACAAGATAACACAATAAATTAAGAGTAAAACAATTTTGACTATACCATTTGAACGGTTCACCAGGTCCGTAATGTTACTCCAATTGGTTGACAAATTTTTCACGTCCTTAAGGTAATGGTGGCAAGAAAGGATGACACTGGCAAGGATCCAGACTACAAGAAGGTAAATCATCGAAAGGATGGGCAAGCCTAGATATAGAGAAAGGCCAAGTAAAGTCAGAACTGGTAAAAAAGACTGGACAACAAATATAATCCAAAATTTCACTTTCACATAACGAGCAAAGTCAAAGGGTAAACTCTTAAGAAAATCAACATTTTCCCTCTCCAAGGACAAGGCAATTGAATGCAGGCTGGTGATATTGTTATTGACAACTGCTATAAAGAGAGCTATAAAAAACAAGGGTAACCAGTATGGAGGATGAATGTCTGGAACTATCTGAGAATCTCGGATTTTGGAAATCAGACCAATCATCATGAGATAAGGAAGGAAAGCACTTGTAAAAAGCACTGTAACCACGCCAGTTCCCTGTCCCAAGAGGGAGAGGTTGTAGCGCAAAACCATGCGGAAAAATCCCTTTTTAGTAGTTGAAATTCTCTCCTTACTGCGACGTTCTTTTTTGACCTTCTCCTCACTATTAAGCAGAATCACGTCATAAAAATGAGGAAGAACCTTCTTTTTGGTCAGGTAAAGCAAGAAGACAGTTAGAGTTATCCAAGCGAGCAAACCCACTAAGGCTTCTGTCGAAAAAGGCTCCACTGCTATTTTGTAAAAGAGATGAATAGGATAAAGAAGAGGTGGAATGTCTCTAACTCTGTCAACAATACTTCCAGAAGTCGACTGTAGAAAGAGGACAAATATTAAAGGTATGAGAACTCCTATCCCAATCATCACATTCGCAAAAATAGACTGATACTTTCTGAAGACCGTAGTCTGAGCCAAGAAATGTACTGCCACTACCATCACTAAAGTAACAGAGACAAATAATAAGGCCAAGGACAGCAGCATCAAAGGCAAGCCCAGCCAAAGAGAAGGAGCTAGCCTAATGTAAAGGGCTAGAAAATAAGCTAGGATTGATACAATTCCAGTTAGAGCTGGCAAGAGAACAGACAGTCCTTTAGCAATTATAATCTCTGATTCTTTAAAAGCATAGGGCCTATAAGATGCCAAGTCCTTACTCTCATAAAAGACATTGTAAAATGCAGTGAAAGAAGTTGAAAAGGCAAGCACTAGAAAAATAGCAACCATGAAACTAAAATGAACAGGACTTTCCTCAAAAGGAAAACGAAAGGCTATATTACTAAAAAAGATAAGTAATAAAAGACTGGAAAAAATGTAAGAACTTAGGACTCTAGCGGAAACATTTACTTTTTTCCCAGGATTCTTAGCCTGCTTCTTTCGTAGGTTAGCCAGATTAGCTTCCTTAGATGAATAGAGGATATTGATATCAACTAATTTTTTAATGACCTTGAGACGCATCTGAAACCTCCTCTTTTCTACCAGCAAGGCTAAGGTAGATACTTTCCAAAGACTGGTCTGGGTGGTCTTTTCTCAAGCCCTCTACACTACCACAATAAATCAAATGCCCCTTTTTCAAAATGGCAATCCGATCACAGACTTGCTCTGCCACCTCTAGGACATGGGTTGAAAACAAGACCGTCTTGCCTTTTTGTGCATGTTCCTTCATCATTTGCTTCAAATCAAAGGCAGCCTGGGGATCCAAACCAGTCAAGGGTTCGTCCAAGACCCAAATATCAGGATCAGACAAGAGTGCCCCGATGACAAAGACTTTCTGACGCATTCCGTGAGAAAGGGTTTCAATAACCTGATAGCGATTTTCAGCAAAGTCAAAAACACTCAATAGCCTAGCTAGACTAGCCTCCAAGTCAGAGCTAGTCAGATCATAGGATGAAGCAATCAATTCCCAAAATTCATTGGCTGTTAAGCGTAAAAATAAGTCAGGCGAGTCTGCAACGTAACCAATCTTTCGTTTAATAGCCAAGCGATTTTCCGATAAATCTAAACCATCTACCAAGATACGACCACTGCTGGGCGAAATGATACTGACTAGAGACTTTATGGTGGTCGATTTTCCAGCACCATTATGGCCAATCAGACCCATAATCTCTCCATTTTCAATCTGCAGATTGAGATTGCTCAAAGCCTCTTTATCACCATACAACTTACTAACATTTTGAAATTCAATCATGGGATGACTCCTATCTTTATCTATATTACATACTATTATACTAGCACTTTGATACAAAAAAATCAATACTTTATTTTAAGTAGTTAAAATAGTTTCCTTCTATCTTATGCAAACGTTGGCGCTAACCAATACTTTATGATAGAATAAAGAACAAGATTGACAAGTAAGAGGAAACATCATGCAAAATCAAACACTCATGCAATACTTTGAATGGTATCTGCCCCACGACGGTCAGCACTGGACGCGTCTGGCTGAAGATGCTCCACACCTAGCTGATCTCGGTATCAGTCATGTCTGGATGCCACCAGCTTTCAAGGCTACCAATGAAAAAGATGTCGGCTATGGGGTCTATGACTTATTCGACTTAGGAGAGTTTAATCAAAAAGGAACTGTCCGCACCAAGTATGGTTTTAAAGAAGACTATCTTCAAGCCATTCAAGCTCTAAAAGCACAGGGAATTCAACCTATGGCCGATGTAGTTCTCAACCACAAGGCTGCTGCTGATCACATGGAAGCCTTTCAGGTTATTGAAGTGGATCCTGTAGACCGTACAGTTGAACTTGGGGAACCCTTCACCATCAATGGCTGGACTAGCTTTACCTTCGATGGTCGCCAAGATACCTACAATGACTTCCACTGGCACTGGTACCACTTCACAGGTACAGACTACGATGCAAAACGCCGTAAGTCTGGGATTTATCTGATTCAAGGGGACAACAAGGGTTGGGCAAATGAGGAATTGGTCGATAATGAAAACGGTAACTATGACTACCTCATGTATGCCGACCTAGACTTTAAGCATCCTGAAGTCATCCAAAATATCTATGACTGGGCTGACTGGTTCATGGAGACGACTGGTATTGCTGGTTTCCGTTTGGATGCCGTTAAGCACATTGACTCTTTCTTCATGAGCAATTTTATCCGCGATATGAAGGAAAAATACGGTGAGGATTTCTATGTTTTTGGTGAATTTTGGAATCCAGACAAGGAAGCCAATCTGGACTATCTTGAAAAAACGGAAGAACGCTTTGACCTTGTCGATGTTCGTCTCCACCAGAATCTCTTTGAAGCTAGTCAAGCTGGCGCAAACTATGACCTTCGTGGTATTTTCACAGATAGCTTGGTTGAACTCAAGCCTGATAAGGCTGTAACCTTTGTCGACAACCACGATACCCAACGAGGACAAGCTCTTGAGTCTACCGTTGAAGAATGGTTCAAACCAGCAGCCTATGCCCTCATTCTATTACGCCAAGACGGCCTTCCATGTGTCTTTTACGGAGACTACTATGGAATTTCAGGGCAGTATGCTCAACAAGATTTCAAAGAAGTCCTTGACCGCCTCCTAACCATCCGAAAAGATTTGGCCTATGGAGAACAAAATGACTACTTTGATGATCCTAACTGCATCGGTTGGGTACGTTCAGGTGCTGAAAATCAATCTCCAATCGCAGTCTTGATTTCAAATGACCAAGAAAACAGCAAGTCAATGTTTGTCGGCCAAGAATGGGCTAACCAAACCTTTGTAGATTTACTTGAAAAACACCAAGGTCAAGTTACAATTGATGAGGAAGGTTATGGACAATTCCCAGTCTCAGCTGCTTCGGTAAGTGTCTGGGCAGCCAATACAATCTAATTGCCAATGATTATTAAGCCAGATCCAATCGGATTGGGCTTTTTTCTATTCACAAAAAAGACCTACCCAAATGGATAGATCTTTATACTCAATGAAAATCAAAGAGCAAACTAGGAAGCTAGCCGCAGGCTGTACTTGAGTACGGCAAGGTGAAGCTGACATTGTTTGAATTTGATTTTCGAAGAGTATTACTTGATTACAATTTACCTGCTACTGCATCCAACAATTCTTGGATCTTAGCTTGATTGCTTCCTCCTGCCATGGCCATGTCTGGTTTACCACCACCACGTCCATCGACGATTGGTGCCAATTCTTTGACAAGGTTTCCTGCATGAAGGTCTTTTGTTTTGCTTGCTACAAGGACATTGACTTTGTCACCGATAGCGGCAACTAGGACAAGAAGATCAGAGTAGTCTTTTTGTTTCCAGTTATCTGCAAAAGTACGAAGGGCACCAGCATCTGATACAGATACTTGGCTAGCGATATAACGGTGACCGTTGACTTCCTTAACATCCTTGAAGATGTCGCCTGCAGCTGCAGCTGCGGCTTTTTCTTTCAACTCAGCATTTTCTTTTTGAAGTTGACGAAGTTGTTCTTGTAGTCCTTCTACCTTGTGAGGGACTTCCTTGACTTGAGGTGCTTTCAAGGTTGCTGCGACAGCTTTAAGAGCGTCTTCTTGTTCACGGTAGGCTTCAAAGGCTTCCTTACCAGTCACTGCCAAGATACGACGAGTTCCTGATCCGATACCTTCTTCTTTGACAATCTTGAAGAGACCAATCTCAGAAGTGTTGCCAACGTGGGTACCACCACAAAGCTCGATAGAGTAGTCACCGATAGTAACAACACGGACTTCCTTACCGTATTTCTCACCAAAGAGGGCCATAGCTCCCATTTCTTTAGCAGTATCAATATCCGTTTCAACTGTCTTCACTTCAAGAGCTTCCCAGATTTTTTCGTTGACTTGCTGTTCAATCGCACGCAATTCTTCTGCAGTTACTGCTTGGAAATGGGTAAAGTCAAAGCGAAGGAATTCGACTTCATTAAGAGATCCTGCTTGTGTTGCGTGGTTTCCAAGGATATTGTGAAGGGTAGCGTGAAGCAAGTGAGTCGCAGTGTGGTTTTTCATAACACGGTGACGACGATTTGTATCAATTGCCAAAGTGTATTCTTGGTTCAAAGCAAGTGGTGCAAGGACTTCAACTGTATGAAGAGCTTGTCCGTTTGGTGCTTTTTGAACATTGGTCACAGTAGCCACAACCTTACCTGACTCATCCAAGATTTGTCCGTGGTCAGCGACCTGTCCACCCATTTCAGCATAGAATGGCGTTTCCGCAAAGATAAGAGAGGCAGTTCCTTCTGATACAGCTTCTACTTCTGCATTGTCAGCCACGATAGCCACCAATTTAGAAGACAATTGGCTAGCATTGTAGTTGAAGACACTTTCTACAGTGATGTTTTGAAGGGTTTCATTTTGCATACCCATTGAGCCACCCTTGACAGCTGAGGCACGCGCTCGCTCTTGCTGTTCTTTCATGGCTGCTTCAAAGCCTTCACGGTCCACACTCATACCAGCTTCTTCAGCGATTTCTTCAGTCAATTCAACTGGGAATCCATAAGTGTCATAGAGTTTGAATACATCTGAACCAGCGATAACCGTTTGACCTTTTTCTTTCAAGTCTGCTACAATACCTTGGGCAAAGTGTTGACCTGAGTGAAGGGTACGAGCAAATGATTCTTCTTCGCTCTTAACGATTTTTTCGATAAAGTCACGTTTTTCAAGCACTTCTGGGTAGTAGCTTTCCATGATTTTACCAACAGTTGGAACCAATTTGTAAAGGAAAGGCTCGTTGATTCCCAATTTTTGACCATGCATAGAGGCACGGCGGAGAAGACGGCGAAGGACATAACCACGACCCTCATTTCCTGGAAGGGCACCATCACCGATGGCAAATGACAATGAACGGATGTGGTCTGCGATGACCTTGAAGCTCATGTTATCACCATCTTGATCATAGACCTTACCAGACAATTTCTCCACTTCACGAATGATTGGCATGAAGAGGTCTGTTTCAAAGTTTGTCTTAGCCCCTTGGATAACTGCCACCAAACGCTCCAAACCAGCGCCCGTATCAATGTTCTTGTGTGGCAATTCCTTGTATTCGCTACGAGGAACAGCAGGGTCTGCGTTAAATTGTGACAAAACGATGTTCCAGATTTCGATATAGCGGTCGTTCTCAATATCTTCTGCAAGAAGACGAATACCAATATTTTCTGGGTCAAAAGCTTCTCCACGATCAAAGAAAATCTCTGTATCAGGTCCAGAAGGCCCCGCACCGATTTCCCAGAAGTTGTCCTCTATTGGAATCAAGTGACTGGGATCCACTCCTACTTCAATCCAACGGTTGTATGAATCTTTATCATCTGGATAGTAGGTCATGTAAAGTTTCTCAGCTGGAAAGTCAAACCATTCTGGGCTTGTCAAAAGCTCATAAGCCCAAGTAATCGCTTCGTCACGGAAGTAATCCCCGATAGAGAAGTTCCCCAACATTTCAAACATGGTATGGTGACGAGCAGTTTTCCCTACGTTTTCGATATCGTTGGTACGGATAGCCTTTTGCGCATTAGTAATACGTGGATTTTCAGGGATAATAGTTCCGTCAAAGTATTTCTTAAGGGTTGCTACCCCAGAGTTGATCCACAAAAGAGTTGGGTCATTTACAGGAACCAAGCTCACTGATGGTTCTACAGAGTGACCTTTGGTCGCCCAGAAATCAAGCCACATTTGGCGTACTTGTGCACTAGATAGTTGTTTCATGTTGTCTCCTTATTTACTTGTTTAATGTGATTGGCTTTCCAGCATTTCCACATAGTCAATCGCGACACAGAGGGAAATGACTAGGTCTGCATAAGCGTCCTCCTGAACCGTTACGGTATAGGTAGAGGTCAGATGGAAGAGTTCCTTCTTAATTTCTGCAATCATCTGATCACGATCATCCAGCAATTTGAAATTCAAATCCCAGATATTGCCCTCGATACGAAGACCCAGATTATCAAACTCATACTTATCTCGCCAGAAGGTCAACTTCTTACGAATGACAAAACTCGAGCCATCCCTAAGCTGAATCTCAAAACGAGGAAGCAAGGTCAAGATTTCTTTACTAATCTGACTGACCTGTTCTCCATTAGCGTCATAAATAGTAAAAGTTTTAGGAATCTTAAAAAATGATCCCTCCACCTGATAGGCGATTTCTCCCCTGTCATCCTTGATAGCGAAGCGTTCGCCTCCAAGACGAAATTTTTGTTTGACAAGAAATGTTTTCATCAACACCTCCAAAAATCAAAAGACAAGCTCATATCACGAAGGGCGAAAAACCGCGGTACCACCTTCATTCAATGAACTTGTCATTCTCTTGTTCTTATGCAATTGTTAAATTGAGTAGCATGACTTCCTCGCTTAGATGGCTCGCAGCACCGCCATTTCTCTGGACTAAGATGATTGAAAATCAATTCTCAACTTTATTATTATATCGTTTTTTTAAGTCTGCGTCAACTGGGAATGATTCCTATTTAAATAACCCATTACCTACATCTCAGATTACTTTTTCAGAATATATTTTTTCTTACTGCTATCACTCTTTTTATCCCAACTTTTATCCAAAAGTTTTGAATTGTTAAAGATAGCTACGCAAATATTTGCAAATATAAAGTTTCCTATCACCAAATATATAGACTCAGTTGTTAGGTATTGTCGATCCAAACCATCCTTTAGATAAAATAGTATATATGTTTGCTGAACAGTCAAAAAGGTTGGCCAGAAACTTTTTTTGAAAAAAGTAGACACTTTCATTGTTTGTTACCGCTTTCTGTAAGGTTAAGCTTAGTATACTACTAGGTAAGCAAATAAGCAACTATCATAGAAAAACATACAGTTACAAAAATCGACTTTTACATAAAAAAACGAACCAGCTTGACTGATTCGTTTTCTTACGTTCTCCTACTTCCGATACATTTTAAATTGTAGGAAAAGGTCGCTATATTTTCCTGTCCATTTATGATCAAATTTCTCATAAACTTCTAGGTGTTTCATGGTTTCAGCATCTGGATAGAAGGCTTTGTCTTCTTTTTTCTCCTCTGGGAGCAATTCCTTAGCTGGTAGGTTTGGTGTTGAATAACCGACATACTCTGCATTTTTAAGAGCATTTTCAGGTTTCAACATAAAGTTGATAAAGGCATAGGCGGCATCTTGGTTTTTGACTGTTTTGGGAATGACCATATTATCAAACCAAAGGTTGCTGGCTTCTGTCGGTACCACATAGCGTAGATTTTCGTTTTTTTCTAGCATTTGGCTGGCTTCACCAGAGAAGGTCACACCGATAGCAGCGTTGTTCTGGATCATGTAGCCCTTCATCTCATCCGCCACAATAGCCTTGATATTTGGAGTCAGTTTGTAGAGCTTATCAACTGTCTCTTCCAACTGCTGGGTATCCTTGGAGTTGAGGCTGTAGCCGAGGGAATTTAGTCCGAGTCCCAGCACCTCACGCGCCCCATCAAAGAGCATGATAGAGTTCTTATACTCTGGCTTCCAGAGGTCATCCCAATGCTCAGGCGCTTCCTCTACCATGGTTTCATTGTAGACAATTCCCAAGGTTCCCCAGAAGTAAGGAATGGAGAATTTATTGCCTGGGTCAAAGGACTGGTTGAGAAACTCTGGTCCGATATTTTCAAGACCTTCAAGTTTTGAATAGTCAAGCGGAACCAAGAGATCTTCGTCCTTCATCTTGTTAATCATGTATTCACTAGGAATGGCAATATCATAGGTCGTTCCACCCTGCTTAATCTTTGTATACATGGCTTCGTTGGAGTCAAAGGTCTCATACTGGACTTGGATTCCTGTCTCTTCTGTAAACTGAGTCAAGAGTTCTGGATCGATATAGTCTCCCCAGTTGTAGATAACCAATTTTTGACTATCTCGGCTATTGATTTTACTATCTAGATGCGTCGCAATTCCCCACAAGACCAGGATAATGGCTGCAATTCCTGCTAAAAATGAATAGAGTTTTTTCATGCTTGCTCCTCCTTCTCACGTGAGATAAAGTAATAACCAACAACTAGGATAATACTAAAGAGAAAGACGAGGGCAGACAGGGCATTGATTTCTAGCGAAATCCCCTTGCGAGCACGAGAGTAAATCTCGACTGACAGCGTTGAAAAGCCATTTCCCGTTACAAAGAAGGTCACAGCAAAGTCATCTAGCGAATAGGTGAAGGCCATGAAATAACCTGCAATGATAGATGGAGTCAGGTAAGGAAGCATGATTTCCTTGAACATCTGAAATTGACTGGCTCCCAAGTCATAGGCCGCATGAATCATGTCCCCATTCATTTCCTTGAGTCGAGGCAAGACCATCAAGACCACGATAGGGATGGAAAAGGCCACATGACTAGATAGAACGGTCAAAAAGCCAAGCGAAAACTTGAGTTGAGTAAAAAGAATCAAGAAGCTCGCACCAATCATAACATCAGGCGCAACCATGAGGATATTATTGAGTGATAGAAAGGCTTCTTGGTATTTCTTACGAGACTGGTAAATGTAAATGGCACCGAAAGTCCCGATAATGGTCGCAATCAAGGCTGACAGAAAGGCCAAGAAAAAGGTCTGAGTCACAATCAACATAAGGCGACCATCGCCAAACATGGTTTTAAAATGGCTCAAGCTAAAGCCTGTAAAGCTGTTCATGTCGTTGCCTGCATTAAAGGCGTAGCCAATCAAGTAAAAAATCGGCAGGTAGAGGACAAGAAAGACCAGTCCCAGATAAAGGTTGGCAAATTTTTTCATCGTTCTCTCCTTTCCTTGGTCACCCACATGGTGATGAACATGGTCAGGATGAGAATTACACCGATGGTAGAACCCATACCGTAGTTGTCATTGGTCAGGAAGTTCTGCTCAATGGCTGTCCCCAAGGTGATAACACGGTTCCCACCAATCAAGCGTGTCAGCATGAAGAGACTTAAGCTAGGGATAAAGACGGATTGAACCCCACTTCTCACACCATTCATAGACAGAGGGAAGATGACATGACGGAAGGTCTCCCACTTGGTCGCACCCAAGTCATAGCTGGCATTGATAAGATTGTTATCCATATCGTCCAAGACATTGAAAATGGGCAAAATCATAAAGGGAAGCTCGATATAACTTGCGACAAAGATAAAGGAGAAATCGGTAAAGAGTAACTGTTGCGAACCGATTCCGATAAATTCCAAAAATTGGTTGATAGAGCCATTTTGACCAAAAATCCCGATAAAAGCATAGGCCTTGAGGAGCAAATTGATCCAAGTCGGCAGGATAATCAGCATGAGCCAGAGTTGACGGTGCTTGAGACGGGTTAAGAAGAGGGCTGTCGGATAGCTGATGAGCAGGGTCACAAAGGTCACAATACCTGCATAAAGCACTGAGTTAAAACTCATTTTGAGATAAGTCAAGTTTTGTGACGCAAAGTAGGACTTATAATTTTCTAAACTGAACTGGCCTTCAATGTTGAAAAAGGATTGACCGAAAATCAATACCAAGGGTGCAAAGACAAAGAGGGCAATCCAAAGCATGTAGGGCACTACAAAGAGTTTAGAGCTTGTTTTCTTCATCTCTTTCCTCCTCGATTGCATTGATTAGACCTGCTTCTTGCTCTTCGATTTCCACGTATTCTTCGATACGAGCATCAAACTCTTCTTCAGTTTCGTTGAGACGCATGATGTGGATGTCTTCTGGTTCAAAGTCCAGACCGATTTCCTCACCCACGATGGCCTTACGAGTCGAGTGGATCATCCATTCATTTCCAAGTTCGTCATAAGCGATAATTTCATAGTGCACCCCACGGAAGAGCTGAGTATCAACCTTAACTTGTAGCTTGCCTTCTTCAGGAAGGGTAATACGCAAGTCCTCTGGACGAATCACGACTTCGACTGGTTCATTTGGCTTCATCCCACCATCGACCGCTTCAAATCGTTTGCCGTTAAACTCAACCAAGTAGTCCTCAATCATGGTACCTGGCAAGATATTTGACTCACCGATAAAGGTGGCAACAAAGTGATTGATCGGCTCATCGTAGATGTCCACAGGTGTTCCAGACTGGACAATCTCGCCATCATTCATGACGAAAATCCAGTCACTCATGGCAAGAGCTTCTTCCTGATCGTGAGTGACAAAGACAAAGGTAATGCCCAATCGTTGTTGCAGTTCACGCAGTTCATACTGCATGTCTGTTCGCAATTTCAAGTCCAGCGCTGACAAGGGCTCATCCAACAAAACCACACGGGGTTGGTTGATGATAGCACGGGCAATGGCCACACGCTGACGTTGTCCTCCAGAAAGTTTGCGGATGGAACGTTTTTCATAACCTTCCAACTGAACCATCTTGAGAACTTCAGTAACGCGTTGCTCAATTTCTTTCTTGTCAATTTTACGCAAGCGAAGTGGAAAAGCAACATTTTCAAACACATTCATATGTGGGAACAAGGCATAGGATTGGAAGACCGTATGGACATCTCGCTTGTTGGTTGGGATGTCATTGATGCGGACACCGTCCAGTAAAATATCTCCTGTCGTCGCATCCAGTAAACCTGCAATGATGTTTAGGATGGTTGATTTTCCTGAACCTGATGCGCCTAGAAGGGTATAGAATTTCCCTTCTTCCAACTCAAAGTTGATGTCTTTGAGAACCTTGGTGTTGCTGTCTTCAAAAACTTTAGAGACGTTTTTGAATTCAATAATTGGTTTTTTCAATTGTCATTTATTCCTTCTTTTTCATAGATTAACAGATCAAGGCTCTGTCAGGCCGCTACTACCTCGTGTAGGAGATTGAACTGCCTACATTCTTCTGCACTAACGATAGGCTTTCACCCCCTTTCCATGACATAGTAGCAGCTTTTCAAATACCGCTTCCTACTTGCTTTCACCTAAAATACGGACTTCTCTCTCAAGAGTGACGCCAGAGTGTTCCTTGACTTTTTCAATCACAGACTCAATCAAGTCCTCGTAGTCTTTAGCCGTTCCGTCAGCAACATTGATCATAAATCCTGCGTGCTTTTCAGACACTTCAACACCACCGATACGATAGCCTTTCAAGCCAGCTTCTGAAATTAATTGACCTGCAAAATGCCCGACTGGACGCTTAAAGACCGAACCACAAGATGGATATTCTAAAGGTTGCTTGAGTTCACGTAGATGCGTCAAGCGGTCCATTTCTTGCTTGATAACCTGATGGTTTCCTGGAGCAAGGGCAAATTTAGCTGACAAGACAATTGCACCAGACTCTTGAATGACTGAGTGGCGGTAACCAAAAGCCAGGTCCTTGGCAGACAGAGTCTCGATTTCTCCATCCTTGGTCAAGACCTTACAAGACTGTAAGATATGGGAAATCTCGCCACCATAAGCGCCCGCATTCATAAAGACAGCACCACCAACACTTCCTGGAATGCCACAAGCAAACTCAAAGCCAGTCAAACTATGACGAAGGGCAATGCGAGTTGTTTCAATCAAGTTGGCACCAGCTTCTGCTTCAATGGTATAGCCATCAACGGAAACGTTATTAAGCTTGTCACATAAGATGACAAATCCACGAATTCCACCATCACGAACGATGATGTTGCTGGCATTTCCAAGCACCATCCAAGGGATCTTTTCTTGATTAGCAAATTTAACAAGGCGAGCCAACTCAAAACGATTTCGTGGAAAGACCAGATAATCAGCCTCTCCACCTACTTTTGTATAACTATAGCTATGCAAGGGTTCTTTAAAACGGATATCAATTCCTTCTAAAATTTCAAGTATTTTTTCTCTTACTGACATGGTACTCTTCCTTTTACAAAATTCATTCCATTATACCATTTTTATGACCATTTGACGACCCTAAAAAGACCTTGGGCTTATTTTAAACAAAAAAGAGGTTTCCCCCCTTTTCTTATGATTTTTTACAAAAGATTGCCTTTGTTCCATAGGCAACTAGGATCAGTTCAACTAGTAGAATGACTTCGACTAAGACTGGACTTGTCAGCCAGCCAACTTGGGCTAGAGATGGTGCCAGGTCAAAGAAGGCATGTAGTCCATAGGCCGCTAGGAGATAAATCCATTTCTTCTGGCGAACAGCTTGGTAAACCCAAACAGTCAAAAGCAATTGGAAACCTAGAGCCAAAATTCGCTCAAAACCAAGCAAATAAATCTGCCAGACAGAAAGTGACTGAATGGTTTTTAACATATTTTCAGACAGCAATTGCATAACCTGTGGATTCTGAGTTTGAACTGCCGAAAGCACGATATAGAGATTAATCAAACTGGTAAGGCCTAGGAAAATCAATTCCAAGCCACCATGCCCCAGTCCATAGGCCAAGGCGTCTGCCTTTTCCAAATTTCTCTTTTTCTCCAACCATTTGAAAAAAACAAGACGAGCTGTTTCCTCAAAAAAGGCTGCCATGGCTAGGCCATAGATGATATAGACAAGTGGATGATCCTGCAAGAGGGCAATACTGCCGTCTTTTTGAGGATGCAAAACCAAGATATGCACTAGTTTTTCTAAAATCTGCGAAGAGACAAAGAAGGCAACAGCCCCCAAGCCCAAGACAGCTAAATTAATCTGGTATTTCTTTTTGGCATACCAAATGCTCCCTATCAAGAAAGCTAGCAACAGCACCATGGTAATAATGATATGAATGGTCATTTTCTTCTCCTATTCTGCCTTTTCAATATCTTTTTTCATCTCGTCAACATTGAACTTAGCAAACAAGTATTGACGGTCTTGGACTGGGAAACGTTGATCCAACTGGTCAACTGCTCCCACCTCGATAATGCCTTCCTTGATGACAAAGTCCATGACATGCCCACCGAAGGTCAAGTCATCTGATATGAAGTGCAGATGGTAGCCTGCCACACTGACCCCATGGAAAATCTCAGGAGTCCAGAAACCAACGATAGTTCCCGCCACATTGTCACGACTATATTCCGGTTGATGGGTTGCGACATCAGCAAACTTGGTATCTGGTGTCGACTTGGGAATCATGCGCACATGCATATGCGAAAATTCCCCACGAATCTTGATAGAGCGGAAAAGATTTTCCCCATCATAATAAGACTCAATTCGCTCTTCCAATTCCTTATCTGTCATCTCAAATCTCTGGCGGAAAATAACCTCTGCCTGATGCGGTACTACTGCTGCGTAAGGAATAAGGGCATCTGGTGACACTTCCACAATCTCTGGCTTGTCTCCAGACCCTTTTGCCTGATAAGCCTTGCCATCTAAGACAATCAATTCCCCATCAATAGAATCCAAGGTTCCCAAACCAAGGTCACCATGCTCTAGCAATTCTCCTACTGTCATGGTCCCACCATAAAGGCCAGCCATCAAGGCTCCAAGGGTATTGTATTGAAATAATTTCACTGGTTCCTGCACGTTCTTATCCATTCACTTTCTTGTCTGTTATTCTATAAATCTTACTCCTAAGTATACCACATTTGCCCCTAGATGTGAACGAGAGAAACACTATAGACATTGCCAAGAAGGAAAAAAAAAGGTACAATGTAACAAAATCAAGGGAGGTATGGAATGAAGAAACAAAGCAAGTACCAAGAGGTTGTTTCCTATCTGAAAAACAGTATCGAGTCTGGACGCTTTCCAACGGGTAGCCGCCTGCCTTCTATCCGTCAACTGAGCCTTGACTTCCACTGTAGCAAAGATACCATTCAACGAGCCCTGCTGGAATTACGACACGAACAATACCTCTATGCCAAGCCCCAGAGTGGCTACTATGTCTTAGAACAAGGGCAACACCAAGACCTAGAAATCGAGGTTACGGACGAACATGCCAGTGCCTATGACGATTTCCGACTCTGTGTCAATGAAACCTTGATTGGACGAGAAAACTACCTTTTTAACTACTATGACAACCAAGAAGGTTTAGAAGACCTAAGACAGTCTATTCATAAACTTCTCTTTGACCAAGCTCTCTACTGCAAGGCTGACCAACTAGTACTGACTTCTGGAACCCAGCAAGCTCTTTTTATCCTCTCTCAAATTTCCTTTCCTAGCCAAGCCAAGGAAATCTTGGTGGAACAGCCGACCTACCATCGGATGAATCGTCTCTTGATTGCTCAAGGATTAGACTATCAAACGATTGAACGAGGCATTGATGGGATTGACTTGGAGGAGCTGGAAGGTCACTTCAAAACAGGAAAAATTAAGTTTTTCTACACCATTCCTCGTTTTCACTATCCTCTGGGGCATTCCTATTCAGAGCAGGACAAACGGGCTATTCTTGACTTAGCTGCCAAGTATGGTGTCTATATCGTAGAGGACGACTATCTAGGTGATTTAGACTCCAAGAAGGGCCAGACCTTCCACTATCTAGATACAGAGGAGCGCGTCATTTATATCAAATCCTTCTCAACCAGCCTCTTTCCAGCCCTGCGGATAACGGCACTCATCCTTCCAAATGCTATCAAAGAAGCCTTTGTCGCCTACAAAAATATCCTAGATTACGATAGCAACCTTATCATGCAAAAGGCCCTGTCACTTTATATTGATAGTCAACTGTTTGAGAAAAACCGGCTAGCTCGCTTATCCAATCAGGAAGCTTACCAAAAACAGATTGAGGAAAGACTAGCTAAAACACCTTGTCCCCTTCCTCACTTTCCGCTTCATGATGGTTTATTGCTAGACCTCAGACAGTATCCTAAAATTGCTAGTCTCAAACACAGTCAGCTGAAATTGGACTTCTTTGAGAAGGCTTACTTGGATGCCTGCCCTTATCAATTTGCCAAGGTGTCCTTAGAAAACCTGGAAAATGTTTTAAACTATTTAAAAGCAGAATTGGATTGACTTCCAACTCTGCTTTTTTCTTATACTCTTCGAAAATCAAATTCAAACCACGTCAGCGTCGCCTTACCGTAGATATATGTAACTGACTTCGTCAGTCTTATCTACAACCTCAAAGCACTGCTTTGAGCAACCTGCGGCTAGCTTCCTAGTTTGCTCTTTGATTTTCATTGAGTATTATTCTTCAACTTCAGTTAGACTTGCCGCTTTTTCAAGATAGCTTTGGTAGGTACCGTCATCCTTGAGTTTTTGGATAACCTTGTCCACCACTTCTTTCAAATCAGTACTATTTTTTCTAAGGGCAACTGCATTGGCTTCGCCGTCCTTCATCTTCAAGCTGACAGTTGCAACAGCTAGGTCTGCATTTTTAGCAGCATAGCTAAGGGCAACAGGCTCATCCATGTGAACAGCATCTACTTTTCCAGCCTGCAATTCATTGACTGCTTCACCCATATTGGTTAGGGAAGTTAATTGAGCTTTTGGCAATTGTTCCTTGACCATAGATTCTGGAACAGTCCCTTTTTGTGCTGCAATATTGGCACTTTCTAGACTAGTTAAATCCTTGTATTTTTCTACATCAGCCTTACGAACCAAGAAACTAATCTTGTTTTCATAGTAAGGGATTGAAAAATCAAAGACTTCTTTTCTTTCGTCAGTAGCGCTAATTCCCGCAACCGCTAGATCAGCCTTACCTGTTTGAAGACTGGTCAAAACATTGTCAAAACTCATGCTTGAAATTTCCAACTTCACCCCAAGTTCATCAGCGATAGCTTGGGCCATATCAATATCCGCACCGACTACCTGGTTTTTTCCGTCAACTAAGGATTGGAATTCAAAAGGTGCATAGTCAGGACTAGTCGCCACAACTAATTTCCCCTTTTGCTTAATGGCCTCAACAGCTGACTGAGAACCATTAGAACCCGACTGGCAAGCCACTAAGAAGAAACTTGCAAGAAAGCTACATAAAACAAATATCCATTTTTTTGATTTCATAAATAAACAACCTCTCTGTTAATTTTGTATAATTATAACGCTATTCAAGATACTTGTCAAGTGTTTTTTTGAATTTTTATCTTAAAAATATTTTTTTCATTCAAGAAAAGGAGCTTCCAGTTGATTTCAAGCTCCTTTTTATACAGAATGAACCTATTTTATAGTTCGACAATCTTACCTGTTTCAAAGTAAACAACCCATTCACAGATATTTTTTGCATAGTCTCCAATACGTTCCAAGAAGGCAATCACTTGGAAGTAATCACGACCCGTAACGATGGCATCTGGATTTTTCTTGATTTCTTCCGTAGCCAAGTCACGAATGCTATCAAAGTAATGGTTGATTTTTTCATCCATAGCTGCTACTTCATAGGCCTGGTCTACTGAACCATTGAGATAGAGTTCAAGGGCTGCTTCGACAAAGTTCTTGACATCGCGCCCCATTCTCTTGATTTCTTCTTCAACAGCTGGGATACGTTGCTCACCCTTCATACGAATTGCCGCTTTGGCAATGGAAACGGCATGGTCACCCATACGTTCCAAGTCAGATACAGCCTTCAAGACTGTTAGAACTGTACGCAAGTCCTGAGAAACCGGTTGTTGGAGGGCAATCATTTCAAATGATTTCTTCTCCAATTTCACTTCGTATTCGTTTACTTCTGCATCGTCTTCGATGACTTCTTTGGCCAAATCACGGTCATGCGTGACAAAGGCACGCACTGTACGATTGATTTGGGATAGCACTTCTTGTCCCATGGCATAGAACTGGTTGTGCAATTTCTCTAAATCTTCTTCAAATTGAGAACGTAACATCATTTATCTCCTTATCCAAATTTTCCTGAAATATAATCTTCTGTTTCCTTGTGTTGTGGGTTTAGGAACATCTTCTTGGTATCGTTAAACTCAATCAAATCTCCATCTAGGAAAAATCCTGTCTTGTCAGAGATACGAGAGGCTTGTTGCATAGAACGCGTAACCAAGAGCATGGTGTATTTATCTTTTAGACCATACAAGGTTTCTTCAATCTTACCAGCTGAGATAGGGTCCAAGGCTGAAGTCGGTTCATCCAAGAGAATGATTTTAGGACTAGTTGCCAAGACACGGGCAACACAGACACGTTGCTGTTGTCCGCCTGAAAGCCCGATAGCTGAATCATGTAGGCGATCCTTGACCTCATCCCAGATAGAAGCACGCTGCAAGGCTTTTTCTACTGCCTCGTCCAGAACCTGTTTGTCCTTAACTCCATTGATACGAAGCCCGTAAACAACATTTTCGTAGATAGACATAGGGAAGGGGTTGGGCTGTTGGAAAACCATACCGATTTCTTTACGCAATTCAACTGTATCTGTACGCGGGCTATAAATATTGTGACCGTTGTAAACCACCGAACCAGTTGTGGTCACCTCTGGATTGAGATCCCCCATGCGGTTGATAGCCTTTAGGAGGGTTGATTTCCCTGATCCAGATGGACCGATTAAGGCTGTAATTTCCTTAGGTTGGAAAGATAGGGAAACACTATTCAAGGCCTTTTTTTGATTGTAGTAAACGGACAGGTCTGACACCTGTAAAATCGCTTCTGTCATACTGTTTCCTTTCTATCCAAAGTGTCCTGTTACGTAGTCATTGGTTGACTGTAGTTTGGCATTTTGGAAAATATTAGAGGTCTTATCGTACTCAATCAAGTCACCCAAGTAGAAAAAGCCTGTGTAGTCACTAGCACGCGCAGCCTGCTGCATACTGTGGGTCACGATGATGATAGTAAAGTCCTTCTTCAGTTCCAACATAGTTTCTTCCAGCTGGGCTGTCGCAATCGGATCCAAGGCAGACGCTGGCTCATCCATCAAGAGGATATCTGGTTTAACAGAGATAGCACGAGCAATACAAAGACGTTGCTGCTGACCACCTGATAGGGTCAAGGCTGACTTGTGCAAATCGTCTTTGACCTGGTCCCAAAGGGCAGCCTGACGAAGAGAGGTTTCCACAATTTCATCCAAGACTTGCTTGTCCTTAACCCCTGCACGTTCATGAGCAAAAGTGATGTTGCGGTAGATAGACTTGGCAAAGGGATTTGGGCGTTGGAAGACCATTCCGATGTGCTTGCGCATTTCATAAACGTTGATTTCTGGACGGTTAACATCAATCCCTTGATAGAGGATTTGACCTGTTACCTTGGCAATATCAATGGTATCATTCATACGATTTAGACTGCGGAGGTAGGTTGATTTACCTGAACCAGAAGGGCCAATTAAGGCCGTAATTTTATTTTTTTCAAATTGCATATCGATGCCCTTGATGGATTCTTTTTTACCGTAGTAAACATGTAAATCCTTAGTAGAGAGGGCCACTTTCTCTTCAGGAAAGGTGATGATATGCTTTTCATCCCAATTATATTTTGACATGGCTTCTCCTTTAGGCAGCGGTTAATTTCTTATGTAGGTAACTTCCGAGTTTACGAGCTCCAAAGTTAAAGATGAGAATAAAGATGAGGAGCACGGCCGCAGAACCTGCTGACACGATGGTTCCATCAGGAATAGTACCTTCACTATTGACTTTCCAGATGTGGACAGCCAAGGTTTCTGCTTGACGGAAGATAGAGATTGGGCTGGTCACACTGAGAATATTCCAGTTAGACCAGTCAAGGGCTGGAGCAGATTGTCCTGCTGTATAGATCAAAGCAGCCGCCTCACCAAAGATACGACCAGAGGCCAAGACAACCCCCGTCACAATACCTGGTAGGGCTTCTGGAATGACCACATGGACAACTGTCTCCCAACGAGAAATCCCAAGGGCCAAACCAGCCTCACGCTGCGTATGGTGAACGTGTTTCAAACTGTCCTCAACATTTCGAGTCATCTGAGGCAAGTTAAAGACTGTCAAGGCCAAGGCACCTGAAATGATTGAAAATCCATACTCAAACTGAACTACAAAGATCAAGTAACCAAAGAGACCCACAACCACTGATGGGAGTGAAGACAAGATTTCAATACAAGTTCTGACAAAGTTGGTCACAGGACCTTTTTTGGCGTATTCAGCTAGGAAAATCCCAGCTCCCATAGACAAGGGCACAGAGATAATCAAGGTAATAACTAAGAGGAAGAAGGAATTATAAAGCTGAATTCCAATCCCTCCGCCTGCTTGGTAGGAAGATGATTTGCCAGTCAAGAAAGACCAAGAGATGTGGGGCAAACCACGAACCAAGATATAGAGAATCAAGGATGCCAAGATGGCCACAATAATCCCTGCAATCGAGTAGAGGACAGCTGTTGCAATTTTATCTAATTTCTTAGCGTGCATAGTTTTTCTTTCCTCTTTCTTTCGTAATCAATTTAATCACACTGTTGAAAGCCAAACTCATCAAGAGTAAGACTAGGGCCAGTGACCAGAGAACGTTATTGTCAACGGTTCCCATAACGGTATTTCCGATACCCATGGTCAAGACAGAAGTCAAGGTCGCAGCAGGTGTTGTTAGTGAAGTTGGAACAACAGCTGAGTTTCCGACCACCATCTGAATGGCCAAGGCCTCACCAAAGGCACGCGCCATCCCAAAGACCACTGCTGTGAAAATCCCTGAACGCGCAGCTTTCAAGGTCACGCGCCAGATGGTTTGCCAGCGAGTGGCTCCCATAGCCAAACTAGCTTCGCGGTAGTGACGAGGCACAGCACGCAAGCTATCAGTTGTCATAAAGGTTACCGTCGGTAAAATCATGACAAAGAGAACGAAAATCCCTGACAAAATTCCAAAACCAGTTCCACCAAAGACACTACGGACAAAAGGAACTACGACCTGCAAACCGATAAATCCATACACGACTGAAGGAATTCCGACTAGCAATTCAATGGCTGGTTGCAAGATTCTAGCACCTTTTGGTGAGACTTCAGTCATAAAGACTGCCGCACCAATGGCAAAAGGAGTTGCGATAAGGGCTGATAGGATTGTGACAATAAAGGAACCCAAAATCATAGGAAGGGCACCAAATTGTTTACCTGAAGGATTCCAAGTTTGGCCAAAGAGGAAATCAAAGATATTAACTCCATTGACAAAGAAGGTCGACAAACCTTTTTGGGCTACGAAAATCAAAATCATGGCCACAATGATGACAATCAAAGATAGACAGGCAAAGGTCAAGCCTTTTCCTAATTTCTCTAGACGAGAGTTCTTTGAGGGAGAAAGTAATTTTTTAGCTAATTCTTCTTGATTCATTATTGACTCCCTTCTAGTGCTGTCACCGTTCCTACAGCATCTTTTTCAACCTTCATTTCCTTGACAGAAATATAGCCCATTCCCTTAACAATTCCGCTTTGCGCTTCATCTGAGAGGACAAAGTTGAGGAATTCTGCCACCAATTCGTTTGGTTGTCCTAAGGTGTACATGTGTTCATAAGACCACAAAGGCCAGTTATTGCTTGTAACATTTTCTGCAATCGGCTCATAGCCATTCAACTTCATGCGTTTCACCGAGTCATCCACATAGGCAAAGGCTAGGTAAGAAATGGCTCCTGGTGTCTGGGAAACAATGTTTTTGACCATCCCATTTGAATCCTGTTCTTGACTCTGCACAGCAGACTGACCATCCATGATAACACTATCAAAGGTTGCACGTGAACCAGAACTTGCTGCACGGTTAATAATAGAAATGGCTAGGTCTTTCCCGCCGACTTCTTTCCAGTTGGTTACTTGACCTGTGAAGATGCTACGGAGTTGTTCTGTTGTCAGATTTTCAACGTCAACTTCCTTGTTTACAATCACTGCCAAGCCCGCTACGGCTACCTTATGATCCACTAGAGCGGATGCGTTGATACCGTCTTTTTCCTCGGCAAATACGTCTGAATTTCCTACGTCAACGGCTCCAGACTGAACCTGAGACAGACCTGTACCAGATCCTCCACCTTGGACGTTAACTGTTTTTCCAATGTGCATAGAGCCAAATTCATCTGCTGATGCTTCGACCAAGGGCTGAAGAGCCGTTGAGCCAACAGCTGTCATGGATTCCCCACGATCAATCCAGCTAGCACATCCCGCCAAAGAACCTGCTAGCAAAAGAGCCGCAAGGGATAGAGCGAGTTTTTTCCTTTTTTTCACTGTTTTTTCTCCTTGAAAATAATGGTGAATGCTGTGAATTTTTTCAACTATTTATTTATGTTTTTCTTTTTTAAAATTGGGAACCAACCGAAGTTGCTAGCTTAGTTTTACTAGAAATTTGCTCAGTTGCCTTCTCAACAAATTTTGACTTAAAATAAAAGACAATTTGAAAAAATCCATACTTCCACTATAACATAGACAAGCTACTTTGACTAGCATTTTCACTTGAATCTGAGGCCTTTTGGAAAATAATTTTTCAAAACATTTCCAGTCACCTTGGCAAAGCCCAAACCATTGCCTTGAACCAAAACTTGGTACCAACCATTTGGCAGACTTTCCGATAGCTGAACGGTTTCTCCAGCCGCATACTTTACAAACTCTTCTTGGTCAATTTCAACCGACTGTTTGACCTGACTTGGTTTCAAGGCTAGACCAAGAGCAAAACTAGGCTCAAAGCGTTTCTTCTTGAAGGTTCCCAGATGCAGTCCATTGCGAGCAATCTTGAGTTTCCCTAAATCTGGCAAGAGTTCTGGCAAAAGATAGAGTTGATCCCCAAAAGTCTGCAAAATCCCCCTTAGATTGACCTTCAAGTGTTTTTGGGCAAATTCCTGCCACAAGGTAACTTGTTCTCGGCTGAGATTACTCTTACTTGCCTTACATTTAGGTGCTGGATTATCACCCTTAAACTGTAGATGGGCTACAAACTGACCCTCTCCCTTAAAATGATGAGGGTACATCCGAGCCGTTTCTGGCAGGTCAATACCAGCTACCATTCCATTGATATGCTCAACTGGCAGCAAATCAAAATCATACTCTTTCAGCAACCAATTGACGATTTCTTCGTTTTCCTCGGGTGCCCAGGTACAGGTTGAATAAACCAAACGACCACCTTCAGCTAGCATGGTCACTGCATCTTCCAGAATTCCTCTTTGAAGACTGGCACATTGACTTGGATAATCTAAGCTCCAATAGTCCATAGCATCTGGTTGCTTACGAAACATTCCTTCCCCCGAGCAAGGGGCATCAAGAACGATTAGGTCAAAATAGCCTTTAAAGACCTTGGCCAAACGGTCAGCAGATTCATTGGTCACCACGACATTTGTCGCTCCGAAGCGCTCCATGTTTTCTACTAAAATCTTAGCCCGTTTGCTTGAAATTTCATTGGAAACCAGGAGACCTTCTCCTGCTAAATAGGCTACTAGTTGGGTTGATTTGCCACCCGGTGCAGCAGCCAGGTCCAAGACCTTCATACCAGGACTGGGCTGGGCTACCTGAGCCACCATTTGGGCAGCGGGTTCTTGCGAATAAACCAACCCTGTAGCATGCTCAGGCGATTTCCCTGAAACCTTTCCATAGTGGCCCCAAGGGGTTTGAGGGATGGCATCAGGAAAGGAAACCGGCGCCTCTTTTAAAGGATTGACCCGAAAGGCCGAAACCGCTTCCTCCTCAAAAGAGGCAAGAAAATCTCTTGCCTCGTCTCCTAGTATCTCTTTATATTTTTCAACAAATCCTTCTGGAAATTGCATTTAAGTTTTTTTCCTTTCGTAAATATAGGACTGGATTTCCTCCTGCATCTCAAGAGGCACCATCATGACAGGCTGTCTGGTTTGAAAATTAGGAGTTTCACCAGATAGGGTCACAACCCGATAGCCCAAACTTTCCCCTAAAATACTAGCCGCAGCATAATCCCATGGTTGCAGATAGGTGACATAGGTCAACAAACGCCCTGACAAAATCTTGGCAAAACTAATGGCCGCACTCCCATAGACACGAACACCGAGGACTGTACTAGCTAAATCAGCCAAACCCCATTCGTTGGTTTCCAGCATGCCACTATTCCCTGCAATGAGAAAATCTCCAAGTGGTTTTGCTTTAAAAGGAGCAAGGGGCTTATCGTTTAGACAAACTGGAAAGGATCCACCACCGTGATAACAATCTCCTTTGACCACATCATAAATGAGACCAAACTGCCCCTGACCATTTTCAAAATAAGCCATCATAACAGCAAAATCTTCCTGCTGGGCTACAAAGTTATTGGTACCATCAATTGGATCAATGACCCAAACCTTGCCCTCTTGAACCGAGGCTCGCAGACAACCTTCTTCAGCACAAATTTTATCCTCAGGATAACGAGATAAAATCTCACCAACCAATAGCTCTTGAACTTCCTTGTCCAGTCTGGTCACCAAATCTGTTGGAGAGGACTTGGTCTCAACACACAAGTCTTCCTGCATGTGGTCAAGGATGTACTGGCCTGCTTTCTTAATTAGCTCTTTAGCAAATTCAAACTTACTTTCCAAGAGAAATCTTTCCTTCCCCTTTTTCCTTAGCCGCCTGAACTGCTCGGTAAAGCGAATAGCCACTCACTGTTTCAAATTCTCGTCCCAAACGTTTCTCTTCGCTCTTACTTGGCACGACCGCCTTGAATCCCTTATAGGATTCCAGTAACTTTTTAGCCTCTACCTTGCCTTCATAGGCAGCTTCAACATCATTAAAAAAAGAAAGCACTGAAGCAAGTTCTTCAGTGCTCCACGATAAATCTAGTGGGTAACTATACTGTTTGTTCATTAACTAATACCAGCTCTCATTCTTGCTTCTTTTAGTTCTTGCTTACGGTAACTACGAGGGAGAAAAGCACGAATCTCATCTTCATTAAAACCGATCTGCATACGTTTGGCATCGATAATAATTGGACGACGCAAAAGACTAGGATACTGCTCAATCAAATGAAGCAATTCTGATACCGAAATACTTTCTACATCAATATCTAATTTTTGAAAAATTTTTGAACGAGTTGAAATGATGTCATCAGTACCATTTTCGGTCAAGGAAAGGATGTGTTGCAATTCTTTTCTTGTTAAAGGACTGGTCATAATATTGTGTTCCTCAAAGGGCACCTTATGTTTTTCTAACCAGGCCTTTGCCTTACGACATGAAGTACAGCTCGGTGATAGAAATAGTGTAATCATGCTTTTCTCTTCTTATCTATACTTTGCTACTTCTATTATACACAAAAATAAAGCGCTTGACTAGAGATTTTTAGAAAAAAAGCCTATTTTTCAAGAAAAATAGACTGTTTGCGAACGATTGATAGATTTTGATTTTAATTAATTCATTCTTGACAATAGTTTCGAATCACATACCTAACTTATTTACTCAAAATAAGAACATCTTTAGTATTATTTCCTACGACTTTTCAGATAAAGATAGCCAAAGAAGCTTTCATAGAGGGCAAAAAAGAGGAGGAAGGCATGGAGGAAAAAGGTCTCTGGTAAAATCAGAATCACTGGATCCTTTGCTGGGTCAAAAAGCCAGGTATCATCTCCCACAAAGAGAATTTGATGGAAAAGAGTAAAGAACTGGTCAAAACCAATCAAAACTCCCCCAAGCCCAATCAGTAAAGGTAAAACCACTAGAACGAAAAGCCCTTTACTAAATAGAGACAAGAAGCCCTTTTTCACAATCCCTTTGACAAAGAAATAGAAACTTGGCAGTGTCACTAGAGCAACTAGCTGCACCAAGTGAAAGAGGTTCTTGACCACCGCAAAGTGGTGCAGACCGGCTGCTGACGAACGAAAATCAGGCATCTGCAAGACCTGACTAAAAGGATTGGTTAGGTAATTCATCAAAATCTGAAAGTTGTATTGAATGGTTTCTGGTTTTAGATAGACTCGATTCGTTAAGTTCAACCACTGAATCTCCATAGGATAAAAGACCCAAGCCAGATAGATGGTCAGAAGGATTGAGAGTGAGAGGAGAAAGAGCATAGAGCTCCAAAAGGTCAATTTAGTTTTCATCAAAATCCCACTCCGCAAGGCTAGAAACCACATGAGTCGGTGCGATTGGTAGGTCCGCTACTTCTTCTTCCTTGGTAAAACCTGTCGTCACCAAGAGCGTTGGAATGCCATTGTCAATCCCTGCCCGGATATCAGTTAGGTAGTTGTCTCCGACCATGATTAACTCTTCACGTTCCAAACCTAAGTGCTCAACCGCCTTGTCCATAATGATGGCATTTGGTTTCCCAATATAAACAGGCTTCACACGTGTTGCTACTTCAAGCAGCGTAATCAGTGAACCAGCACCTGGCAAAAGACCGCGTTCTGTCGGGATGTTTAGATCAGGATTGGTTCCGATAAAGTGAGCTCCCTTTTGGATAGCCAGAGTTGCTGTCGCAAATTTTTCATAATCAACTTGCCAGTCCAGGCCTACTACCACATAGGCAGGATTTTTCTTGTCTTCGACATAACCAGCCGCCTTGATGGCTTCCTTGAGCCCTGCTTCTCCAATAACATATACCGTCTTTTCAAGCCCCAAGTCATTCATATAATCGATAGTTGCCAAAGTCGCTGTGTAGACGGTCGATAGGGGCGTATCGATATTAAATTTCTGAGCCAACATTTCTTGAACGCTCTCCGGAGTACGGGTTGTATTATTGGTCACAAAGAGATAGGGAATGTCCTGCTTTTGCAATTCATGGACAAAAGCCTCCCCCGCTGGGATTCTATCTTTCCCCTTATAAATGGTTCCGTCTAAATCAATTAAATAGCCTTTATATTTCATCTATTTCTCCCTAATTCTTTTTTATTTCTTGCCAAGTGATGATAGCTTGGGCATTAGTAGCCCCGTCACTTGTAATCTCATGCTTACTTTCCAGTCCAGTCCGTTCAACAGCCGATGTAATAACCCCACCTGGTCGAACTTCCTTGACATACTTGAGGTTGATTTTCTTGGGAATATACTGGGTCAAAAAATCCGCTCCCATCACTTCAAAAATCCAGTCCAAGTATTTACTGTTATTGACATGGCCATTCATATCCAAGTCGTAAAAACGAACATGGTAATCCTTGCTGACTGCCTCTTCCAAAGGCTCATACTTTGGTCCGCGGATAAGTTTTTTATCAAAATCAGACTGATACGGAGCCACAATTTCAGGTTCGACAGCATGGACTTTTCGACTATCTCGATCCATGAGAACAAAGGTCGCCATCATATGGATAAGCTCCTGCCCTGATTCATCATAAATGGTAAAGCGACGATAGCAAAAGAGTCGATTGTAGCTCAGGGCTTCCGTCTCGATAGTGATTTCTTCCGCAAAACGAGGCAAACGAACCACCTCAATATCATAGTCTGTGATAATCCAGACAAGATTATAGTCTTCCAAAATGGTCTTATCACTAACTCCCAACTCAATCGACTGCATCCCTGAAACTTGTAAGGAAAGCAAAATCACATCTGGAAGTTTGATATGACCGTTCATATCAGCCATATCAAAAGGAATTTTCATTTTCATTTGATAAGTTAAGCCCATGATCCTACTCCAAAATAAATCGTTCTGCTACGGTGTCTCCTAAAAAGAGACCTCTTTTTGTCATGCGAACTCGGTCACCCTCTATTTGCATGAGACCTTGTTGAACCAAATCTCTGAC
The DNA here is from genome assembly GCF_946190065.1 of Streptococcus mitis. Lineage (GTDB taxonomy): Bacteria > Bacillota > Bacilli > Lactobacillales > Streptococcaceae > Streptococcus > Streptococcus mitis_DE. The sequence goes on from NZ_CAMHZD010000002.1 coordinate 178,180, forward strand.
AATTTCTCCATAAAGTCCATCGAAAGATCGTCCAAATTTTTCCTTAAATCGCGCCATGGAGACTCCTGATTTCTTGCGAAGGCCCAGGAACATTTCTTCTTCCATTTGCTCTTTTTGGCTCAGGTGTTCTTCTGTAATACGAGCATTGCCTTCCTCAACTGCACTGAGATAATGACGAATGGGACCATGATTTTTATAGCGCACTCCATTGACATAGCCAGAGGCCCCAGCACCAATGCCATAGTATTCAGCATTGTCCCAGTACATGAGATTGTGGCGACTTTCAAAACCGGGTTTGGAGAAATTAGAAATCTCATAATGCTCAAAGCCTGCTCGCTCAAGCTCAGTGATGATGTACTCAAACATCTCCGCTTCCAGTTCCTCCTTAGGCAGAGGCAATTTCCCTCGTCGCATACGGTTCATAAAGACCGTATGATTTTCCAAAATCAAGCTATACAAACTCATATGAGGAATGTCAAGTCCAATGGCCTTAGCCACATTTTCCTTGACCTGCTCCATGGTCTGACCAGGCAGTGCATAAATCAAATCGATGGAGATATTGTCAAAACCAGCCAGTTTCAGACGGTCGATATTTTCATAAATATCCTTCTCCAAATGACTGCGCCCAATCTTTTTCAGCATCTTATCATCAAAGGTCTGCACACCTAGCGAAACACGATTGACAGCCGAGTTCTTCAACACAGCTATCTTATCCGCATCCAAGTCGCCTGGATTAGCCTCAATGGTCAACTCCTCTAAGACAGACAAGTCCAAGTTTTTAGTTAAGCCATTCAAGAGCACTTCTAGTTGCTGTGCTGACAGGGCTGTTGGTGTTCCACCTCCGATATAGAGAGTTCGCAACTTTTGAATATCATAAGATTGAAACTCTTCTAACAGATGTTCCAAATAGCTATCTACCGGCTGATTCTTGATAAAAACTTTTGAAAAGTCACAATAATAACAAATCTGGGTACAAAATGGGATGTGCACATAGGCTGACGTTGGTTTCTTCTGCATAGTACTTATTATACCACAAAAGCGAACAATACTTAGAATTCCGTTTAACAAAATCCTAGCATTGTTCGCTTTCTTTATCTAATCATTCTTTGTATTTTATGACGAACACGATTCCCAGAACCAATCTAGTTTGTCTTTACAATACAAAAGAATGAATGTTCATTTGACTAAATTTTTAGTCTTCTTTTTTCTTGCGAGCTACAAGTCCAAATCCACTCAATAGTCCAAGAAGTCCTAGAGATGCAAGAGTCGCATTTGATTCTGTTCCTGTATTTGGCAATACATTTTGAGAATCATTTGACTTAGCTCCATTATCCATAGTAGTCTTAGTATCTTCATAATTTGCATTCGAAGTAACCGTTACAGTGACTGGGATTTCTTCCGTTGAGCCGTCTGGATAACGTACAAGAACTTTACCTGTAATCTTATCTCCTGGTTTCGCTCCTTCTGGAATAGTTACAGTAACTTTTCCATCTTTATCTACTGTGATGACTCCTGGTTGATCACTTTCAAAGGTTGTACCAGCTGGAATCTTCTTACCAGATTCTTCTGTTAATGGAATTTCAACCTTAGAACCTGGGTTGCCATGGCCATCTTCATACTTCGGTGTGTAGATATCTTTATCTTGTTCACCTACTGTTACAGTGACTGGGATTTCTTCCGTTGAGCCATCTGGATAACGTACAAGAACTTTACCTGTAATCTTATCTCCTGGTTTTGCTCCTTCTGGAATTGTTACTGTGACTTTGCCATCTTTATCTACTGTGATGACTCCTGGTTGATCACTTTCGAAGGTTGTACCAGCTGGAATCTTCTTACCATTCGCTTCTGTTAATGGAATTTCAACCTTAGTTCCTGGTTTGCCATTGCCATCTTCATACTTCGGTGTGTAGATATCTTTATCTTGTTCACCTACTGTCACAGTGACTGGGATTTCTTCCGTTGAGCCATCTGGATAACGTACAAGAACTTTACCTGTAATCTTATCTCCTGGTTT
>NZ_CAMHZD010000003.1 GCF_946190065.1 Streptococcus mitis
TGTAAGTTTTTCTGGGTTCGCTACCACAGTCTTATCTGCTGGTTTAACCACATCGTTACCTGCATTTGGCTTAGCTGGAGCTGTTGTATCTTTAGTAACAAAGTCTGCTAATGGGTGTTTATCTGTAGAACCATCTGTATATGTTACTACAAGATTTCCTTTAGCATCTTTTGTTACTGATTTAATCTTAGCATCTTTATCTGTAACTGGAGCATCTTTTGAGATATTCGCATCGTCGTTATCTTTCTTGTACTCAAGTTGTAGTTTTTCTTTGATTTTAGCTAAATCAGCTTCTGTTACGTTTGCTGGATCTGCTACGGCAACTTTTTCTGTTGGTGCCTTGATATCGTACTTATCTGTTTGAGATTTAACAACGAATTGAACATATCCTGGTTTTTGTTGACGTACTGCATCATCAGTTGAAGCATTGTAGTCTGCACCTGTCATTGATTTGATGTTTTCATTATCTTTAGCTTCAATGAAACTTGTCCATTGGTTTGGAGCTTTAAGATTTGTAACACCTGTCATCTTGATAGTTGCTGTTCTCTTGTCAGCAGATACTGTTCCCTCTCCGTTTGTAACAGCACCGTTGTCAATCTTACCTGTTGTAAATCCAAACGTTGCAGCGTTATCATTTCCAACACCACCTGGTCCACGTAGGTACAAATCTTTAACTTCTGCATCATCTGAAGCTTTGAATGTTAAGTCAGTATTTTCACCAGTGTAAACATAGATTTGACGTTTGTCTGCATTTGAATATGGAAGTTCAACTGTTGGTACTTTATTTACAAATTCTGATAATGGTTTTGTATCTTTAGAACCATCTTTATAAGTTACTACTACATCGTTTCCGTCTTTAGTAATAGAAGCAATACGGTCCGCTGGATTTTCTACTTCTGTACCTTTTTTATCAACTAAACGTGCATCTGGATTGTTTTGAGAATATTCAAGTTTAACTTTCTCTTTAATTTTTTCAAACTCTTTATCAGTAACATTGTTAACATCTGATACAACTACTTTGTCAGCTTCTGCTGGAGTTTTAATATCATATTTTTGAGTTTGAGGTTTAAGAATTACATTAACCGCAGTTGGGTCGGTAACATCTCTACCATTTCCTCTAGCATCTGCTCCATCTTTATCAATGGCTTTTACAAAACGCCATCCTAATGGAGTTCCTCCATCTTGAATTGCTTTTTCAAATTTTTCTTTTGTAAACTTCCCTTCAGGTGCTGGAGTACCTGTATATGTAATAACAGCTGGATTTTCTTCTGTTGCTGGGGTTTCAGTAGTGAATTTATTCGCAGTGAATCCATATTCTGTATTTTGTTTATTAGTTTCTCCTGCTACGTCTTTAAATTCTTGGTTACTTCCTCTTCTTAACTCAGCGCTTGCAAGTTTACCACTATCATCTTTGATTTTAATATCAAAAGAATTCACTTCTGATGCATATACATATACTTCTTTTTTATCTGGTGCTGGGTCAGAATATTGAATTTCTACTGTTGGTTTTTCATTTGTACGTACAAATTCTGACAATGGTTTTTTATCTTGAGAACCATCTTTATAGGTTACAACAAGATTGTTTCCTTCTTTTTCTACTTTATCAACAACTTTTGAAGCATCTTCTACTTCTTTACCTTTTTTGTCAGCTAAACGTGCATCTGGATTGTTTTGAGAATATTCAACTTTAACTTTCTCTTTAATTTTTTCAAACTCTTTATCAGTAACATTGTTAACATCTGATACAACTACTTTGTCAGCTTCTGCTGGAGTTTGGATATCATATTTTAAAGTTTGAGGTTTAAGAATTACATTAACCGCAGTTGGGTCAGTAGCATCTCTACCATTTCCTCTAGCATCTGCTCCATCTTTATCAATGGCTTTTACAAAACGCCATCCTAGTGGAGTTCCTCCATCTTGAATTGCTTTTTCAAATTTTTCTTTTGTAAAATCTCCTTCTGGTGCTGGAGTACCAGTATACGTGATAACAGCTGGATTCTCTGCTGTTGCCGTTGTTTCAGAAGTAAATTTATTCGCAGTAAATCCGTATTGAGTATCTTGTTTATTAGTTTCTCCTGCTACGTCTTTAAATTCTTGGTTACTTCCTCTTCTTAACTCAGCACTTGCAATTTTTCCGCTATCATCTTTGATTTTAATATCAAATGAATTAACTTCTGATGCATATACATATACTTCTTTTTTATTAGGCGCTGGATCTGAGTATTTAATCTCTACTGTTGGTGGTACTGCTGGCGCTGCTGGAGTTGCTGGCGCTGCTGGTGCTGTTGGCGCTGCTGGAGTTGCTGCTTCTTTCTCAACAATTACTTTTACTGGTCCTTCTACCTTCGAACCATCTGAGTATGTTACAACTGCTGTTGCTGTTTTTTCTCCTGGCGTTGCTGTGTTTACTGGTGTCTTGAACTCAGCTTTTGTTCCAGCAGGAAGATCTTTGAAGTTAGCAATTGAATTTTCTGCTTTTGGTTGTTCATTAACTTTAACTGTTTGAGTTTTTACAGTTGGAGGGGTAACATCAGCTTTTGATAGATTTACAGGGTTCTCTGCAATTCTGTGGAAACCGTGGTCAACTCCTGCTGTCCCTGTACTCAACATTCCCATCGAAACCTTCATATTTTTCAACTGTTCATTTGTTACTCTATCAGGAACTGTTGTTGTAAACTCCCAAACATAACCGTCTCTATAGTTACCACCCGTATTCGAATTATCATAGATAACACGCTTACCTGGCAAAGCATTTGAGTTTACTAAATTTTTTGTATCAGATATCTCGTCTTTTACAGCATCCTTATAATAGAAACTAGTATTATTATACAGAGTATCTAGTCCTCTAGTATAATTGTCCCAACTACCATTTATTGTCAAATTCTCATTTTTAGCAAGAGCACGTCCTGCTGCTGTGGCTGGAGTAGGGTTATCAAAAGTTACAGTATCACTAAGAGCACTTCCATCTCCGCCAACTAGTTGATATTTTCTGTCTACAAATTTCATTTCCGCTCTATATTGCAATCGGCGAATATCCGTAGGCATATTCACTTCATTAGGAATCTGAATGTAGTTTCGGAACACTTCATTCTTTACTCCATAGTCATTAGCGAAATTTTGTAAATGATCATTGAAAAAAACTTGCCAGTCTACAGAAGTAATTTTCCCAGTAGCATCTGTATTGTAACGAGCTCTATATTTCATTACGGAATTAACAGCAGTTATTGCATTACCAGATTCAGATGAACCTCTTATACCACTAGTAATAACACTGTCTTTTTTCCCATAGTCGTTCCCCTGAGAATCAATATTATAGGCAATTTCCGCCCTAAAAGCATTATTTTTATCTAATGCTTTACCGTTACGTGGGTCGTTAGATCCTGTGTTTTCGATTGAGTTAGATTCTGATTTTTTCTCAGTGTTTTCTGCTTTTTTACCTACAGTTTCTTTTCCATTAGTAGTGTCTACTGCTGGAGTTTCTTTTTTCTCTACAGGTTTATTTTTTAATTTAGTGTTAGCTGTAGTTACAAGTTTATTGTAAGCTTTTGTGATTTCACCTTGAGTTGTTGCGTTTGCTAATGTAGCTTTTGCAGCTTCTAAGTCAGCTTTTAGTACCGCAACACTTTCTTCAGTTTTGTTTTCGTATGTTCCGTTAGCTAATTTTGCTTCGATTTCTGCAATGTAGTTTTCTAGTTTAGTTTTGTCTAAAGCTTTAACTTCTTTTGCAGTTTCTCCATCAAGTTTTGCCGCTACTGCTGGTTCTGTTGTAGACACAGCCGGTGTTCCAGCAACTTCTGGCTTGTTTTCTGCTACAGCAGGTGCCTCATAAGTCTTGCCATCTCCGTTCTGTGTAGGTTTAACATCCCCAGTAGTCGAGTTGTTTGCTACAGTAGTTTCTGCTGTGTTTGCATGAACCACTTGGGTAGCTAAACTAGCTCCGACTGCAAAAACAAGAGAACAACCGAATAGGAAATGCTTCCCTTTTTTGATCATTCTCCAGTTCTTTTGCTCTGCATTTTTACGATTAAAATACATCACATTTTCTCCTTTTGATATCTAAAAAATAGCATGTAATACACATACAATCAATATTATAATTCACATTAGCAGATTTGTCAATTATATTAATTATTTTTTATTATTTTCCATTATTTTCCATTATTTTCAGAATATTTCAGGATTTAAACCATTTATTATATTATAACGTTAAAACAAAAATAAAATTTTCCTTTTCTTCAAGACTATGATAAATGCCATTTTTTGAATACTTATAAAGAACATGTCAACTTATCCTACATATAAGCCATTTCTTTTGAGTACCAAAAAATAGGGAACTATGAAAGTAAAGTTCATCAGATACAAATACTCTTCAAACCGCGTCAGCTTCCATCTGCAACCTCAAAACTAGTGTTTTGAGCAACTTGTAGCTAGCTTCCTAGTTTACTCCTTGATTTTCATTGAGAATAAACTATGGTCAAGAAGAAATCATTCTCCCTGACCAGACCTTTGGACCATTACAAGCCATCATTTATAGCTATTCAAAAAAGCTCCATACTATCTATTATTCAGGGATTCCTGCTACAGATAGTATGGAGCTCAAAAAGCAGTTACACGAGCATGACTGCCATTCTATTCTTGCATGGTGTAACCAACACCACGCACGGTTTTAATGTAGCTTTTTTGACCTTTTACATCAAGCTTGCTACGTAGATAACGGATATAGACATCCACAATATTTGTTTCTGTCGCACTTTCATACTTCCAGACACTTTCCAACAACTGCTCACGAGTCAGGACTTTCTTGCTTCCCATAAGAGTAGCCAAAAGATCATACTCACGACGCGTCAGAGCAATCATCTCTTCGCCACGATAAACAGTATGATGTTCTACATCCATACGCAGATTGCGGTAAGACGTTGGAACCTTCATCTGACTACAGTGTTGGTCGATAAAGTCCCGACCTCGGAAAATCGCTGAAATACGAGCCACCAAATTCTCAATAATAACTGGCTTATAGATGTAAGAAACGGCAAAGCGTTGGATTGCCTCAATCTGATCTTGCAAGTCTTCGCGATGGTCCAAGACCATAATGACTGAAGCCGGTTTAGTTCGACTCAGCTTGTCTGCAAAATCCTGGGCTGTCATATCCCCCAGATGAGCATTCAATAAAATCAAGTCATAGTCTGTCTGAAGAGCCATGGAGAGGGCTTTTTGCCCCTCCTCAACCTGATCAACTCGGTATTGCTCTTTTTGGAGTTCCAAACTTAAAAAATGAGCTAGATTTCGTTCTTTCTCAAGTAATAAAATCCGTTTCCCCATGGCAGACCTACTTATTTTTCGTCATACCAAGAGTAGTGGAAGGTTCCTTCTTTGTCTTTACGTTGGTAAGTGTGGGCACCAAAGTAGTCACGTTGTGCTTGGATCAAGTTAGCTGGAAGGTCAGCTGAACGGTAGCTATCAAAGTAAGTAATAGCTGCTGAGAAAGTTGGCACTGGCACACCAGCTTGAACCGCAAGAGCTACGATATCACGCACTGCTTGTTGGTACTTAGCAGTAACATCCAAGAAGTACTCATCCAAAAGAAGGTTGGCAAGATCTGCATCACGGTTGTAAGCATCTGTAATCTTTTGCAAGAAACGAGAACGGATGATACAGCCATCACGCCAGATAGATGCGATGTCTGCAAATGGCAAGTTCCAGTTATTTTCTTTAGAAGCTACACGCAATTGAGCAAAACCTTGTGCGTATGAAATGATTTTTGAGAAGTAAAGGGCTTGACGGATTTTTTCAATCAACTCAGCCTTATCTCCTTCAAATTTGAAGGTAGCTGGTTTTGGAAGGACCTTGCTAGCATGCACACGTTCTTCTTTGTAAGTTGAAATGTAACGTGCAAATACTGACTCAGTGATGAGTGACAATGGTACACCAAGGTCAAGTGATGATTGGCTAGTCCATTTACCAGTTCCCTTGTTACCTGCTGCATCAAGGATGTAGTCTACGATTGGTCCATCTTGACCTTCATCGTCTTTACGGCTCAAGATATCAGCTGTGATTTCAATCAAGTAGCTGTCCAATTCACCCTTGTTCCACTCAGTAAAGATTTCAGCCATGTCTTCTGCAGAAAGGCCAAGCAAATGTTGCATCAAGTCATAGCTTTCTGCGATCAATTGCATGTCACCATACTCGATACCGTTGTGGACCATCTTCACATAGTGACCAGCTCCATCAGGACCGATGTAAGTCACACATGGTTTGCCATCTTCTGGTGCTTTAGCTGAGATTTCTTCAAGAACATCCGCAACCAATTCGTAGGCTTCTTTTTGTCCACCAGGCATGATAGAAGGACCTTCAAGGGCACCTTTTTCACCACCAGAAACTCCAGTACCGATAAAGTTGATACCTGAGTTTGCCAATTCTTCATTACGACGGATGGTATCTTTGTAGAAAGTGTTTCCTCCGTCAATCAAGATATCACCTTTGTCAAGGTGTGGAAGAAGGGCTTGAATTGTAGCATCTGTACCAGGTCCAGCTTGAACCATGAGCATGATACGACGAGGTTTTTCGATTGAGTTTACAAAACTTTCAACGTCATAGCTTGGTACAAAGTTCTTTTCAGGATGGCAAGCAATTACATCTTCAGTTTTTTCTTTACTACGGTTGTAAATAGCAACTGTGTAACCACGAGATTCAATATTAAGGGCAAGGTTACGACCCATTACGGCCATACCAACAACACCAAAGTTAGCTTTTGTCATTTGACACTCCTCTTGTTTAATTTGTTTTATTTTATCATTTTTACTTTTGAAAAGAAAGAATTTTGTAACGACTGCTTAGTAGTCCAAGTCATCCGCATGTCCAGAACCATTTCCAACAAAATATCCTGTCTTACAGTTAAGGGTAAAGAGATAGGTTCCATCTGGCTTGTAGAGGTTGTAATAACCATTGCCATTAACGATATTGACACGTTCGAGGATGTATTGGTTACCAGTGATATAACCACGTGAGCGTGAAGTCGCTAGGATTTGTTCCAAGACGCCATCAGCGAAATCCCAAGCAGAGTTATTGCTATCATCAATAGCAGACTGGTTATAAGAAACACGACTCGCACTTCTTTGAACAGCAACTCCTGCACTTGATACGCCCATATTGATTTCACTACGAGAACTTCTAGTCTCATTTGATGCAGTATTTGAGCTACTTGGGCTTGTCTCACTAGTAGTATTTGAACTTGCTTGACTAGAGCTACTAGTTTGACTTGAACTTGAGCTAGAAGTACTTGTTTGCTGGCTCTTACCAAGGCTAATAGCCTTATCTAGCAATTTATCCAGCTCCGTATTCCCAGTTTTAATATCTGTAAATTTAGCATTCGATTTGGCTTTGGCATTGGTATCTAACACACCATCAACAATAGCTGGCTTCTCAAATTGTGCATTTACATCTTGAATGGCCTTGATTTGCGTTGCTAGACTATCATACTTCGATTTGGCAAGGGTATGTTCACGACTACCTTCCAGCTTATCAAGCAGGGTCTTCAGTTGGCTCAACTTATCAAACTGGCTATTTTTCAAAGCCGTTTTATTGCTATCTGTATAGAAGGCATCATATAAATTATTGAATTCTTCCGCATCTGACTGCGTATTTGTAGTTGATTGAGAAGTTTGGATTTCCTTGGTCGAACGAGCCACTTGACGATAAACATAATAACCAGTTCCAAGGATAAGAACCACTAAAGCTGCTAGAATACCGTAAAGCACCCATTTCTTCTTACTTTTTCCATCTTCACTATCTGTGACTCGAGAACGTGTGAGAGCCTCTTCCGTTCCAACTAATGGTACCTCTTCCGTCTCAAATTCTTCGACAAGAGGAGCTTCTGAAACTCGTGTTAATTCTAAATCATCAAACTGACGCAATTCATCTTCTTGATCTGGAGAAGTTACTCCTGTTTCCTCACGAAGCTCTTGAAGCAAATTATCCAGAGTCTGAGTCTCCTCTATCTCTTCTACCTCTTCTTTTTCAACTAGATCATCCTTGCTAAACTGACGTGTTTCAAACTTATCTGCTTCAATTTCATCTTTATGTTGTTTCACATACTTGTCCAAGATAGAATCTCCAGGCAACACACCTGCTTCCACCTCTTCATTTTTTCGCATGGCTTCTCCAACCGTTAGCTCTTTGGCATCATCAAAATCAAATTGCGCTTCTTGATGTTCTGTTTTATGACGATTCCGTCTTTTCTTACTCATGAGTTTTCCTTCCTACTTTACTTCCTGACGTTTAATACGTTGACCAAAATATTGATACAAATCAACTTTTAAAGTTCCGTTGTACAACTTACGCTTCTTATCCGCTTGACTACCGTACTTGATCTCAAAGGCTTCATCGCTAGTTAGGATAAACTTACTCCAGGTTTTCAGAGGCGCAAATACTTGCCCCATCTCAGCATAAAGCTTAGTAACCCCTGCATCATCTGACAAGCGTTCTCCATAAGGTGGGTTAGAGATAATCACTCCATTGATTTTATCAGAACGCAAATCCTGCACGCGCATCTGCTTAAAGGTAATATCTCCTGCAACACCTGCTGCCTGTGCATTAGCCTTAGCAATTTCCACCATGCGAGCATCGATATCACAGCCCATGATATCTAGCTCAAGCTCACGATCCACTTTCTTAGCTGCTTCTGTACGCACTTCTTGGATCAAACGATCACTAATCCAATCCCATTCCTCAAAGGCAAAGGAGCGACGAAGACCAGGAGCCATCTTCCTAGCAATCATAACTGCCTCGATACAGAAAGTTCCTGAACCACAGGTCGGATCAATCAAGGGCTTATCTGGATACCAGTTAGAGAGTTGCAAAATGGCTGCCGCCATGTTTTCCTTGATAGGAGCTCCCCCTTTTTCGGTACGATAACCACGTTTAAAGAGGCTAGACCCTGTCGTATCAATCATGACAGTTGCCACATCTTTGAGAATAGAAACCTCAATCTTAAACTCAGGACCAGTTTCCATCAGAGGAACCCCTTCTGGACGGGCATAGTGTTTCTGCAACTTCTTAACAACAGCTTTCTTAGAAATAGCCTGAACACTTGGCTCATTGTGAAGTTTAGATTTAACACATTTGGCTTTTGAAATCGGAAAACGAGCCCCAAGCGGTAAATAATTTTCCCAATCTAGAGCAAAAACTCCCTGAAACAGCTCCTCAAAAGTCTTAGCAGGGAAAGATCCAACGATAATCTTAATACGGTCTGCTGCACGAAGCCAGAGGTTGGTTTCGATGATGGCTCTCGCGTCTCCTTGAAAACGAACACGGCCATTTTCAACCTGACAATCGTAGCCCAACTCCCGCATTTCTCGCCCAACAACGGCTTCAAGACCCGCCGCAGCGGTCGCGATTAAATTAAATTCTTTTTTCATTTTCAGTCTTATCAGACCTTTCTATATGTCCACTTTAAAAAATGAGGTTGAGAAAGTTTTCTCAGCCCCAACCTATATGCAATTTTCTATAAGCCATGTTTTGTTCCAGAAGTGACTAGGACCACTTCCTTCGATAATCATCTGTCTACCACTAACAGCATAGAGCTGATAGCAGTCAGAGTACTACGTTCGTTTCCGTGCACTCCATGCCCCGACCAAAATTTGGGTTGCTAGCTTGAGGGGTTTACCGCGTTCCACTCTCTCCGTTTCCAGAAAGACTCCGTCACTGTGGCACTTTCAAGCCTACTCTGACCTATCCAAGGACTTAGCCATTTCAACTGCCGTAACGATTTCTCGTCCCTAGGCTTATGGTTTCGCCTAGCACAAACACTACAGGCATCACAGCCTGTGCTAGCATGGACTTTCCTCATGAAAAGAAATTCTCTCCACGCGATTATCCAAAAATTGCACATTTTAAATAAGCTCTTATAAATCAGAGTTATCCAAAATTTGTTTTCCAAATACTTCTTTTTCGAGACGATTCAAGCGTTTCAAAATATCAAAATTCGTCATAGAGCTTGTAGTTGCCGCTTCAAGAGGCTCTGCTTGAACTGGTGAAGGTTTTGGTTTACGAGATAATTCTTCCTTCAACTCAGCAATTTCTTGACGGAGAGATTTGACTAGAGCAGCATAAGTTTCATAGTCCTTGATGACATCATCCAAAAATTCATCAACTTCAACCTTACTATACCCACGAACTTCACGTCCAAACTCTTGCTCAAAAATATCTTTTGCTGTAAAAATAATACTTGCCATCTCTCTCTCCATTCTCAATTTCTAATAGTATTATTATATAAAAAAAGGCAAACAAAAATCAAGGTCAAAGGCTTACTTTTCAGAAAAATTTTCTGCCAGCTCATTTAAGTCTTCAAAGGTTAGCCTTTTTATACGATATCCTTCCTGATTTGTCATCAAGTTATCCATAAATTTTAATTTTGTCTCGTTTTCTGGATCATAGAAAAAATAGGCTAAATCAGTATTTTCCAACAAAAATCGTTGGTAATCACGTAGTTGTCCCATGTTTTCATAATTAGAATAAGCATATTTAACAAAATCGACCTGCTTAAATTGGCTAAGTTTAACCTGATTCGCTTCATTCCAACTTTCCCCGTGTGTTTCAAAATCAAAAATGGTAGCTAGGCTAAAATCATACTCGTCTTTCATTTCACTTGCAATATCGAGAACCCAAGATTCAAATCCTAAATTCCCTGTAAATACCAGCCATTTAAGTCCCTCTTCTGCTAAACTTTCTAAATCCCTTCGAATAGCTTTCTTTATAACTTTTAACCTGATATCCTTTTCGTTAAACACACCCAAGTCGAAGTTAGAATAGCCCATAATTAAAGCTGTAGTCATTTTTGCACCTTTCTTTCTATTTTTATGGTATAATAGAGTGATGTTATTGTACCAATAAGGAGAAATATGGTCAACTATCCTCATAAAATTTCATCAAAAAAAAGTCAAACATCTATTTCTCAACCAAAAAATTTCGCAAATCGAGGAATGACTTTTGAAAAGATGATTAACGCTACTAACGACTATTATCTAATGCATGGCATGGCCGTTATCCATAAAAAGCCAACGCCTGTTCAGATTGTTCGAGTAGACTATCCTCAACGGAGTCGAGCCAAAATTGTAGAAGCCTATTTTAGACAAGCTTCCACAACGGATTACTCTGGCGTATATAGAGGACATTACATTGACTTTGAAGCCAAGGAAACACGACAAAAGAATGCTATTCCAATGAAGAACTTTCATCTTCACCAGATTCAACACATGGAACAAGTTCTAGAACAGCAGGGTATTTGCTTCGTACTGCTTCATTTTTCTTCTCAACAAGAAACTTACTTGTTACCGGCACTTGATTTGATTCGCTTTTTTCATCAAGATAAGGGTCAAAAATCAATGCCACTTGGATATATTCGGGAAAACGGATATTTAGTGGAGCCAGGTGCTTTCCCTCAAATTCCCTATCTCGATATTATCAAAGAACATTTACTAGGTGGTAAAACAAGATGAATAAACAAATTATTCTGCGATTTTTAAAGTATATGGGAATTACATTCCTTACCTTATTTATCGCTTTATTTCTATTAGGTGGTGGTGTCTTCCTCTACTTTGTTAGCAAGGCTCCAGCCTTATCTGAAAGTAAACTAGTCGCGACAACTTCTAGCAAGATTTATGACAATAAGAACGAACTGATTGCTGACCTTGGTTCTGAACGTCGCGTAAATGCTCAAGCCAATGAAATTCCCACTGATTTGGTTAAAGCTATCGTCTCAATCGAAGATCACCGCTTCTTTGATCATAGAGGTGTTGATACTATTCGTATCATGGGAGCTACATTGAGAAACCTCCAAGGACAAGGGGGACTCCAAGGGGCTTCAACCTTAACCCAGCAATTGATTAAATTAACTTACTTTTCTACTTCAACTGCTGACCAAACCATATCACGTAAAGCTCAAGAAGCTTGGCTAGCCGTTCAATTAGAGCAAAAAGCAACCAAGCAAGAAATCCTGACCTATTACATCAACAAAGTCTATATGTCTAACGGTAACTATGGAATGCAAACCGCAGCCGAAAATTACTATGGAAAAGACTTGAAGGATTTAAGCTTACCACAGTTAGCACTCCTAGCCGGAATGCCTCAGGCACCTAACCAATATGATCCATATTCCCACCCAGAAGCTGCTCTAGAGCGTCGTAACTTGGTACTTTCAGAAATGAAGGGACAGAAATATATCAGTGCAGAAGATTACGAAAAAGCTATTAATACGCCTATCACTGACGGTCTTCAAAGCTTGAAGTCAGCCAATAGTTACCCAGCCTATATGGACAACTACCTCAAAGAAGTAATCGACCAAGTCGAACAAGAAACTGGCTACAACCTTCTTACCACAGGTATGGAAGTCTATACTAATGTCGACAAAAATGTTCAACAGAGACTTTGGGATGTTTACAATACAGATGAGTACGTTGCTTATCCAGATGATGAACTTCAAGTAGCTTCCACTATCGTGGATGTAACGAATGGTAAAGTCATTGCTCAGTTAGGAGCTCGTCACCAATCAAGTAATGTATCTTTTGGAATCAACCAAGCCGTTGAAACCAACCGTGACTGGGGTTCTACTATGAAACCAATCACTGACTATGCTCCTGCTTTAGAATATGGAGTCTATGATTCTACTGCTTCTATTGTACATGATGTTCCTTATAACTATCCTGGTACTGATACTCCTGTCTACAACTGGGATCATGGCTACTTTGGAAATATTACAATTCAGTATGCACTCCAACAGTCACGTAATGTTACAGCTGTTGAAACATTAAATAAAGTTGGTTTAGATCGAGCGAAAACCTTCCTAAATGGCTTAGGTATCGATTATCCAAGCATCCACTATGCTAACGCCATTTCAAGTAATACAACAGAATCTAACAAACAATACGGTGCAAGTAGTGAAAAAATGGCTGCTGCTTATGCCGCCTTTGCTAATGGTGGTATTTACCACAAACCAATGTATATCAATAAAATCGTCTTTAGTGATGGTAGTGAAAAAGAATTTTCTGATGCTGGTACACGAGCTATGAAAGAAACTACTGCCTATATGATGACCGAAATGATGAAAACTGTTTTAGCTTACGGAACCGGACGTGGTGCTTACCTACCATGGCTTCCACAAGCAGGTAAGACAGGTACTTCTAACTATACTGATGACGAAATTGAAAAGTATATCAAGAACACTGGCTACGTAGCTCCAGATGAAATGTTTGTAGGTTATACTCGTAAGTATTCTATGGCTGTATGGACTGGTTACTCAAATCGTTTAACTCCAATCGTTGGAGATGGTTTCCTAGTTGCTGCTAAGGTTTATCGCTCAATGATATCGTATCTATCAGAAGATGACCAACCTGGAGATTGGACGATGCCAAACGGCCTGTTCCGAAATGGAGAATTCGTCTTCCAAAATAGTGCCAAGAACACTTGGAATAATCCAGCTACACAACAAACACAAACAGTAGAAACTCCAAGCACAACAGCTGAAAGTTCAACTACACAGGCAAGTACGACGGTTGGTCAACAACCCAATAATGCTCCAGCAACTGATCCTAACCAAGGACAAGCTGGCCAGGCTGCTCAACCGACACAACCAGTACAACCAACGCCACAAAATCCACAAGTTCAACAACCACAACAGTGAGATGAAAGAAAATCCTGAGAATAAAAACTCAGGATTTTTTCTACAAAAAATTAGCTGCATAATCTTTGAAAGTGAAGAGAGGTTTCAACTCATTTTCGATAAACCAAAAGAAGTTAGCGAATAACTAACTTCTTTTTTATCTTATTTCACATGTTTTGCGAGTTCTTCTTGCGCTTTTTTATTGGATTCTTCTTTTTCTTTCATCCATTTATCTTGAGCTTTTTGATATTCATCCACAGTGACTGCCTTGTCTTGAAGTTCCAAGTATTTGTATAGGAGCGGATCGCTTGTCCCCTTGTTACCAGAGAAGGCAAACGGCATCGTAAATGGTACCATCTTAGACAAGATTGGGCGACCAGTGAGTGATGTTGTTGGAATAATCAAGGCACTATCTGTCAACCAAGCTTGGGCTGCAGCATACTTATCATAACGTTTTGCTACATCTATTGTCTCATTTCCAGCTTCAGTTACCAATTTCTCATAGTCGTTCAGACCAACCTTCTTAGCTGCAGCATTATCTGTACCAGAATCAAAGCCAAGGTAGGTTTTAGTGTTTTCACCAACTGATGGTTTGATAATATCGAGGTAAGTAGATGGATCCGCAAAGTCTGGATTCCAACCCACATTATCTGAAATATCCCAATCTTCTCCAGCTGCTGTTTCAGCAAAGTAGGTAATATTCAAGACTTCATCTTTTTGTAGTTGTTGAATATCAATTACGATATTATCTGCACCCAAGGTTTCTTCAACCGATTGTTTGAAAGACTGTACACGTTGAACTTTTGTAGTTGCTGTCTGGTCAACTGGCATATCTAGGTGAATTGGGAATTGTACTCCCTCAGCTTGTAGAGCGGACTTAGCTTTGGCAAATTCTGCCTTGGCTTTTTCAGGATTATATAATCCATCTTGGGCATCGGCCAGATTAACATCCTTCCATTCATCCCCGTAAGTCACCAATTTTTCTTTGACCATATCGCCAAAGTTTTTCCCATCAGCTTGAACAAATGTTGGTGGCACAAAGAGATTACGCAAAATTTTGCTTGCACCACTGGCACCGTTCACTTGTGAAGCATAGGCCGTACGATCAAAACCAAAGGCAATAGCCTGACGGAAATCCTTGTTTAAGAGAGCCTTTTTAGTAGATGTCTTTTGTTCGTCGCTAGTCTTAGAAGTATATTTATAGGACTGACGATCAATATTTGTTCCCACTAGATACGTAGTCGAATCTTGTTGGGTATAGACAATATTGTCCTTCATCGTTTTTTCAAGTTCTGCAAAACTTGCATTTGTAGGATAAAGTCTGGCTGCTGTAAGACTACCATCTTTAAAGTTTTCCGCAGGTTTGCTGGTATCTTGACCATCCCAGAATGACAATTTTATCTTATCAACATGAACATTATCCTTATCCCAGTAGTTAGGGTTTTTTGCAAATTCAACGGAAGATTTAGCCACAAGAGATTTTAACAAATAAGGACCATTATACAAGATACTGCTTGGATCTGTCGCTTTAGCAAAATCATCCCCTTTTGAGTTCAAAAACTCTTCATTAACTGGTGCCAAGACACCCATTGTTGTTTTAGAATTCCAAAAACTTTCAGGTTTGTTCAAAGTGTATTGGACTGTTTGATCGTCAAGGGCTTTAATTCCAACTTGAGAAAAATCTTTATTTTCCCCTTTAGCATAAGCATCCAGCCCCTTAATTGAATCCTGTACCAAGTAAAGAGCTTGTGATTTCTTATCTGTTGCATATTTAAGACCTGTTACAAAGTCTTGAGCCTTGACAGGAGCATATTCTTCACCTTCAGATGTGTACCACTTGGCATCCTGACGAATCTTATAAGTGTAGGTCAAACCATCTTTAGAAACTGACCAGTCCTCTGCCATAGAGGGAACAAGATTCCCATAACGGTCATTTTCAAGCAATCCATCAATGACGTTACTAGTAATGTTTGAAGTAGCTGCCTTGCTGGTTGTCAAATAGTTGAGATTATCTGGGTCTGTCTCGTAGGTAAATGCAAAAGTCTGCTCACCTTTAGTAGCAGAACCACCAGAACAAGCCGCTAAGACACCAGCTGCTAATAAAGTGACTCCCGCAAGAGCCAATACTTTCCTTGTTTTCATAGTATTCTCCTTTGTTTTTCTATCCATTATAGACCCTTTTTAAAGTCCTGTCAATAGAATTTTCTGAATTTTAGAAAATTATTTTTTAAACAACAGTTTCGCAAAAATATGAATAATATCAAAAAACCTCAACTACATTAGGTAGTCAAGGAATTATTGATCATATTTGTAAATAGCATCTGAGACACAGTTTTAATTCTTTAATCTAACTCATTTCTTACACACTGCAAAGCTGCTCCAATTACTTGGTGCATATCGTAATAACGATAGTGTCCTAAACGACCACCAAAGATAACATTCCCTTGCTCATCAGCCAATTTTTTATATGATTTATACAAATGATTATTACGATCATTATTTACTGGATAATAAGGCTCATCACCTTTTTCCCATGTTTTAGAATGTTCTTTAGTAATGATAGTCTTTTCTTGATTCCCAAACTCAAAATGTTTGTGTTCAATAATACGAGTATATGGAGTTTCTGCATCCGTATAGTTCACAACTGCATTTCCTTGGTAATTCTCCATATCCAAGGTCTCATTTTCAAAACGAAGACTACGGTACTCTAGTTCACCTAATTTATAATCAAAGAATTCATCAATCATACCAGTAAAGACAATTTTAGGGAAGTCCTTCATATATTGTTCTTTATTCGCAAAGAAATCAACATTTGTTTCTACATCAATGTTTTCATGATCCAACATTTTTTCAACTATTTGAGTGTAGCCACCTATTGGAATCCCTTGATAGGTATCATTAAAATAGTTGTTATCGTAGGTCAGGCGTACTGGCAAACGGCGAATGATAAAGGCTGGAAGTTCCGTAGTTGGCTTGCCCCACTGTTTCTCTGTATAGTCTTTGATTAATTTTTCGTAGATGTCTGTACCTACAAGAGAAATAGCCTGTTCTTCCAGATTTTCAGGAGTTTTGCCATTTAAAACAGCACGTTGCTCATCAATCTTAGCCTGTGCTTCTGCTGGCGTTACAACTCCCCAAAGTTTATTGAAGGTATTCATATTAAAAGGTAAGTTATAAATCTCTCCCTTATAATTTGCAACAGGGGAGTTTGTGTAACGGTTAAACTCAGCAAACTGATTTACATAATCCCAAATCTCCTTATCAGAAGTATGGAAGATATGGGCACCATATTGATGAACTTGAATTCCTTCCTCTTCACGAGTATAGATATTACCCGCAATATGATTTCGTTTTTCAATGACTTTTACTTTTTTTCCTTTTAAGGCTGCTTCATGGGCAAAAACCGCGCCAAAAAGACCAGCACCAACAACAAGATAATCGTACATAATACACCCCTTCAAAAATAAATTTTCCAAAATAATTAATTAGTTAAATTTTCTTTAATTTCTTATAAAAATTTTCAAGAAAATTAAGAATGAAATCATCCTTTAATAATACTAGAATCACAGCATAACTTCCGAAGAAAATAATTCCTTCTACACATAATAACCAAAAATGACTTAGTTGTAAGCTCTTCACAAGAATCATTCCTAAAGCACTTATCCCTACTGTAAATAGATAGCGTATTCCAACTATTTGATGTATTATTTTAAAGAGTAACTCTCTCGTATAGTAAATCTGAACGAACAAGACAGCAAACTCAGCAATCATAGTAGCAAACGCTGCTCCACTTGAACCATAGGGCGAAATTAAGATAAAATTTAATAGTAGATCAATAACTGCACCAACAATAACTGAAATTAAAAGATATTTTTCTTTCTCCAAAGGTGTTAATACTTGAATCCCTAATACTCCAGTGATTCCTATAGGAATTACTGCAATTGTTAAAAACTGCATACTGAGTACAGCACCAAGATACTGCTCTCCAGCGAGAATAAGAAGACTTTCATTGGCATTCAAAGTAAAAAATATAGCTAATGGAAGACTAATAAACAACGTAAAGTTTAGGGCTTGAGCCATGACACGTTCAAACTGTTCCTTCATATTTCTTCTCACATAATAGGACATCCGAGGTAATAAAACATTTCCTAATGAATTTACAACACTTAATAAAATTAGTTTTAGCTTTGTTGCTGCTGTATATAGCCCCACTTCATAAGAATCTTTTATACTTCCCAGCATAATCAAGTCCAAATTTGTATAAATTGAAATGACCAATGACTGAGCAAATAAGATTAAAATAGGTTTAAAATGCGGTACGAATTCATACTTGTCCTGTTTTTTTAGTGTTATGTACTTAAATAAACGCTTAAAATTTAAAATATTGGAACCAGCACTCGATAAAACTAAAATTAATCCATATATAATATAATCGCTTGGTTGGTGAACAAATATAAACATTAATGCTATAGAAAGAACACGAAATATAATAGATCTAACTGTTATATAATCATATTGCTCAATAGCCTGAAAAAACCAATTAACACCAAGAACATTTAAAATAATACCGATAGCATTTATATAAAACAGCTCACTATAGACTAGCATCGAAGGAACTGTAAAAAGCATAATAAAATAAATAATTAATACAAACCCAACCAAAACAATATTAATTATCAGTAGCTCCTGTACAACTTTTGACAGCTTACGTTTATCATCACGAACAGTTGCAGCAGCACGAATTCCATATGTCGGAATTCCCAAAGATGCTACTAATGAAAAATAGCTCACTATAGAGGTTACATAAGCTATTATTCCATTAGCCTCGACTTGCAGTACACGAGAAACATAAGGAAAAGTAATCAAAGGAAATAAAAAGTTAGATGCTGTCAAGATAAGATTCATGACAAAATTGTATTTAATCGATCTAATTTGATTGTTTTTCATTTATTTTTTCCACTTAAATATTTTATATCTCTCCTCTTTTAAAAAACTAGAACATCTATTTATTTTCAATGCCTTTGTAACTCCTGTTGAGTAGATAAATAATTACAGCTGCGAATATATAAAATCTTATAAACTCAATTGATAATATCGTTTCAAAAAATCTGTTTGAAAAAATCAACATAACCAAATCGTTTATTAAATATGAATATAGAAACAATCTGAAATCAATAATTTTATTTGATTTTATCAAAAATAACCGATCATAGGTTAAAATATAGTACAGAGAAAAAATTATTGAGATAGGAAGAACCCCCAATATACCAAAATCATAAACAACTGGATAATAAGTTGTCAACACATTACCTGTTGATAAACCATTTGAAGCATTCTGCCAAGAAGCAGAGCCTACGATATATTCTATAGTAGATGAATAGTTCCCAAATAGTTTTTGTAGTATGGCATGGGCACCATAAAATGTTTGTTCTCCAAAAAAGTGAGATAAAGGTAAAGAATTATAAGCACTACTAATAAAATTATTTAAATTTAACAAGGGTGCTCCAATATATATATATAAATACTGAAGTAAATCAATTTGCCCACCATCACCATTTCGACCAGTTAAGAATAAAAACAATATCGAAAATGGAACTATTAGTAACATTAAATTTATAATCTTCATTATAAATTTAATGTTCAACTTTCGATCATTTAAGTAAAAGTAAAGAAAGTACCATAATATCATTGCACTTGTTATCAATCGAAATAATGGACTACGACTTCCTTGTAATAGTAAAAAGAAAGAATAGTTTGCAACAATTAATATAAAAAATTTGTCCACTACTTTAGACACTAAATACTTTTTAATTAGTAAATATAAAGCGATGTAAGAACTAGCATCTGTGAAAGCTTTCAGGTAATAATAAACTTTAGCAGCGGAAATATTTAATTCTCTCCCTCTAATTGAATTAAATTTAAGAATTTGATCATAATAATTTATCAACTCAGGTAAACTTCCACTATAACCATTTCCTGCTATAAATAATCTATTAATAAAATTATAAAAATAAAATATTGTCACAATTTGAATTGCTAGAACAATTGCTTTTAACCAAAAGTTAAATTCTATTACATTTGGATTTGAACTTATATTTCTTGCATTCGGCATTAATATTTTTCTAGAAAGTAATGAAACCACTGTAAACACTATCATTGTTGATAGGATAATGAACACAGTTCCTCCATTAAAAGATATCCCATAATATTCCTGGCCTAATATACAAAAAAATTGTGTCACAACAAAAATTACATAGTAAATATTAGAAGGATGTAAATATTCTCTTTGTGTCAGATTGAAATTTATAAAAAATAAAAATAGACTCATAATAAATGAAAAATAAAGCATTAAATTCTCCTTCCATTCACTAAGTAAGTATTTCGTTTATTGATTTTTTTAGATAAAACCCTTTTTTTAACTTCTCTCTTACTTCTTGAATATTTTCAACAAATTCTTGATACTGTTTTTCAGTGATTGTGTCTAAAATATCTGATAATTCATAAAGACTAGAAATTACTAAGCCTAACTTTTGTGAACTTATAAATTCAGCTAATGCAGATTCTTTCCATACAATCACAGGTAACCCTGAAGATAAGTATAACGATAATTTATGAGGATTATTATACCGTAAATAATTTCCCGTTGGACCATCACAAGTTTCTATACTAATTCCATCCCAAACAAGACCGAATCCACTTTTTAATTGAAATGGAACTTCATCTGATTCAAAAGCTCCTAAATAGTGAATATTTTGTGTTTCTTTTTCTTCTGTATAATTAACTCCCATTAGATTAAATTGTACATCTGGAACTTTTGATAATTCATAAATATAGGGGCTTTTCTCTTGACTTAAATTTCCAGCTATAATAACTGATTTATCGTACAATACTTTCTCTGATAGGTCTTTTTCATTCAAATAATCAAAAATTTCTAATACAATTAATTTATTAGAATCAATACCATATTCAACAAGCCATTTTTTCATATTCTCATTATGAATGATAAAATAATCTGTGACTGGAACCATTTGTTGAAATTCAGTATTATAATGATTTTCTTGAAAAAGATTTCTAATGATTTCTATATCATGTACTAATAAAATTAATTTGATGTTTTTATTTTTAAATTTCTTTAAAAAATAATTTCTTCCAATATCAGTATATAAAAATGGATGTTGAATCAATAATGTATCATTAGGTTCAAGTTGATGATATATTTTTCTCCATTGCAAAAATAAATCCATTTGTCGCTTCAGTTTTGCAGTTACTGAAGTATTGCTTTCTTCTTTACGAAACAAACCTATTTTTTTTAAACCTATCTCATCTAAAATTTTAATACAATCATTTTTAGCCTTACTACCAGCATGCTTATGTTGACCATACTCTTCTACTAACTGATAATTCAATGTTCTACCTCTAAAAAATATTTCAAGTTTTTAGCTTGATTTTTAATATTATATCCTTTTTCCTCAAAAATTTGATGAATACGCTCTGAATTTTCACGTGGTTCATCAACTAACTCTAAAATTTTTCTTTCCCATATTTCAATTCTGTCATTTAACGATACAAATCTTACTTTTCCTGTTATATTTACTTCTTCTGGAACTTCTGTACTAGCTATTACCGGTAACCCATTAGCCTGTGCTTCAAGAGCTGCAATTCCTAATCCCTCGTATATTGAAGGAAATACAAACAAATCCATAGCACTTAACCATGGCTTAATATTAGTTTGACTTCCTGGTAATAATACTACATCTTGTAAACCCAATTCATAAATTTTTTCTTCAATTTGAACTTTTGATCCACAGTCACTTCCTAAAATAATCAATCTGAGTCTATTATTTTTTTTATATGCAGCAGCAAATACATCCAGTAAAAATAATTGATTTTTTTGTGGGGACAAGCGCCCCACATTTCCAATAATTTTACACTCTGTCCAACCTAATTTTTCACGTAATTGATTTCTATCATTTTCAGAAAATAAAAAATTTTCAACGTCAATTGCATTGGGTACAATTTTAGCCTTTTTTCTTATACTATTTTTAAATAAATAATCAGCTGCTAAATTAGAGCATGCAAAATAATGTGTTGCTAAATTTGGCAATTTACTGATATTTATTAAATGTAAAATATATTTCCATTTACTTCCATAATATTGTGAACTATGACTATGAATTATTCGTATGTTTATACCGTATTTTTTGGCATATTTTAAAAAATCAATATTAGTAACACTCATCTCATGGCACCAAATTGCATCATAATTTTGAGAAAATGATGAAAATAAATTCTTCATTGATTTTTTATAGCCAAAATAATCTTCGCTTTTCTTTGGAATATAAAATATTTTTGAACCTGCTTCTAAAATCTCATCCTCTAAAACAATTTTACTTTTCGATCGTTTAATAAAATCAAATTGAATATCATGCTTATTAATATTATTAAAATAGTTAAGTATAAAAATTTCAGTTCCGGCTTTTGTTGAACTCATTCCCAACACTAAAATTTTAAGAGCCATTTCCCTTCTCCTTTGTTAAATATTCCTTCAAAAAATAGTATAATCTGGACGATATTAGAAAAAGTGAACACTGTATTTTTCTAGATGTTGGGATTTTTTTATTTAAAAGAACATCTTTTAAATATGGTTTAATTTTTTCTTTTATTTTTCTAATATCCTCTTTGGAAGTCTTTATTGCCTGATTACTTAAAATAAAAGAACCAATAACTCTCTTAGCAATCAATGCCTTTTTAATCTCAATATCATCAGGGATTCTATCAAGAATTATATCTTCATTGTGATCAATAGCCTCAAAGAAATCATATTGATTTTTTTTAAAACTAGAATGTACTGTACTTCCTTTACGAATAAGATAGTTATACAGTTGAATATCAGTATGGGCAATTTTCGTTGCATTCAGTGCAATCTCTGAAAACACATATAAATCTTCATATATTTTACCATTTGGATATGTCACATTAAGAATATTCTTTTTAAATAATTTCCCTCCATTTGAGACAGTAATTTCATCATTATAAAGTGCTTTTTCTAAAAAAGTCCGATTATCCAATATTCTTATGTTTTTTTCAGAAAGTTGAATATTAGTATCTTGTTTTTTTAATTCCACCTTATAAACTTCATTTTCCGTAGTAGACACAATATCAACACCATACTTTTGTTGGATTTGCAGAAAAACTTCTAAAGCATATGGTTCAAAATAATCATCAGAATCTAAATAAGTAATAAATTCACCTTTTGCTTTTTTTAATCCGTAATTTCTTGCTTCTGATTGGCCACCATTTGCTTTATGATAGACATGGAAATTTTTATATCGGCATGCATAACTTTCACAAATAGTACCTGATGAATCTGTTGAACCATCATTTACTAATATGACTTCAAAATCTTTAATAGTTTGATTTAGCAGACTTTCTAGTGCATTTCTTAAATAATCTTCAACATTATATACAGGTATAATTACTGAAATCATGCTTATCTCCTTCATTTATCTATAATTTTATTAAAATATGTTCCCTCATTCGAGTTGATTTTCACCTTATATGTACATTTAAAAAGAGAGGTATTCTTTAGAACCTCTTTCCAATCATGATCATTGTATTTTTTTGACATATTTGTTGCCAAAAAGAACAACTCTGGATTTGTTTCTGAATTTTCATTTATTGAATTATTCACAGAATTGATTTTCCGATACGCTAGCTCAATAAGATAATCAATTAAAAAATAATCAATTGCCACATTAAATCTTCGAAAGTATTCAATTTGAAAATCTCTTAAAAATTTAAATAAAATAAAATTTTGTTTTCCAGCTAAACAAAAACCAGTCCATCTACCCTTAGGTACAAATTTGGGTATTTTTTCATCATTTTTCAAACGAATTGTGTAAAAATCATTTTCTAAATACTCTAATTTCTCTGATGTTTCTAGATATATTGTCGAATCTAACCATACACCACCATATTTAGCAAGTAAAGTAACCCTAACAATATCTGAAAACTTGATAAAATCGATAATTCCATTTTTATATTTTTCAATAATGATTTCTGGTAGATCAATATAATTAAAAAGATTCTTTTCGTCCAAAAGAACATACTGATAATCATATCTTTCTGCATAACTTCTTTGACTTTCAATTGTCTTTTGAACAATTTTAGGAGCATTCTCTTCACCTTGAATCCACATTGAAAATATTATCTTACTGTTAGAATTATCAAACTCTATTTCTTCATCATATAAATAATTTTTTAAGAAATATTCAAACTCATTCTCAAGATATTGTAAAATGGTTTCATGCTTTCTAAAATAGAAATTTGCAGTTTTATCTCTAAGTAAGGGAATCTTACTCAATCTTCCCCAAATTTTCTCAAATAATTTATTTCTTGCAATCTGAGGATTGAAAGTATTTTTTAACAAAAAATATTCTTTTACAATTTTTTTCATACTCTTTAAAAGTACCTTATTTACTTGATTAAAAATTTATTCCTTCTAGAATTCCAAATATTCGTTTCTGAATTAAATCATTTGAAAAATTATATTTAAGATCAACGATTTTAAAATTCTTATCTTGAATACTGTCGATTGTAGCTTCAATTATATGCTGAATCTCTAAAGGAGTATCTACTTTTATAGTTGGCAATAAAGTAGTTGTTTCCTTATTAACAACTTCTGAAATAACTCCAACATCACTAACTATGATATACAAAGCATTTGCCATAGCTTCTAACATACTAATTGGTAAGGTCTCATCTTTATAACTTGTAGGTAAAATAAAATAGTGCATTTTTTTAAGAAGTTGTTCCTTTTCTTCTCCATATACACCATTAAAGTAAGTTACATTTCCCATTGTAGATATTCTATGTTTGAACTCATTTTCGAGGGTAACATCAAAAAACTTTCCTGAAAAGTAAAAATGATAGTTAGAATTACTTTGCATGTTTGTAGCTAGGTCTAATACAATGTCGTAGCCTTTTTCCTTTAGCATATTGCTAAAATAAATAATATTTATCGGCTTTGATTTTTGTTTTGCTTCTAAATCTTCTTCAGATATAAACAAATTTCCATCAATTCCATTCCGTATAATTTCAAATTTTTCATTTGGAATCATTAACGGCTCAAACATTATCTTAGATTTATGTCCTAGTAAGATGATTTTGTCAACACGTTGATAAATACTTTTATTAATAATTCTCAGTATTTTATTTTTATTTACCACTTTACCAAAAGCACTATTATGAAAATGAGTTACAATTTTCTTACGTTTTAAAATCATCAGAAGTAGATAAATAGAATCTCGAATATTCCCCCCCACGGAACCAGAAGGTGTAAAATAGAAAACATCTGTATTTACTTTTAAAATAAGATAGATATAATAAAAAAATTTTTTATTATCTGTAATGTCAATCGACATCACTTTTTCTGCTTCCTTCTCACAATAATCTTGAAAATCATTAATAGCTTTTCCAAGACCGGTTTGCCTATTCTTTATTTGTCCTACAATTGTTACTTTCATCAACTAAAAACTCTGTCCATATTTCTTTCCAAAGAATTTGGCCATTAAAAATGATTTTGCTTTTTTGAGCAAATTCACTTTTTCCATATACATAAATGGCACTTCCTTAGGAGTCAAATTATTTTTCACCAGCCATACATTAAATAGCAGTTCGCTTACTCTACCAAATAAGCGTGCTTCAAAAGCTGTTAAACCTGATAAGTCCATACATTCATACATACTATCTAAAATTGGAAATAGCCAAGTGAAATAATCATCAGCTAGTTCTTTTTTCATAATGAACATATTAAACATATAGCCACTTCTTTGCTTCATTAGCTTATCAAAGCTTGATAGATACTCTGGGCTCTTCATTTCAATCATTTTTCTAGCTAGATCTAAATGAGTCCCATCCAAGGTGTGTGCATAGTGAGAATAGAGCGTTTCTATATAGTACTTTCTTTTCTTAGGGACAATTACATTTGAAACTTCTAACATTTTCTCAATATCATCTTTATCTAAAATAACATCATCTATATTTATTGATTCATTATAAACTTCTGCCTTCTTAGTAAAATAACGACGATAGTGTACCAAACCTAAATAGTCACACTCTAAATTTTTCCATGCCCAATAGAGGCCTGTAAGTTCACAATAGTACGGATTTAAAATGGAAATATTGTCTCCAGTATTATCTCCCTGAAAACCTAATTCTTTTTTACCTTCACATCCAACATGGATTGGGAGATAAAGTTCTGTATCCTGCGGCATGACAAATTGTTTATGCGTCGCCACGATTATTTTTATCACTGACATTTTCTATTTACTTTGCTCCATCTTTCATGAAAACAACTTTAATAGTTTTCAATAAAATTTCAATATCTTTCCAAATTGTCCAACCATCTAAATAAGTAACATCTAATTTTACTACTTCATCAAAGTTTTTAATATTACTTCTACCACTAATCTGCCAAAGTCCTGTTATACCAGGTTTAAAACTTAAACGACGTTTTTGTTCCGGTGTATACATCATATACTCATCTAAGGTTGGCGGTCTAGTACCAACTAAACTCATATCACCTTTTAGAACATTCCAAAATTGTGGCAATTCATCTAGACTCGTCTTTCTAATAAAATGCCCAATCTTTGTAATTCGTGGATCATTTTCAATCTTAAACATTCCACCCTGCATCTGGTTCTGACTCATCAATTCCTTCTTGATTTCCTCTGCGTCTACTCTCATAGAACGGAATTTATAAAATTTAAATACTCGTCCATTTCTACCAACCCTATCTTGGACAAAAATAGCAGGGCCTCCATCTCTTTTTATCAGAGGAACAAGAAAAATAGACACCAGACCACAAATAATCAGACCAACCGAGGAGCCAATAATATCTATAACCCGTTTAAGAGCAATATCACTTGAACGATAAAAGGTTGTTGAGAAATTGACGACACTAGAATCCCCAAATCGTTGAATCGCTTTTTCACTATTGGTTACAAAATCTAAAGCCGCTATATTGACAGCTACTGGTATTCCCATTGTTTCAAATCGAGAAACAAAGTCTGCAATCAAAAAGCTTTCACTTGGGAGATTAATCACCACTTGATCTACGACTGATCTCGTAGCATAGGTTACTAGGTTATCCAACGTAACGATTGTAAAATTAGAAGATTCAAAATGCTCATCATCTACAATACTAACAGATGAAACATAGCCGTAATCATAGGTAGATAGCTGCTTTAAAACTCGCTCAACTTTAGCTCGTGTAGTTACAAGCAAGATTCGCTGAGTATATTTTTTCTTATGAGATAAAAACTTCCAAACCTTACGAATGAAGAGATTCAGCACTAGGATAAAAAGTGTGTTGCCCCCTACAATCCACAATAAATTGTAGAGGCTTAAATAAGGTAAGTCCGGCGTTAACAATGGAAGAATAACAACAGCTAATAAAAGATAGACAAATTCGTACTTTATAGTCTGTATCAGTTCTTCTGCTGAACTCCGATATTTGAAATTCTTACTATAATCACTAACATAGTAAGAAATAACATGAACAACCATTAGAAATGGTAGAGGTCCATGAATATCGAATACAATAGATAATATATAAATTGGAAACAGTTGTATTATGAGAATCTCTAATTTTCGAATATTTGATACTTCTCTCAAAACTACCTCCTAGGTAACTCTACCTACTTCTTTTTCCCATAATTTCCATAGGAACCATAGGCCCCATAACCACCATAAGCTCCGTATTTTTCAACTTCTGTGTTAAATTTATTTAGAACTACACCTAAAAACGGAGTTCCTGTTTGTTCTAACTGTTCTTTAGCCTTCAAAACATCACGACGCTTTGTCTCTCCAGCTGCCGTTACCAAGATAGAAGCATCACATTTTTGTGTAATGATAGCAGCGTCAATGACTATCCCAATCGGTGCAGTATCCACAATGATATAGTCAAAATACTTACGCAGGGTATCAATCATGTTATTAAAGTTGTCACTTTGCAAAAGAGCTGTTGGATTAGGAGATACTGGTCCAGCCTGAATAACAAATAGATTTTCAACGTTTGTATCACAAAGACCTTGTGATAAATCTGTCGACCCAGATAAATAATCTGTCAAGCCAGTGATTTTTTCTCTAGATTTGAATATTCCTGACATAACTGAGTTACGAACATCTGCATCAACTAGCAAAGTCTTGTATCCAGCTCTTGCAAATGACCAGGCAATATTTGTTGATGTCGTTGATTTTCCTTCACCAGGTTTGACAGATGAGATGGCCAAAACTTTCAAATTATCACCACTCAATTGAATATTGGTGCGCAAAGCATTATAATGTTCTTCTGCTTTTTTTATAAAATTAATACGTTTCAACGCAATTTCTAATGTTGGCATATTTTCTCCCTTACTTTAATTTATTCAAATCCGGAACAATTCCTAGAAGTGGCATATTCATAACTTCCTCGACATCTTCTGGTCGTTTAACACGATCATCCAATAATTCAAGTAATAAAACTGAAACAACCATTACTGCGCCACCTGCAAGAAAAGCAAGTGCAGTATTACGACGAATATTAGGTGATGAAGGAGTTAGGGCTGGTCTTGCCTCCTCTAGTGTTGTTACATCAGACACACGAGTTACAGAAATAATTTTTTCCGCCGCCACCTCGCGAAGAGCATTAGCAATACGACTTGCCTCTTCTGGTTGATCATCTTCAACTACGATTGATACGATACGAGTATCTACCGGCACTGTTACTTGAATCTTTTTAGTCAATTCTTTAACTGTTTTATCTAATTTAAGATTTGAAATGACTTTCTCCAGTACATCTTGAGAAAGGATAATTTCCTTATAGTCTTTTACTAGATAACTACCGGCTTGTAAATCCTGATTGGTCAATCCTGCATTTTCAGACTGATTACGGCTAACAACATAGATACGAGTTGTACTAGAATACTCTGGTTTCAATACAAAACTACTTACTCCAAAAGCTAAAACAGCTGCCACAACCGCTGTCAACAAAATGATAATTTTCTTTTTCCAAAGGACTTTAAATAATTGAACAACATCAATTCCGATTTCTTTATTTTCTTTCATGTTAACTCCTAAATAATTTGATCAGCTATGATGAAGCGAGGATTTTCGATAAATAATTCTCTCGCCTTACTTTCACCGTATTGTTTTGAGACGATCTCATAAGCTTCTTTCATGTAAGGCGGTCTTTGGTCTAAATTGTGCATATCACTAGCAACAAAATGTACCAAATCACGCTCTAGGAAATAGCGAGCTCGTTTCTTCATAAATTTATATTTATCTCCAAATAACTTTGGTTTTAAAATACTTGAACTATTTATTTGAGTGTAGCAACCCATATCAATCAACTCTTTTACCCGTTTTTCGTTATCTTCTAATTCATGATAACGTTCAATGTGGGCAACTACAGGTGTTATCCCAAGCATAAGAACATTGCTCAAAGCAGTATGGATTTCCCGATAAGGGGTAGCCATACTAAACTCAATGAGAGCATAGCGTGTTCCATTAAGGCTTGGAATCACCTGTTTTTCTAACTTCTCAAGCACATCATGGGTATAATAAATTTCTGCTCCATAGAGAATGGTCAAATCTGGGGCCACTTCCTTGGCTAGCTCCTTCACTTCTTGGAAGTTTGCCTCTATCGTCTCCTCAGGAGTTTCAAACATTCCTTTTCGTCTATGTGATGTCGATACAATAGTCCTTACCCCTTGCCTGTAGGCTTCTGTCAAAAGCGCCTTACTTTCCTGCTTCGTTTTAGGACCATCATCCACACCAAATACAATATGCGAATGAATATCAATCATTTTGCTTTATTTCCCTTCCATCACATCATTGATGGCAGCCTTGACTGACTCTAAACTGCTGTCACTTATTTCCATCATGTAGAGGTTACTATCAGGCATAGCATAGGATGGTAAATCCATACGCCCTGTTCCTTTAAGATCTTGCGAATTGATCTTATACGTTCCACCACTCTCAAGTTGGGTATTGACCAAGTTCATCATAGTTTCGAGTGGCATATTAGTTTGAATTGAATCTTGCAACCCTTTTATAATACCGTCATAATTTTTCAAAGCTTCTGTCGAGGTTAACTTTTGCAAAATAGCGACAATGACCTTCTGCTGGTTACGGCCACGATCCCGGTCTCCGTCTGCCAAAGAATAACGCTCACGCACAAATCCTAAAGCTTGCTCTGAATCAAGATGAACATTTCCTACGGGATAGAACTTCCCATTTGTATGAGCTGTAAATTCTTGGTCATTATAGACATCAACTCCACCAAGTAAATCAATCAATTTCAAGAAAGAGGTGAAATTCAAACGAGCATAATAGTTCAAGTCAATACCGTAGAGATTTTCCAGTGTATGAATGGAAGCATCTACTCCATAAATCCCCGCATGGGTCAACTTATCTTTTTGGTTGTTGCCTCCATCTGCAATTGGAACATAGGAATCACGAGGTGTCGTTGTCAAGAGAATCTTTTTCGTTTCACGATTCACTGTCATAATGATATTGACATCCGAACGAGAAACTGAACTGATTGGACCGTAAGTATCAATTCCGCTGATATAAACATTGAAACTATCACCTTTGACATCCTTTGGAGTTTCAACCTTCTTAGTCAATTCTTTGGTATAAATTTTCTTAATCTTTGAAGCATAGTCTGGATATTCTGATTCGATAATATTTTCAAAGACACTGTTTAGAATGATTGCCTTTGTATCACCGGCTAGCAAACTCTTATAGGCCGCAAGATAGGAGCTACTTTCTTCGACTGTCAATTCCTTGTTTTGAGTCGCTTTCAGATCATTCATCAACTGTTGGATATTATCCTTATCCGTCCCAGTCGGCCCCGTTACACTGGTTACCTGACTGATATTATCAATTGGATTATCTGCTAACACAGCAATACTCATCGAATAATTTGAGTAGTTCGATGTCGCATTCAGGCGACTGGTAAATCCAATGAACTGCCCTACAGCAAAGAGAGAAGTAGCATTAATCAAAATACCCAGTAATAATAAAATCAGCGTCAGATTTTTAACTTTCCTGGACCGAATTAAAAAGAAGCACAAGATGGCTAAGGCCACAATTAAGACGGTAACTACTATATTGAGATATCGGAAGGCTAACATATTGTACTTGAAAATCAAAAACAATAAAAAGACTGCTAGTACTGCATAGATAGCTAGCAACCCCCAACTAATCATAATCTTTGTTTTACTCTGACGAGCTCGCTTTGAAGATCTACTCACGATATACCTCTATTATCAATTTTTATTTCATTTCATTATATCATAAAAAATACACTTGTGGGGTAAATCCACTTAGGTAAGGCGTTTTCATCTTCTTTCCGAAACATTCTTTTTGACTTGCAAACAATTACATCAATAAATTTACTATATAGATGTTAAAACGAGGTCCCTTACGGAACCTCGCTCATCTTTATTTAACATGATTTTCTGCTTCTTTTTGAGCTTTTTCGATTGCTTTTTTGCTTTCTTGCTCCCATTTGGCCTTAGCTTCTTCATACTGTTTGGTTGTCACAGTATCTTTTTGCAGTTTCATGTACTTGTAGTTATTGCCATCACCCTTGATGCCGACCAGTGAATACCCTCTTGTAAATGGCGTTACTTTGGTTACAGATGCTGTTCCACCACTTGACATAGCTGACATAATCAGAGAATTGTCAATCATCCAAGCCTGTGCTTCAGCATATTTTTCATATCGTTTGGCTACATCTTTATTTTCACTATCTGCATCTTTGAGCATC
Source organism: Streptococcus mitis (assembly GCF_946190065.1). Taxonomy (GTDB): domain Bacteria; phylum Bacillota; class Bacilli; order Lactobacillales; family Streptococcaceae; genus Streptococcus; species Streptococcus mitis_DE. The sequence continues at coordinate 31,470 of NZ_CAMHZD010000003.1, forward strand.
TTGGTGTAAGTATCAAGCCCCAAGCTAGCAATCTTAGCTTTATCTTCTTGAGCATCTAGACCAAAAATCTTGAGGTAGAACCCATCCTCTGCATTGAAAGGATTGAGATAAGTTGATGGATCTTGGTAGTCACCTACCCAACCATCAAAGTTCAAATCATAGTCACGATCAGCTGGTGTTGGTGCCAAGAAGGCTACGTTATTAAAATCATCTGTTGAAAGTTGCTGAACATCAATGACAATGTTATCAGCACCCAAAACTGATTCAAGTGTCTGCTTAACTGAGTTCATTCCTGTCACAGCATTTTTACTTGTTTGATCAACAGCCACATCCAAGTGAATAGGGAAAGTCACACCTTGACTTGCCAATTCTTTTTTAGCTTCCGCAAATTTTGCTTGGGCTTTTTCTTTGTTGAAATAGGCATCCTGAGCATCTGCCAAGTTAATACCTGACCATTCTGTGCTATAGTTGACCAATTTAGAAGCAACTACTTCTCCAAAGGTCTTGTCTCCAACTTGGACAAATGTTGGAGGCACTAGGGTGTTACGAAGGGTCTTGCTAGCCGCTTCTTCCCCATTTGACTGGGCAGAATAGGCTGTGCGATCCAAGGCAAAGTTCACTGCTTGACGGAAGTTCTTGTTCAAGACAGCTGTCTCAGTTGACTTCTTCTGCTCATCTGTCGTTTTAGCAGTGTGATTGTAGGCCTTACGGTTGACGTTGAAATTGAAATACCAAGAAGTCTTGTCCTGCAAGCTATAGACGATATTATCCTTATATTTTTCCTTGGTCTTGGCAAAGTTAGAACTATTTGGATAAACCCCAGCGATAGAATAAGCTCCACTTTCAAAGTTACGGATGGTCAATTCTTGGTCTGAGCCGTCAAAGTAAGCCAATTTTACGTGTTCAATCGATACTTTGTCATGATCATAGTAATGCGGATTCTTCACATACTCGATCGATGATTTTGATGTGAAATCTTTTAACAAATAAGGTCCGCTGTAGAGAATGCTATCTGGAGATAGGGTCCCAAAATCTTTCCCTTTTGAGTTTAGAAACTCTTCATTCACTGGGAAAAGAATACTATTGGTTGTTTTTGAATTCCAGTAAGGCTCTGGGCGTGCCAAAGTATACTCAACAGTATGGTCGTCAATGGCCTTCACCCCAACCTTAGAAAAGTCAGAATCCGCTCCTGTAATATAATCATTCAAGCCCTTGATCGAGTTTTGAATCAAGTCAATGGCCTGGGATTTATTATCCACTGCATACTTGATACCTGTCACAAAATCTTGTGCCTTGACTGGGGCGTACTCTTCACCGTCAGCCGTGAACCATTTGGCATCTTTTCTCAGTTTGTAGGTATAAGTCAGGCCATCGCTTGAAACAGACCAGTCTTCTGCCAAAGATGGAACTAGGTTTCCGTGGTTGTCATTTTCAAGCAAACCATCAACTAGGTTGGTAATGATGGCTGTATTATCAGCGTAGTAGTCTAACAAGTAGTTAAATGTAGTTGGATTTCCACTAAAGGTTGATGAGTAAGTTTTTGTATCTGAACCTGATTGTCCGCAAGCAGCTAAAAGCAAAGCAGCCGCAAAGGTCAGGCCTGCGCTAAGAACACGCTTTTTTGTATTCATCTTCTTTCTCCTTTATGTTAGTTTTTATAACATAAGTTTATTTTACCAAAATAGTGGGAATTTGTAAAGTTAATTGAATTTTGAGAATGAAAGTTTATAAACTTTAGTCATAAAAAAACAAAGGATTTCTGTCTTTCATACAGTCCTCCCTTGTTTTTATACGATTTCAATTTTAAATTTTTCTGTAAAAAATATTTATAGTAATTCCACACAGAAAGCATCCCATGGAGCCAAGATTTGTTTCTCAACTGCTTCTTGCGCCACAGTGTTTTCAATCAAGACAGATTTAACTTTTCCTTCTACTGTTAAGCCTTGCTCTTCATTGGACAAGTTGGCCACAACTAGAAAACGACGGTCGCCATCTTTACGAATATAGGCAAAGACCTTGTCAGCTGTATCAAGCAATTCAAAGTCAGCTCGAATCAGCCAGCTGTTCTCCTTACGGATTTGAACCAGTTTCTGATAGGTATAGAAAATAGAATCTGGATTTGCCAGTGCTTCTTGAACGTTGATTGCTTGATAGTTTGGGTTGACTGCCAACCAAGGTTGACCTGTTGAGAAACCAGCGTTTTTGCTCTCGTCCCATTGCATAGGGGTACGGGCATTGTCACGTCCAATGACACGGATACTGTCCATGATTTCTTCCATCGGAACGCCTTTTTCAAGAGCTTCACGCGCATAATTGAGGGATTCAATATCTTCTACTTGGTCCAGCGTTTCAAAGGGATAGTTGGTCATCCCAATCTCCTCACCTTGGTAGATATAAGGTGTTCCTCTCATGAGATGAAGCAAGATTGCAAAGGCTTTGGCAGATTTTTCGCGGTATTCCTGGTCATTTCCCCAGATTGAGACGATACGAGGAAGGTCATGATTGTTCCAGAAGAGCGAATTCCAACCGTCCTCAACTCCTAATTCTGTCTGCCATTTGTTAAAAATTTCTTTTAACTTAGCGATATTCAGCTCTTTTTGATAGTGCCATTTAGGCTGACCTTCCTGATACTGAAGACCGATATGTTCAAACTGGAAGACCATAGACAATTCTTGCCCCTTTGGATCAGAGTAGAGCTTAGCGATCTCTGGAGTTGCTCCCCAAGTCTCTCCTACTGTCAAGAGATTCTTATCTCCAAAGGTCGCCTGATTCATCTCCTTGAGATAAGGGTGGAGCATAGGACCATTATTGACTACTTTCTCGTCAGGAATCTTTCCAATCATGTCAATGACATCCATGCGGAAACCACCAATGCCTTTATCAATCCAGAAGTTCATCATTTCATAAATTTTCTGGCGAAGTTTTTCATTTTCCCAGTTGAGATCAGGCTGTTTCTTACTGAAAAAGTGGAGATAATATTGACCTGACTTTTCATCGTATTCCCAAGCAGATCCACTAAAGATAGAATCTAGATTGTTGGGTTCGTCCCGCCAAATATAGTAGTCACGTTCAGGGCTGTCAGGATTTTCACAGGCCTCGACAAACCAAGCATGCTCATCTGAAGTATGATTGACCACTAAGTCCATGATGATACGAATATCACGTTTCTTAGCTTCTGCTATCAGTTGGTCCATATCTTCCATAGTCCCGAAAATAGCTGCAATCGCTTGATAATCAGCAATATCATAGCCATTATCATCCATCGGACTGTCATAAACGGGAGAAAGCCAAATCGCTGTAATTCCTAACTTGGCTAGATAGTCTAACTTACTGGTAATTCCTGTCAAATCGCCAATTCCATCTCCGTTGCTATCCATAAAGCTCTTAGGATAAACTTGATAGACTACGGCATTGTGCCACCATTTTTCTTGCATCTTCTTACCTCATTATTTTAATAATCTGTAGTCTATGATAGCGCTTTTTAGAGTTTTGTGCAAGCGTTTGCCTAATCTTTTTAATTCCTTTTTTAACTCCATAGTTTCCTAACTTCCAATTTTTTATTATAATAGAGGTCAGAGGTAAAAAAATGAAAAAACAAGCTTTTAGTTCTGAACAATATTTGAATCTACAGCGCGACCACATTTTGGAGCGCATTAACCAATTTGACGGCAAGCTCTACTTAGAGTTTGGTGGCAAAATGTTAGAAGATTTCCACGCTGCTCGTGTCCTTCCTGGTTATGAGCCTGACAACAAAATCAAGCTCTTACAAGAATTGAAAGAGCAGGTTGAGGTTGTGATTGCTATTAATGCTAGCAATATCGAACATTCCAAAGCACGTGGTGACTTGGGCATTTCTTATGACCAAGAAGTTCTTCGTTTGATTGATAAATTCAATGAATTGGGAATTTTTGTTGGCTCCGTTGTTATCACACAGTACGCTGGTCAACCAGCTGCAGATGCCTTCCGCAACCAACTTGAGAAAAACGGAATTGATTCTTATCTTCATTATCCAATCAAAGGATATCCGACAGATATGGATCACATCATTTCTCCAGAAGGTATGGGGAAAAACGACTACATCAAAACCAGTCGTAACTTGATTGTCGTAACCGCTCCTGGACCTGGTTCTGGAAAATTGGCAACCTGTATGTCCAATATGTACCACGACCAAATCAATGGTATCAAGTCTGGCTACGCTAAATTTGAAACCTTCCCAGTTTGGAATCTTCCCCTTCATCACCCGGTCAACTTGGCCTACGAGGCTGCCACAGCAGACCTTGATGATGTCAACATGATCGACCCCTTCCATCTCCAAACCTATGGAGAAACCACTGTCAACTACAACCGTGATATCGAAATTTTTCCAGTGCTCAAGCGCATGTTGGAACGTATCCTAGGAGAGTCTCCATACGCTTCACCGACAGACATGGGGGTCAACATGGTTGGTTTCGCTATTACAGATGATGAAGCTGCTGTCGAAGCTTCTAAACAAGAAATCATCCGCCGTTACTATCAAACTGTTCTTGATTTTAAAGCCGAAAAAGTTGGCGAAGCTGCTGTCAAGAAAATCGAGTTGCTTATGAATGACCTCGGTATCACACCAGCAGACCGTGAGGTTGCTGTCGTTGCGCGTCAAAAAGCAGAAGAAACTGGCGGACCAGCCCTAGCCCTTGAATTGCCAACTGGGGAAATTGTTACTGGTAAGAACTCAGAGCTCTTTGGCCCTACAGCCGCTGCTCTTATCAACGCCATCAAGAAATCAGCTGACATCGCTAAAGAAGTAAAACTAATCGAACCTGAAGTTGTCAAACCGATTCAAGGTCTTAAAATCGATCATCTGGGTAGCCGCAATCCACGCCTTCATTCAAATGAAATCCTGATTGCACTTGCTATCACAGCTACAGAAAATCCTGATGCTGCTCGTGCTATGGAAGAACTTGGCAACCTCAAAGGAAGCGAAGCCCACTCAACCATCATCTTAACCGATGAAGACAAGAATGTCCTTCGTAAACTAGGGATCAACGTAACCTTTGATCCTTACTACCAATACGACCGCTTGTATCGTAAATAAAGTTTTGAACCTCTCCACCCTCGGAGAGGTTTTCTCTCTGTCTCAAGAGCTGGCTTTATGTTATAATGAAAGAAGAAAACTGAAAGGATCTACCATGTCAAAAGAAGTTATTGTTGAAAGTTTTGAACTTGACCACACTATTGTTAAAGCACCTTATGTCCGCTTGATTGGGGAAGAAACAGGGCCAAAGGGAGACGTTATCTCCAACTTTGATATTCGCTTGGTGCAACCAAACGAAGACTCTATCCCTACCGCTGGCCTTCACACTATCGAACACCTCTTGGCTAAACTCATCCGTACCCGCATTGACGGCATGATTGACTGCTCACCATTTGGTTGTCGCACAGGCTTCCACATGATTATGTGGGGGCGTCATACCAGCGCTGAAATTGCGGCTGTTATCAAGGATTCGCTCAAGGAAATCGCTGAAACTACTACTTGGGAAGATGTTCCTGGAACAACCATCGAATCTTGCGGAAACTACAAGGATCACAGCCTCTTTTCTGCTAAAGAATGGGCTAAACTCATCTTGGAACAAGGGATTTCAGACGATGCCTTTGAGCGCCATGTCATCTAAACACAAAAAAGGAACCAGCTTTTTAGCTGGCTCCTTCTTTTTTATGCTCAAAATTTTGTCTTAGGCTTTTTCACGAATGACCAAAACACCATCTTCCATGTCAGCTTCTAGGTGTTTAGCATCAAGGTTATCCAAGTGGAAGTCTGTGACTTTGTCACGGATTTGTTGTTCAACCACACGACGGAGTGGACGAACACCCATGACTTCATCGTAGCCTTCCTCAGTCATGTATTCTTTAGCAGCTTCGCTCACTGCCAAGTCAATGTCTTTCTTAGAAAGCGTCTTGTTAACTTCAACCAACATAAGGTCTACAATCTTAGAAAGATCTCCTTTGCTCAAGTGTGAGAATTCGATGACAGCATTGAAACGGTTAAGGAATTCTGGACGGAAGTAAGGTTTCAAACGATCCATCAATTCTGGTTTATCCGCATCTTCTGTCAAGTTAGCTTCGTAACCAAAGCCTGCGTTTGAAGTTGCGATAATCACCGTATTCTTGAAGTTGACAGTGTTACCTTGACCATCAGTCAAACGACCATCATCCAAGACTTGGAGGAGAAGGGTGATGACTTGAGGGTCAGCCTTTTCAATTTCGTCGAGAAGGACGATTGAGTATGGATTGCGACGGACGCGTTCTGTCAAGGTATTGTTGTTGTCATCGTAACCAACATAACCTGCAGTTGTACCAATCAATTTAGATACGGCTGTGCGGTCGCTGTATTCTGACATGTCCAAACGGATGATAGCATCTTTCGTTCCGAACATATCAAGAGCCAATTGTTTAGCCAACTCAGTCTTACCGACACCAGTAGGACCTACAAAGAGGAAGCTACCGATTGGACGGTTACCTTCATCAAAACCAGCACGGTTACGACGGATAGCTTTTGTTACTGCTTCAACGGCCTTATCTTGACCAATAACTTTCGTCTGCAAACGATGACCCATATCTTTCAAACGTTCGATGTCCGTAGCCCCCATTTGAGATACTGGAATACCCGTCATACGTTCTACAGATTCAGCCACATCGTTGACACTTGCAGTCACTTTCATATCTTCTGTATGGTTTTCGATTTTCTTTTCCAATTCTGCAATGCGTGTTTTATAGTTTAGAGCTGCTTCAAAATCTTCTGCCTCAACTGCTTTTTCTTGCTTGTCTTTTTCTACCTCAATTTCACGTTCAACAGCATGAACATCTGTTACTGGATGCTGAGCTGCCAAGTGAGCCGCCGTAACATCGACAAGGTCGATAGCCTTATCTGGCAAGCTACGTTGAGGAATATACTGAACAGAATAATCAACGGCAGCTTTTAAGACTTCATCTGGCAAAATAACATTGTGGTGTTGTTGATAGAGATCACGAATTCCTTGAAGGATTTTAAAAGTATCCTCTGCTGATGGAGCATTAACCTTCACTTCGTTGAAACGACGAGCAAGGGCTGCATTTTTCAAGATAGTATTACGGTATTCATCTTGAGTAGTTGCGCCAATCACTGTCAATTCTCCACGTGAAAGAGCTGGTTTCAAGATATCAGCAAGACCTTTAGATCCTTGACCATCACCTGTGCTACCAGCACCAAGAATTTGGTGAATTTCGTCGAAGAAGAGGATAATATTTCCAGCTTCTTTGACTTCGTTTACCAAGTTTTGAATGTTTTCTTCAAAACTACCGCGGTATTGAGTCCCAGCCTCAAGACCAGAGATATCAATGGAAATAATTTCCTTATTCTTAATAGCAGCTGGAACATCACCATTCACAATGGCTTGTGCTAGACCTTCGACAACTGCTGTCTTACCAACACCTGCATCTCCGACCAAAACAGGATTGTTCTTGGTACGGCGTGAAAGAATTTCAGATGTTTCTTGAATTTCCTTGTTTCGTCCGATAACAGGATCCAGCTTGCCCTCACGAGCTTCTGCTGTCAAGTTTCGACCTAGTTTAGCAAGGACACCGTCTTGTTTCATACCTGACGTCTGTTGTTTCATTTGTCCATCAGCTTCTGCATTTCCTGGCAATTGACCAGTTGCACGATAGTGAGCGAACTCTTCAGGCGTTACTTCACGGCCGTTAATCAAGTAACGACGGTTTTCTGAACTATATCCACGCATACCACCCATCAATTGGTTAAATAAATCATCCATGTTGTTAAAATTATTAAAGTTGTTGTTCATATTCTTTACCTCTTTTTGTTATTTATTATTACTGATATTGACTATCTTTGACTTTTTCTTTAAAAAATTTAGACTAGCTAAATCGCTACTCTACGTACTATTTCTGGTTTTTCTTTTTCAAGCAGGAGTAGACTATCTTTACTTCTAAAGATTTCTAGATTAAACATAGACCCCACCTCTTTCTATTTTACTTTAAATAAGTGTTCTAGTAAGGCTTTCATTTACCTTACGTTCATAATATACTACATTAGTCAAAAAAGGTCAAGGAATTTGACTTTAATTGACCAATATTTTTTAAAAAGCAAAAACACCCTGAAACATCAGGGTGCCATTCTTACATCAAATACAAAATTGCTAGGGTCAGGAGACTTGCTAGAAGCCCCACTCCCCAAAAGAAGAAGTCAACCTTCCACTCGCTCCAAGGATTTCCTTTACCAGACAATCCTCCAAGCTCAAAATGGTGATGCACAGGCGTCATACGGAAAATACGTTTACCACCAGTCATTTTGAAATAGCCGACTTGCATCATAACCGAAGTTGTTTCAAAGACATAAATAATTCCGATAATCAAGAGAGTCCATTCTTGGTGGAGAGCCATTGAAATAGCTGCCAGCATTCCACCGAGAGCCAAACTTCCCACATCTCCCATAAAGACCTTAGCAGGCTTATGGTTAAAGACAAAGAAACCGAGCAAACCACCAATCATGGCAAGAATCACTAGAAGGATATCCATCTGACCTTGCACATAGGCAATAACGCCATAGGCAGACAAACTAATCACAACGGAAATACTAGCCAGACCGTCAATACCATCTGTCAAGTTCACTGCGTTTGAAAAACCAACTAGCCAGAAAAGAGCGAAGACAATATAGAAAATCCCTAGATGTACTTGATAACCAAAGACAGAAAGCATATCGCCACCACGCTCATAGAAAAGGTAGAAAATGACGCCACCTAGAAGCTGAAGAGCCAATTTCTGTTTGGGATTAAGGCCCTCATTGATTTTACGGAAGACCTTGAGGAAGTCATCTAAAAATCCGATTAAACCATAAAGAACCAAGATAAATAAAATCATACCTACATTATTACTGAGTTGATTACTAAATAGGGCGAAAAAGAAAGCAACTAAAACAGAAGCAATTAAGAAAACCAAACCTCCCATTGTAGGAGTCCCAGCTTTTGCCTGGTGCTGTTTAACATCCTCATGCATCTGCTGGCCTGTAATTTGCGCCTTTCTATAAAATTGGATAAAGGCTGGAATTCCTACCAAAGTTAGTAAAAATGTCACAATTCCAGCACTGATAGAAATAAACATATTAGTCTCCTAAAGTTAATTTAATTTTTTTAATGTTTTTGATAGCTGTATTAGTCCGAACATCTTGCTTCTGAACGACGGAACCTGAACCTTCAAATTCCAACTCAATATCCAACCATTTAGCAAAGGTTTCAGCAGTCTCTTTTTTCCAGCCATACATGTCTGGAATTTCTTCTACCTTATCCGATAAAAGGAGAACTTGTTGGTTTGGTGCAAGATTGGTCCCTTCTTCTACAGATGATTCTTTAATCTTTGTTCCAGTACCTACAACGATTGGTTGCACAATATTTCGGCGTAAGGCTTCCGCCAAATCACCAGGTGAAATATCCTTGATGCTAGGCATTGCATAAGAAGACTCTGTCGTCACTTGATCTAAATTCTTAGCAGGAGATTGAAGATTGAGAGATTCTTTCATAGCTGAAGCTCTTTCAAGAATTGGGTTGGCAAATTCTCCCAACTGGATACCTGAGTAATGTTCAGGCTGTTGAACCGTTACATACAAGATAAAATCAGGATTTTCTGCAGGATGCATCGACACAACTGAGAAGATATAGTTGGTTTCACCTGTCAGATAGCCCCCATTCTTCTCATCGGCAATCTGAGCAGTCCCTGATTTCAGGGCAACATTCTGTCCCGGAACATTGACATTTGGCTTTCCTGTGCTGTGGTTGTACATGGTACCGTAGACAGGATCTGTTCCGACCATGACCATGTGCTCCCGAGTAGAGGACGCTGCTACTTTTGACACAGGATTTCCGACAATTTCCTTTTGAGACTTACGAACAGACTGGTCATTTGGATCATAGAGGGCACTGATAAATTTCGGCTCCAACATAACCCCATCGTTGGCAATAGCTGTAAAAGCACGAAGCATCTGGGTCTGGGTAACAGAGATCCCTTGTCCAAATGCACTCATGGCAATATTGACAATATTATCAGCTGGAAGTTGACCAGCGTATTCATCTGCCAAACCAAAGCGAGTTGGGACCCCAAATTTAAAGCGGTTTAGATAATCCAACCAAGTAGCATCTCCCATTTTTTGTTCAAGTAGACTCATTCCAACATTACTGGAGTGAGCGAAACCTTGTGAGAAAGTCATCATCCCACCAGTAGTCAAACCATCATTAACATCCCAATCTCGAATCGTCGCATCCGCTATTTTTAATTCACTGCTATTGAAGTATTCTCCACTTGGGAAGGTATTATTATCAATAGAAGAAGCTAACGTCATAACCTTCATGGCTGATCCTGGTTCATAGTTACTTTGATAAAGAATGTCACGCCAAACAAAGTCCTCAGTGATTCCTTCTTTAGTATCTGCATTAAAGGTAGGTCGTTGGGTGGTAGCGAGAATTTCACCGGTCTTTGCACTGACCAAGGTCGCGGTCATATACTTACCTTTTACTTTTTCTAGAAAGGCATCCATCTGAGTTTCCATGAAAGATTGGAGCGGACTAGACAATGTTGTATAAACATCCTTGCCATCCACAGTTTGTTGCGATACCTGTTCTGTACCTGGTACGATATTTCCTACACGATCTTTTTCATAGGTAATAATACCGTCTGTCCCAGCAAGAATGGTATTTAAAGAACTCTCCAAACCAGAAGTTCCTAACAAACTCTTACTGCCATCCTCATTTTCATGAAGTTGGGCTAAGCCAATAAAACTAGAAGCAAATTGTCCATTTGGATAGCTTCTGTTAGGGCTAGTTGTAAAGTCAATCCCCTCCACACTAGCATCTTTTAACTCTTTTTTAATAGCCATCATATTGGCATAGGTAATCCCATTTCCTTTTGCACCAAAGGAAACTTGGGTCAGATTTGGTTGAGCCAGTTGCTCTTTTACATAAGCTTCATCCATATCCAAATACTTATGGAAGACTTCAGCTACCTTATTAAACTGCGAATCCTCTACATAAAGAATTTTTCCAGTTGCTGACTTGTATTTTTTATCAATAACGGCATAGACGTTATAAGAAGTCGCATCCTCAGCGATAGGCACTCCATTTCGGTCATAGATAGTCCCGCGTTTGGCAGGAACTGTTCGGGTTGTTTGGTGAACCTTTTTAGCCTCTTTTACCAAGTCGGTACCAAATATATTACCTTTTGCGATAATATACGCAAAATTAGCCAAAAAGAGGCCGAAAAGGGCAACAGCTACAAAGCTGAGGTACTTGCCCACTATCCTACGGTTTTTTGCTGGGGACTTACGATTTTTTATCGCAAATCGGGTTATTTTTTCTGTCCATTTCATATCTTACTCCGCTGTTCGGATATTTTCATTATTCAATTTCAAATCTTTTTTATCTGCAATCTCTTTCAAGCGCTCTGAACGAATCAATTCATTCACTTCCTGCTTGGCATCGTCCAGCTCTGTCTTCTTCTCCTCTATCTGTGCATTGATTTTTGTCAAATCACTTTGCACTTGCAAGAGTCGTGTTTGCATAAAGATAATACTTACTGCTAAAACGAGAGCCGTAAAAGCGATGGAAAGATAAAAAGCCTTCTCCACACGTGAGAATTTTTTTATACGATTCTGCAAGAATTGACTGGTTGTTTCTTTCTTATCTACCATTTTTTCCTCTTACTTGTGAATTTTTCTGGCCACGCGCAACTTGGCAGAGTGCGAGCGGTTATTGGCTTCTAATTCTTCTGCACTTGGCAAGATTGGCTTACGGGACACCAATTCCATCTTGGGCTTGAGATCATCTGGGATGAAAGGCAAGCCTTTTGGAACTTCAACCGTTGAAGCTTCCTTGAACAATTGCTTGGTCAAGCGGTCTTCTAGTGAATGGAAGGTAATCACTGAGATTCTACCATCTAGAGCCAACATATCCATAGCCTGCTGGATAGATTCATCTGCCGCCCCCAGTTCATCATTGACTTCAATTCGAATAGCCTGGAAAATCTGCTTGGCAGGATGGCCCTTCTTCTTGAGCTCCTTGGCAGGTTTGGCCGACTTGATAATTTCTGCTAACTCAGTCGTTGTCTCGATTGGCTTGACTTCACGTGCTTGTTCAATCTTACGCGCAATCTGTTTAGAGAATTTATCCTCGCCATACTTAAAGAAAATACGAACCAAGTCATGATAGTCGTAGTGATTCACCACTTCATAGGCTGTCAGACTAGCATCCTGATTCATGCGCATGTCCAGTGGCGCATCCTTTTTATAAGAAAAACCACGCTCTCGCTGGTCTAGCTGAGGACTAGACACTCCCAAGTCATAACAAATTCCATCAATTTCCTGAACACCAGCTTCGTGCAAACGTGTCTGTAAATGACGGAAGTTATCCTTGATAAAGGTCACCATTCCCTTTTCAATGTAAGGTGCCAAACGTTTTTGCGCATTGTCAATGGCATTCTGGTCCTGATCAAAGGCATAGAGATGGCCTTTTTCACTTAATTTACTTAATAAATATTCGCTATGGCCCGCTCCACCCAAAGTCGCATCAACGTAGATACCGTCAGGCTTTACGTCGAGCATATCAATCGTTTCGTGGAGTAAGACCGTTACATGATGAAATTCTTTTGTCATATCTTATCTATTTTACCACAAATCTGACTAGCTTGCACTAGTCAGACAAATAGGCCAAAAACAAGTAAGATTTCTTTAAGAAATATGTCAAATATGCTTGACATCTACTCCATAGAAGAATATAATATAGTCAAATATATACGACACAAATCAGAAAGGAGTCCAGATGAATCGTGTGAAAGAATTTCGCAAGGAACTGGGCATTTCCCAGCTCGAACTCGCCAAGGATATCGGTGTCTCGAGACAAACCATCAATATGATTGAGAACGACAAGTACAATCCAACTCTGGAACTCTGTCTCAATCTCGCCCGCAGCCTCCAAACTGACCTAAACAGTCTCTTTTGGGAGGATAATTTTTAAAAAAGGAGCCAACTCATGAAAAAAGAAACCTTTACTGAAAAACTGATCAAACGCACATACGGCATTTCTGAGCCCCTTGACGAATACAAGCGGCGCGAGGCCGATCGTATTGGGAACCAAGTCTTTATCATCCTCTTTTATCTGATGATTTTCGGAAATCTTATTCCACTCGTTCTAGCCTATAAATTTCCTCAACTAGTGGCTCTGGTCTATCCTCCTCTGATTTTAGTGATTGCCCTCATCGTTGCTAGCTATCTCACCTACCAAATGCAAAAAACAGGGATTACAACTATTGAACCAGATATGCTGAGTAAGAAAGAAAGCAAGCAACTACACTACCCTGGTCTGAAAGCAGGTTTGTTCTTTGGTCTATGGATGTTTTTTATAACTCCTCTTCTCGGTATACTCATAGGTGAAAATCCGGACTATTTTCATTCTCTTCTCACTATAAGAAATGGTGTATCAAGCATTCTCGGTTCTATCTTCTTCGGAGCGAGCATACAGTTCCTCATCTCCCGTCGCATTGAAAAAGCTAAGAAAGATCAAGATGAGGATTAGGAGGTGCCCTATGAAATCACTAGTAACTTTACTTACCTATCATCTTTTGTTTGCTTCACTGCTCATCTTCATCATCGTTTCAGGGAACTTGCCAATCTACGATATAGTCCTCCTTCCAGTCTTTGTTCCAGCCCTCAACAAAGGATTGACTTATCTAAAAATCGACTCCCAAAAAACGCGCATACTCAACCTAGCACTATGCTTTACGATTCTATCCTTTCTATCCTTACCACAGCTGACGCTCATTTCAAGCAATTGGAAATATTATATACTGCTAACTATCGCCATCCTTTCTTCTATTACTTATCTTTATTATCTCTATCAATTCGTAAAAGAAACAAAATAGCATCGTTCATTTAGGAGAAATCACCCATGAAAAAAGAAGACTTAACAACTCGCCTACTTCGAAATTTCTTTCATATCCAAGGGCCTTTTGATGAATGCCGTCAAGAGGTTATCTACAAGGCTTGCGCCCGTTCCATGATCCAAATCTTTTACTCTTCCTTCATTCTCTTCCTGTTCTATATTTTGTTCGGAAGCTTTATAGAAATTGTTCGAAATGTTATGCCCTACATCTATTTTGGACTCATTTTGTTCATGAGTATAAAAGCTCAAAAAGCCGTCCAAGAGCTTCATCTTGAAAAGGATGACAAATCAGAAATCATTCTCAAAACCTACAGCAAAGCCCAAATCAAATTCCGAAGCTGGATTGTGTTTATCGGTATTCAGATTGGCCTCTTTACCTTACTCATCTTTCATAAAGTCTTCGTTCAGCAGATGTCCCTTTCAGATTTTGTGAAGTTGCTCATGCAATTCGATAAAAGTGGTCCTTTCCTGATGTATGGCCTCATTATCGGTAGCATTTTTGGAACCCTGACCTACGGATTTCTATCACTACAGGAGGAGAAAACTCCTAAAAATACCAAACAGAAGGAGAAAAGCAAGCAATGACTTCACTATACGATTTTTCAGTCTTGAACCAAGACAAGCAAGAAACTCCACTAGATGCCTATCGTGGTAAGGTTCTTTTGATTGTCAACACTGCTACTGGATGTGGTTTAACGCCCCAGTACCAAGGACTTCAAGAACTCTATGATCGCTATCAAGAACAAGGTTTTGAGATTTTAGACTTCCCTTGCAATCAGTTTATGGGACAAGCACCAGGCAGCGCAGAGGAAATCAACACCTTCTGTAGCCTACATTATCAGACCACCTTCCCACGTTTTGCCAAGACCAAGGTCAACGGTAAGGAGGCAGATCCCCTCTATGTTTGGTTGAAAGACCAGAAATCTGGCCCGCTGGGAAAACGAGTCGAATGGAATTTCGCTAAGTTTCTCATTGGTCGTGATGGGCAGGTCTTTGAACGCTTCTCTTCAAAAACAGACCCAAAACAAATTGAAGAGGCGATACAAAAACTACTATAATTTCACAATCTCACTATTATTAGTTCTCCTTTAGCCTAAGAATAGTGGGATTTTTTGATGGGCTTTGACTTGAATAGAAAAACACCCCATGATATGAGCCATGAAGTGTTGTAAAAATGATACATTTACAGCAGACTCCCCTCTACTGACTACTATTTTTAACCCCAGCATATACATAGGTCCTATTTCTAGGACACGCTTTTTCCGTTACCACCCTAAAATAAAAGCTATGCTCCCGCCCATCCTTGGCATTTTCCTTGTTTAAGACAAAGTAGTTTTTCTGATTCATCGCCATGGTTCGTAGGATGTCATCAATCAAAAAAGTCAAGGGTACGTTCATGGCAGAATATTTTTGAAAATCCTCTTCAAAACGAATATAGTCATCTGAAAAATAATCCATCTGCAGTTTGTTTTCATACAGCTCTTTTCTAGTCATAAACTCCCTCCTCCCACAGTCGAATTTCTAGGATATCTGCAACCTCTATCAACCTATATCCCTCGTTTGTCCTAATAGATAGAGTCTGATGTGATAACTCTCTCACCACACCGATGATAGTCGCCTTCTGCTTCTTTTCCTTGACCACAAAACTCCCCTTAAGTTGGCCAACATAAAGCTGAGAAAGCAAGTGCAACTTCTCATCTGGAGTCAAATCCGTCGAAAAATCAACACGGCTTTTTTCTTCACTGAGCGAACTGGTGTGTTCTGAAAGGTAAAATCCCATCCACTTCTGCATACCTGGATCTTGATAATATCGCGCGGATTGAAAAGGTAAATAAGAACGATCAATCATTGTAATCCATCTAATCCTCCAGCAGAATGTCCCCCAATCAGCTTGCTTCTGGCAAGACTCCTAGAGGCTTCTTCCAGTGCATTGGCTCTTAAAAGAGAAGTGAAACCAAATTGTTCCCGAATGGAGTCAATGGCCGTCTGGAGCCTTTCTTCTTTTTCTAGCTTGTCAACATCATCAAAGAGAGATATCAAACCAAAGGGCTCGTCTACAAAGCCTGAATAGTTTACACCGACACTTCTGACTGCTCCAGAAGTGTATTTGTTATGAAATAACTTCAAAACATAATTCGTTAAGAGAGCTGTATTATTGGTCGGTTCGACCTTCATTTGTGTGTGAATAGACGACCTGACCTCCTGTTTAGAGAAACCGACATAGATAGAGACAAGGGTTGTTTTCTTGCCAGACCTTCTCAATCTAATAGCCACCTGCTCCGCCATTTCTCGAAGAATAATTTCAATATCCCGTAGCTTCACGTAGTCTCTCGGCAAGATTTGAGAATTCCCCAAGCCCTTGGATTTGGCTTTATAAGGCTTATGAACATTGCTCTCATCAATTCCGTTAGCATGAAACCACAAACGAAGACCAGCCTGACCCAGAGCTTTTTTTAGCTGGTCAGGATTGCTGGTTGCCAATTCCTTGATGGAAAAAATCCCCAGAGCATGCAAGCGTTTCTCCATCCGCCTGCCAATTCCCCAAAAGTCGGTCATCTTGGGAATGAACCAGACCTTCTCTTCCACATCCTGGTAAGACCAGTTGGCCCTCATGGTCGGAGTGTGCTTGGCTTCATTATCCAGAGCCAACTTGGCCAGTAAGGGATTGGCATTTGACATACCTACTGTAGAGTAGATCCCTGTCTGCCTCCAAATATCCCTCTGAATACGAGCAGAAAGCATATCCAGCTTGTCTTTGCGAGAGAGACTCTTATCTGGGATAAAATAGTTGAGCGAACTAGTCAGGTCAATAAAGCCCTCATCGATAGAGTAAGGATAAATATCATCTGGACTGCCATAGTTTTGAAAGATTCGCTGGATTTCCATATTGACTGCAATGTACTCGTCCATTCGAGGAGGGACAATCAAGGTCACTTGAGCCCAATCTTCGATGTAGCGAACATAGTCCGAGTCAGTCGGTAGCCCTTGCTTTCGAGCATTGTAATAGGAAAATTTTCGCGTTTTGATATCAAAAGGCAAATCATAGGCCCGACCAACATTTGACTGGCCAAAAATCTTCTTAAACATGGGAGAGGAGGCTAGGATAAGACCAGTTGAATTATCCGCGCGACTCATGACACAAAGCGAGGTTTTCAGCGGATGCAATCCTCTTTTCACACACTCAACACTGGCATAAAAGGATTTCATATCGACAAAGGCAATGTCACTTTTGGGCTCTCTGGAATAATCAAAGTAGCCCATTGGCTAGCCCTCCATCGGCACAAAGTTCCCAACGATAATCCCCACAATCCGAGGATCTTCCTCATAGGAGATGAAAATATCCTTGTATTTAGGATTGATAGAGACCAGACGCAATCCATTCTCCTCTCGATAGACCCGTTTGATATAGGTCTGGTTGTTGCAAACCACTGCATAAACCGCCCCGTCATAGTCAAATCCTGTCTCTCGAATCAGAGCTACTGAACCATTTTGGTATTTAGGTTCCATGGAGTCCCCAGACACCCATGACGCAAAATCATGAGCCAACTCCTCATTAAAGTAAACCGTATCAAAATTCTGATCATCGTAGACCGAAGCCCCAATCCCTGCTGACATGCGTTCATAAACACGGTACTCGTAGAGGCGCTCTGGCATAGCTGTCACTTTGTGGGCTTGCTCCTCTTGAGATAGGTTGCGAGCATAGAGAACAACCTTCTCCTGCCCTTGCTTGGAGAGGCTATGGTAGAGACGGACAATCTCGATCTGAGTAAAATATCCTTTTGGCACTTTTAAAATATTCTCTAGCTGAAACACCTTCTCCTTAGACGGTTCTTTGATTCCACGTTCCCAAGCTGAGTAAGCTTGGAAACTAATCCCAAGTTGCTCTGCAATTTCCTTCTGTGTCAGTTTTAACTCTTTCCTCCGAGCCTTTAATTTTTCTGGCTGATACATACTTCACCTCCTAGTATAGAACCTTATCTTAAATGATTTTCCTTAGAAAAGCTAATCTTTAGTTGAGTCACTTTTAAAACTCAACCAATTTGGTTTAGTTTTATTATATAAAAAAAGTAGACAAATGTCCACTAGGAAAAGCAGAAACATCGTGAGTTTTATACTCAATGAAAATCAAAGAGCAAACTAGGAAACTAGCCGCAGGCTGTACTTGAGTACGGCAAGGCGACGTTGACGCGGTTTGAATTTGATTTTCGAAGAGTATTAATCAAACTAAAAGGACCTAGCCCTATACAATACAGAACTAAATCCTTTGAATAAATAATTGATCTAACTTTTAGAATCCCTACAGAAATTCCAGTTTTTCTCTATTTGATACCAGACATTAGTTTTTCAATACGTGGAACGTAGAAGAGTAAGATAATACCGAATACAATCGTAATTCCTCCAACAATTCCATAGTAAGCCACTTCAGTTTCGCTTGTATAAAATTTTACAATTTGAGCATTGATAGCTTGGGCAGCTGCATTACTCAAGAACCAGATAGACATCATTTGTGCTTGGAAGGATTTTGGTGCTAACTTAGTAGTGACTGATAGACCAATCGGCGAAATCAACATTTCCCCTACAATCACAATAGCCCAACTCATAATCAACCAGAGAGGACTGACCTTAACATCTGTTCCAAAGAGCATCCCTGGTAACATCATCCACAAGAAGGATAAACCTGCAGCAAATAAACCGTAAGAAAATTTCTTAGCAGAGGATGGTTGCTTTTTACCCATTTTCCCCCACAACCACGCAAAAATCGGCACATAAATCATAATGAAAAGGGGATTGATACTTTGGAAAAAGCTAGATGGAAAATGAATCTGATTCCCAAATACATTAAAGTAAAGTTGAGTTTGATCATCCGCAAATAGAGCGAGAACAACAGACCCCTGCTCCTCAATAGACCAGAAGAGTACCCCAGCTATAAATAGAGGAATGTAGGCAAATACTCGGGATCTCTCAGTAGCAGTTATTTTCTGACTAGATAAAATTTTGAAGAAATAGTAGATTGGAATGATTACCGCAATCACTGTAAAGATATTAACAATCATATCCACGTTAAACTGGTGAGTAAAGACTAAACCTATAACCACAAGAATAACCATGACAAGTGTAATCAGCAAGCGTTTAATCAAGGTCTGCTGGTCCTTCTGTGAAAGTGGATCAGTGGGGTAAAGACTTGATTCAGGCAGATATTTCTTCCCATCCAAAACATACTTCACTAGACCAAAGAACATCCCAATAGCAGCTAATGAGAAACCTAGATGGAAATTGACTTCCTGACCTAGATAACCCACTAGATAAGGGGCAACGAAGGCACCTAAGTTAATACCAAAGACAAAGATACTAAAACCTGCATCCCGTCTATCATCCTCTTTCTCATAAATTCCCCCCACCATATCTGAGATATTGGGTTTTAAAAATCCAGTACCAAAGATAATCAAGGCAATAGAAAGATAGAGAGCCACTTGTCCAAAAGGTGTTGCCAAAGCAATATGCCCTAGCATAATCAGAATCCCACCGTAAAAGACAGTCTTACGACTTCCTAAAATACGGTCACTGACAAAACCACCGATAACCGAGGACAAAAATACCAGTGAGCCATAAATAGCCATAACCGATGCAGCCGTGGTCTTATCCATTCCCAATCCACCATCTTGCACACTATAGTACATATAGTAAAGTAGGATAGCTCGCATCCCATAGTAAGAAAAGCGTTCCCACATCTCTGTAAAGAAGAGGGTGGACAAGCCCATAGGATGTCCAAAAAATGTTTTCTGTTTTTCCATATATATTCTCCTTTAACGATATAATAATTCATTTTACAGAATTTTCAAACAAATGTCAAACAAATCCTGTTTATTTTAGAAAATTTTCTGAAAAAATCTATCGTCTCATACTTATACTCAATGAAAATCAAAAAGCAAACTAGGAAGCTAGCCGCAAGCTGTACTTGAGTACGGTAAGGCGACGCTGACGTGGTTTGAATTTGATTTTCGAAGAGTATTAATTCCACCATAAAAATTCATTTCAAACTAACTTCCACTTCGGTCAGGCAAGTGGAAGTTACTTTGAAAAATCACCTTTAAAAATTTGCTCTTGTTTAGTTTAAAAATATTTCAAACCTTGAAACATACTTATCCTTTCCTCTTCAGTAAACAAAAACATCCCTATGTCAAACTTGTAATTACTAAAATACAAGCCAATAAGCATAGAGATGTAAAACCATTACACATTAAATAATAGAAATTGTGTACGAAATGTCTCAATTAGTTTTCATTAGTAAATATCATTTCCAACAAACGCCCTCTCAATTCCTTATCCTGATGATGCAAGATATTCATTAACTCATGAGAATTTTTCGCATTGATGAATTGATTTAACAATCTATCTTTTAATTCATATGGAAGAGAAGCCGTCTTTAGTAGTCTAAAAACTTCATCATTTAGGGATAGCCTTTTATTATCTTTACATTCAAATCTAGCTGTATCATTCTTATTTGGCAATTCAATGATAGACACATTCGTTCCTTTAAAATGAATTCTATGCCTTCTATTGCTTGGAACGATACTAGAATCTCCTTGCAATGCTAACTCTACCATTCCCATTTCCCAATCAATTGATAATCTTGTTTTATATCTTTGACCATTTTGGTCTTCAATCATTTCAAAAGAATGTTGTTTGCCTGGGAATACATACCAATCTACAACTTCAGGTAAATCAACACCCATATCTATCTCAGAACCAACCAAGGGAATGATTGCACCACTTTTTGCAAACACAGGTATCGTCGAAATGTCTCTATAAACACTCAACTTCACACCACCTGTATATTTTTTCTCTGAAAAGAAGTCATACCATTCACCTTCAGGGAACCATACATCTACTTTTGCAGATTGGAATGCCAAATCCATCTTTTCTACAACGGGAGCCACCATCAGTTCTGTTCCAAAAAAGTATTGGTTTGGAACATTATAGCTCTCATCATTCTCTGGGTAGAAATAGTACATTGGGCTGATTAATGGGGCGCCTTCCTCATGTGTCTTTACATTCATGGTGTATAGATATGGAATCATCTGATGTCTCAAACGAAGGTAATTCTTCATAATCTTAGATGTTGTTTCTGAAAAAAACCAAGGTTCTTTACTATTGAAAGGACTTCTAGAACTATGTAATCGAGTAATCGGACTAAAAACACCAAACTGTAGCCATCTAGTTTGTAGCTCCTCGTCATAATCCCCCAGCATGTGTCCACCGATATCATGACTCCACCAACTATAACCGATATTAGATGCTGTCGCTGTAAAATAAGGTTGAAATCTTAAGGAATTCCAACTAATAATAGTGTCCCCTGAAAAACCAACAGGGTAGCGGTGACTACCAGGACCTGCATATCTTGATAAAATCAAGCCACCTTCTGAATGTTTACAACTATCCTGATAGTGATAATGGTTTAAAAGCCATAGTGGATCCAACATGCCTTGTGTCCCTTGTTGCCAGTCAATCCACCAAAAATCTACTCCTTGCTTTTCTAGCTCATAATGAACATCTTTAAAGTAGGCTTCCCTAAAGGATGGATTGAAAAAATCAAAAATGGCTGGTTCTTCTAGTTCTACATTTAATCCCAATCGTTTGGCGACTCGAGGATAAGCTTCCTCATAAGCCCGTATACCATCAGCAGGGTGGACATTTAAGGAGAGTTTTAACTTTCTATCATGAAGTTGTTGCAATAACTGTTCTGGATTTGGTATTAAGTTTCTATTCCAACTATAGCCTGTCCAACCACTTCCAAAACGAGTTGGAATGTCAGTTATATGCCAATCCATATCTAAAACACCGATAGATAATGGAATTTTCTCTGTTTTAAATCTGTCTATTAAATTCAAGTATTCATCCGACGTATAAGGCCAATACCTACTCCACCAATTGCCTAAAGCATATCTTGGCAACAAGGGTGTTGAACCAGTCAAATGGTAAAAGTCTCTGATTGCTCCTCTATAATCATGCCCATAGGCAAAGAAATACAGGTCAATTTGATTTTCTCTCTCAATATAACCAGATTGTTCATCCCAAATAAATCCTTGAGAATCATCCAGTAAGGCAATGCCATTTCGACTAATAATTCCATCTTCTAATGGGATTGCGCCGTCTGCCTTATCAAGAGTCCGAGCTGTTCCTTTTAACGTTTCAATAGATTCACCAAAATACCAGCGACTACCATATACGGCAAAATTTCCTTTTAATTCTATAAATAAATTTTCGGCGTTAAATTCTCCTTTATTAAAGTGCAAATGAAAATAGTCCGTCATAATATCTAGTACGTTTGATGTCTCGATATAATCTAACGAAACTTGGCCAAAATCTCTATTATAGATAAGTTGTGTCGTTCTATCCTCAAAACTTCCAGTTTGAGAGTATTCTAACCTTACTAACTTGTCTGTTAATACAGAGATTCGATAAAACTCTCCCTTAAAAATTTTCAATTTGTTTCCCTCCTTTTAGTAAATTGCTTTACTTTATCAAACATTTTATTCGTTATCATTACATTCATCAATCCGCAAAAAGCAAATCCCCCAAATGTAAATACGTAAATAGCTGTTAAAACCCGTTCTGGACTACTGAAACTCATATACAGTACAGAAATATTAAATAAAACCAAAATAATAGCTTGTATTGGATTTAAAATACAAATTAATACGCTATTTACAATACTATTTTTTAGATTATCTTTAAATAGACCAATATAGGGAAAAATAACACTCATCAAAAGTATTATAACAAATAAAAAGGGCAACACTAATAATAAACTATACTCTGAAAATAAATTTGAATAGCCCCAAAGACAATAGTTCACATATAAAAGTAATTCTATTAGGAGGATAAACAACCAAATAAAAGTTGATTGTTTAAAATTTCGTCTAAAGATCCGAAAATAATGATAAGTAATATCGGTATCTTTACATTTTAAAATACGATACCACATTGTCGTAAGAGAAGTTAGTGATGCCCCAATTGTAACTATTGGAATACAACTAACAATAAATAGAGTATTTAAAATAATTAAATCTGTCAGAAAAGTTAAAATTCTAACTACTTTTCCATCTAATGAAAATAATTTTTGCATAATAGATATCTCCATAAAATCAATCGTCTTAACTCTATATTTTAGAATGTCAGTTGCACAAAAATATTACCTAAATTATTTAAAAAACATTTCCAAATTTCTTTAAAAATTAGAATAAAGGAAGCGAGATAATCTGATGTTATCAGTCTCGCTTCCTATAATTAGCTAGTCCCTTGTTCATACAACCAAGAGTTCATATAAAATATTACTCTTTTACTTCTTTTTGGTAACGATTATATGCTTCCTGTTGAATCTTCATAAATTCGTCCAATCCCATATTCTTAAGAGTTTCTTTGTATGAGTCCCATTCTTTTTCTATGCCGCCTTCAACTACCCATTTAGATGCTTGTTGTTTGACATAAGATTCAATACTCACATAGATTGATGATAATTTGTTAAGTTCTTCTTGTGAATAAATCACATTAGGGTAAGCTGGCAACGCAAATTGTTTCAAATCTTGGTCCATCTTCAATTTCAATCCATCACCTTGTGTTTGATCGATTTCTACGCGACTATTGATATCATCGCTTACGTATTTAGGACCAAAATCTCGAAGTGAATTAATCCATGCCCATTCATCAGCTGATTTACCATCTTTAGGAGGTAACACTTTAAACTTATCACCATTCTTTTCAGTAGCTATTCCAAATGATCCATAGAAATTCTGAATACTTGCTTCATCTGTATATAATTTATCCAACCATTTCAATAATTTAGCAGGGTTTTTGCTCTTATTTGTAATCAAAATTTCATTTCGACCATAGTTGTAATGATCTGGATCAGAAAAGACATATTGTTTACCATCCATACCTTTTAAAGCAGGTAGAGCAATATATTCACTTGAATGTAAGCCAAACGTTGCATCTGCTGTCCAACCACTAGAAACACCTACTCTAGATACTCCCTTATCCATACGTTTTGCTACACTCATAGAGGTATCTTCTGTAAAGATTTCCGGATCAATCAAACCTTTTTTATAAGATTCGTGCATTGCTGCAATCCCTTGTTTATAACTTTCTTCTGTACGAAGGTAGACTGGTTTTCCATCTTTTACAGACATTTCATATGTATTATCTGCACCTAAACGATTATTGAACGGAAGAATATATGAGAATGTTGGATCAAAGTTTCCTGCTCCGAATGGAATTTCATCAGAAGCGTCTCCATTTCCATTCGCATCTTTATCCTTAAATTCTTGTAGTACTTTTACTAAATCATCATAAGTTTCTGGAACCTTTAATCCTAAATTATCCAGCCACTTTTTATTAATAAATAGCTGATTAGCTACAGTAGGACGCATCGGTAATTTTTTAGGTAGACTGTAGATATGACCATCTGGTGAAGTAATCATAGCTTTAATCTTAGGTTCTTTCTCCATAGCCTTAGTTAAATTTGGCATGTTTTCTTTGATTAAATCTTCCAATGGAATAAATAAAGATTGGTTCTGAGCAATTTCTGAATCTGTAAAAGCATTTGAACCTAAAAATGCATCTGGTAAATCTCCACTAGCAACCAACACAGATTTCTTATCTGCCCAATCTGCAGCTACAAGTGTATCCCATTTAACATCGATACCTGATTCTTTGGCAGAATCAGTTAGAAAACCTTTATGATAATCTTCCCCCCAGTCAGACCAACGAACAGTTGTGATTTTATAAGAATCTTCTCCAGACTTATCATCCTTATTCGCATTATTAGAATTTGCACAGGCTGTTAAGCCAGCAAGTGTAACTGTTCCTAAGAACAAATATGTAAATGATTTATTTTTCATGTTTTTCTCCTATTCTTTCAACGCGCCAATCATTACGCCTTGATTAAAATATTTTTGAACAAAGGGATATAGCAACATTATCGGAGCGGTTGAAATAACAATTGCTGCATATTTCATCATATCGGCTTTGATACGAAGATCTGATGCAACTTCTCCTGTTGCTTGCGATTGTAACATTTGATTACTAATTAGTAAACGTCGTAAAATTAATTGCAATGGTTGTAAATTTTCATTCGTTAAATAAATTAAAGCATTAAACCACGAATTCCAAATACCAACTGCAGTCCAAAGTCCAATAACTGCTATAATAGCTTTTGATAAAGGAACGACTATCTTAATAAAATAACGAATTGTACCACATCCATCAATTTGCGCAGCCTCCCACATCCCGTCTGGAATACTATTATTAAAGAAAGTTCTAGCAACAATAATATTGTATGATGAAACCGCAAAAGGTATTACCATTACCCAAAATGTATCAATTAGGCCAACATTCTTTACTGTTAAGTAGGTAGGAATCAAGCCACCTGATACGAACATAGGGATTATGTATAGAATACTCATCCATTTTCTACCAACTAATTCTTTTCTAGATAAAGCATAACCAGCTGGAATATTGACTACTAAAGCAACTAAGGTACCAACAACAGTATATAAAATGGTATTTAGATAGCTACGTAAGAATAAAGGTTGTTGAATAAGACGTAAATATCCATCTAATTTCCATTCTCTAGGAATAAACCATACCTTTCCATTTGCAACATCTGAAGGATTACTAAAAGATGCAATCACTACAAACCATAACGGATATACAATTAACAGGATAAGGAAAATTGCCAAACCATAGGTAACTATGTCAAATAATAATTCAGAGTTTGTTTTTCTTGATTTATGAAACCATCTCACCTTAAGCACTCCTTTCTTTAAAAAAGACCCGTTCTAGTATATCGTTTTGAGAACCAGTTGACAGATAGCAAAATTATTAGATTGACTACCGTATTAAATAACCCTATAGCGGTCGAATAACTATACTGGAAGTTCACCATACCAACTTTATAAACATAGGTAGAAATTATCTCACTTCCTGCTAAATTAAGAGGATTCTGTAATAGTAATACTTTCTCAAAACCTACACTCAACAAACTACCCGCTCTTAATATTAATAGAATCATAGCGGTCGGCAAAAGTAATGGTAATTCTATATGACGAATTTTTTGTAATCTAGAGGCACCATCCATAGTTGCAGCCTCATAATATGTAGGATCAATTGCAGAAAGAGCTGCTAGATAAATAATACTATCCCAACCAATATGTTGCCATACATCACTCCAAACATAAACACCTGCAAAACTACTAGGTTTTGATAAAAAATCTGGAATAGTGATTCCAACAGACTTAAATACATTCGCTAACAAACCACTAGTAGGAGATAAAAATAAGATAATCATCCCACACATAACCATTGTAGAGATAAAATGGGGTAAGTAAGTTGTCACTTGAAATATTTTTCTAAACTTCCCAACTCTTAACTGATTACTAATTATAGCTAGTATAATAGGTAAGGGGAATCCTACTACAATACTATAAAGTGAAATTTTTAATGTATTGAACATAGTTGTCCCGAATTGGAATGATGAGAAAAATTGAGTAAAGTACTTAAATCCTACCCACTGACTAGCAAAGATACCATTGGCTGGTGAATAGTCTTTAAATGCAATAATTAGTCCCAACATGGGAATATAGGAAAATAAAATTAATAGCAATATTGAAGGAAAAAGTAATATATATAACGGAATACTATGCTTTAATTTTATTTTATGAAGCTGAGATGCTACTTTCATTTTTTTCCTCCTATCTGATTTTCTACGATTATTTTACACCATATAGAATTCCCTTAATATAACTTTGTGGACTAGGTTTATCAATTTTTCAGTTTATCATTTCTGAGAACTATTACTTTTCCGACATCTTGATAAAACATATCTGTTTTGTACATGATATCATATTTTCAAAGTGATATAATTTAAATACGAGGCTAGTATATGAAATTAAATCGCGAGTTATCAAAAAAACATTCTATTCATTTTTTCTTTAAACTCCTACTTGTGCTACTATTGATAAATATTTTAATCAATATTGCTATGAGTAACATAACCAGAAATTTTATTAAAAACCAAAATATAGTACACTTACGTAGTTCAATTGAAATTTATGCTGACTCTGTTAATGAAAAATTACATTCTGCAGAGAGGTTTATGTATTCAACAATAACACACAGTGAAGATTTGGAAAAATTAAATCATGTACAAAAATTTTTAAACTATCAAGAAAGTCTAAAAAAAGTTCAAACTAGTTTTACAGAGTTTGAATATCAAAATGAAACCCATATGACATTCTTATTGGAAACAGATGCTACTAAACATTTTATCAATGTTTCCAATCTTTATATTCCATATGAAGATTATCTACTATTAAAATCAAATCTAAAATCATTGCGTAGTGATATAAGTGACCGTAAATGGAAAAATGTAACTACTAAAAACAGCGAATACTTAGTTAAATCTGTTCATTACGAAGGAAAAATCATTTATGCCGTCATATCTTCAGAAGATATCCTAAAACCTCTAAGAAAACTCAATATTGGAAATAATGGTAAACTTTCCCTAAAAGAGCCTAACAATATACCCTCCGAAAACTACCTGATTCATGCTCAAAATGAAAAAACGCATTTACCTTTCGATATTTATGTTTTAGTCGATTATGCCGAAGTCTTTAGAAATATCACACTCTTAGAAGTATTTTTATCAGCCGTTCCTATCATTATCACCATTTTATCAATCATCATTATCCTGTATATTCGTCAGTGGATGATTAAACCTATAACAAGACTCACTGAACGACTCTCTCAACTCGGGGACTCCATCCCCCCTTCTGAATTTTTTATATCTGAAGGTATACTAGAAATTGATAAGGCAAATGATAAACTTAATAAAGTAATATTTGACATGCAAGAATTAAAAATACGGGAATACCATTCACAACTAGAACTTAAGAAGATAGAACTTAATTATCTTAAGAACCAAATTCGTCCGCATTTCTACTTAAATATGTTATCAATGATTCATAGTATGCTTCAAACAAAAAACTACAAGGAAATTGAAGAGTTAACTATCCTAACTTCAAATTATCTCCGTCATTTATTTATGGCTAATCAAGATTTTTCAGAACTTAAAGATGAAGTTCAGCATATTAAAGATTATTTAGAAATACAACGAATTCGATATGGAAGTAGCATCTACTTTTCACTAAACTACAATGATGACCTACAAAATACTCTTGTTCCATCGTTACTTTTACAAACATTTATTGAAAACACAATCAAACACGGTTTTTCATTTCAGGATTTATTTACAATTTTGCTATCGATAAAAAAAGTAAAAACTGAGAACTCAGATTATATTCAGATTTGTATCGAGGATAATGGTCCAGGTTTCTCTGAAGAAATTTTATCAAAACTAAATCAGAAACAGTCTCTAATAACAGAAGATGGACATCATATTGGGATCACAAACACCATCGAACGTTTAAATCTTCTCTATCCTAATGACTATAGTATTGCATTTGAAAATAATGAAGAAGGTGGGGCTAAAATTCTTTTACTCATTCCATACAAGATTATAGATGGAGGTTATAATGAACATTTTATTAGTTGATGACGATCGCTTTATCATTGAGGCTTTACGAGAGAAAATAAATTGGGATAAACTACACATTGACATTGTTTATGTTGCCTATAGCCTCACTCAAGCTCAAAATATTATTAGAGAGCATCCTATTGATCTCATGATAAGCGATATAGAAATGCCTCAAGGCAGCGGCCTCGAACTCTTATCTTGGATTAGAAATGAAAAATATGATATAAAAACAATTTTTTTAACCAATTACGCCGACTTCAACTATGCTCAAAAAGCAATTGAATTGCAAAGCTTTGAATACTATCTAAAACCCATTAACTTTGAAAAATTAGAATTTATTATTCAAAAAGCCATTAGTAAAATTGAGAATCATAACTTAAACGGAAAAAATGATGCACTTTTACAAATAGAAGATAACTTCTGGTATGATTACCTTAGAAAACCTCAAATTTCTCGCATTGATGAGCTAGAAAATATAGCAAGCAAACAAGATTTTATTCTTCAAAAACACCAGTATTTTTTTCTTGCAGTTTTAACAATCAATCTTAATGAAGAAGATTATTCTGCAGAAACTCCATCATGGACTTCTCAACTAAAAAGAGAACTTCAAAGAATTTCACAACCTTCTTATAAGCTGATAAGTCTATTCAAAATGGAAAGCCAGGTTGATCAATATGTTTGTCTCTTTAGAGTAGACTCATCCAAACGTAGTGACAAATTGGCATATGAGATTCATTCTCAAATTTCTAATAACTTTAGTAAATACTCCAACATTATATATAAGAGTTGCCATAAAATATCCGATATTTTATTTCATACCAAAGAACTCTACATTTATAATGAACAATATGTTTCTTATTGGAATACTATTACATGTGTTCCACATAGTTTTCCAACTTCCTTTAAAACAGAAACTCTTTCAATTACTTTTTTAGATAGCTTAAGTGAATACGAATTAAGAGAAAAAATTAATTCACTTGCTTATAATTCTCAAATTCCTACTTTTACACTACAACAAATTTTACTAGATTGGACTCAACAAATAGGAATATATCTAGATCAAAATGGAATTTCAGCTCATAAATTATTCCAAAACAGCACTCATGATTTCCTATTCCAACGACGCTTTCATTCAATTGAATCTTTTCAGGATTACTTTGACTATTACTGGTCACATGCTAAGAAATTTGCAACAAACATTGAAAACCAAAAAAATAGTATTCAACGCATTGTCGAATACATAGATCATCACTACTATGAAGATATAAATCGTTCTATATTAGCAGATATGGTTTATCTCAGCGCAGATCATTTGGCTAGAATTTTTAAAAAAGAAACAGGAGAAACTCTTGTTAAATATATAACGGATAAGCGCATTAATGCTGCTAAATCTCTCCTATCTCAAACAAATATCTCGATATCACAAGTATCTTGTCAAGTAGGGTATGATAATTATTCTTACTTTACTAAAATTTTTAAACAAAGGACTGGACTGTCTCCTGGAGATTATCGTAAAACATATCAAAATAAAATGTAAGCAATCTAAAGCATTGAAATGCTAAAGACTGTGGTAAGCTTTGACAGTCTACAGTTTTTCCAAAGATAGCTCCATAAACTTATTTGAAATTGCTGATAAGGTAACTTCTTAAAAAGTCAGTTTGAGAAAAACATCCAGTAAATATTTCTAGGATAATAGGATAAAACGTATACTATCAAGCTTTTACTGAACTGCACCCCAAAAGTTAGACAGAAAAATCTAACTTTTGGGGTGCAGTTCAAAGAAACCTGATAATATGCGTTTTATTATGGAAATATTTCCTATTTTTTCTATTTCTAATGACTTACTTCAACTTCTTACCTCTTGGAAAGAACAACAAAAGTATGAACTAGCAAAGTTTGGCAACATCAGTAACCCAGAACAATTTGTTTTTACATATATCGATACAAAAGGAAACATCAACAAGCCTTTACATTCTGACTATCTAAACAACAAAATGAAAAGCATCAGAAAGCGACATAAAGAGCTGGCACATGCTACACCTCATAAACTGCGACATACAGGAATGAGCTTAGGAGCTATCTCTGAGGCTCTAACACACAGTGACACAGGAACAACACAGATTTATGTAAATACCACTAATGTAGTTCCTATGACAGTAGATGAATTTGCTTTAAAGTCTCTACAGCAATAAGGTGAACTTTGAGGTAAACTTTTTAAAAAAACACGAAAAAAGCACCCATGAGGTAAACTCTTGAGTGCTTTGAAACGTTGATATAATCGGTTCGATTAACGTTTTGAGCCAACTGGCCTTGTCCGGTTGCAGCCACATTTGTAAGCGACTAAAGTCGCAACAACTGTGTCAATTGCACCAATTTAGTAAGAAAGTACAAAAAGAACACCCCGAAAGGTGCTCTTTGTAAGTATAGTAATTCTTTCGAATTAACGTTTACTAAATTGTGATGCTTTACGAGCTTTCTTAAGACCTGGTTTGGCTAACTATTAAATTAAAATGTACCAAATAGTTATAAACATGGACTTTTTTACGATCAATTATCAATTAAATTTTATCTATTTTTAAATAATTTCATTTAAATAGGGCAAATTTTTTATCAAATAAAAAATACGAGTCAGATATCTCATAAATTTGCCCTAATTAATGAAATCAACCAGTACTAGTTATACTACAAGTATCAAAATGTAACATCCTATTGCGCAATAATTTTGTAAAACTTCTTAAAAAATTTTTACAAAAATTCTTGACTTTCTATTTAGATAGTATTACAATGATGGTGTAGTCGTTCTAACACACAATTCAAAAAGGAGAGCCCTATGGAAATTTACACTTATTCAGACTTTCTGAAAGATAAAACTGCATTAACTTTTGAAGAAGCTGGAGAAATATATGACAATCTAGTTAACTCTTTAAATACAAAAGATCCTGATTTTCTTGAAAATTGGACAACGTTAATCGAATTAGCAGCGGAATACACTGAACTTCGAGTCAGGTCTGAAACAATTCCACTGCCAAAAAGAGAGCAACATGATATTTCCAGGAAATCTACCCATCAATCTTTTATAAGACAATTAAAAGTTATTAAATATTTCTCTGAAAATGACGGAAAAAATACTAATTGGTTTGATCAAATCACAAATGATCGACAACGTCAGGGAGATTTTGCAAATTATTTAGCATACATTTACTCTGTAAATACTAGAAAAAAATAAATTTAAACATCATAATTTATTTTTTATATCTTTCCAATGGGAGAATTTTATGGGAACTTGGAAACCAAACCGAGAAGAACGAGTAAAAATTGGGATTGAGGCATTTAAAAATCACCCAATAGATAAAAGTTTCAATGAATACTATTTAGAGGTTAGAAAACACGTCGAAACTTGCTTAAAACCTTTAAGTGAATTGCCTGGTTATGAAGCATCAAATATTGAATATCACATTTTAGATGTGGATCTATCTAAACAAAAAGACTTTACAACTAAAGTTGGGGAGTGCATATTTGTACAATTTACAGAAGATGGGCATGTTGTAGTTATCGGCGCAGGCCATGATTACGGAATGCCAACATCTAATAAATATATTGGTGCAAATATTATAAATAAATTAGGTAATAAATGGAGTAAAAATGCCATTTTAATTTTTATAACAGGAATTAGACAAGTAGGTTCGCGCGGAAAAGGAAGTGGGATAGGAGGATTAGAACACAAATTCCAAAGTAGAAATATAATCGAAATGTACATAGGAGAATACATTTTAAAGCAAGGAATAGCGATACTTGATAAATATTCTCATAAAAACTATAAGCGAACACCAGATGAATGGGACGACGAAACTGGTAAAATCTTTAATTATTATAACATTAATAATTAAGAATATAGATTCCATTCACTAATAGTATAACTGAAGAAAAGGTTCAAAATTATAACAACGCATAATATTTAGGCAAAACTTAATATTGTGCGTTTTATCATAGACATCTTTTCTACTCAAATTAAGATTTATGTTTTTCCACATCAATCTTTAATTAGTTTATTAAAACTTAACAAGTGGGAAGCACCGAAACAATAGACAACTTAAAAAATTGGAGTTTTTTTGAAAAAACTCTTGCAATTCTTTTCTAAAGTGTTATAATGATTTTAGAAGTTGTTTTAACACATTTTCCAAAACAGGAGGATTCTTATGAAACATCAAGAAGTTATTGATTGGTTGAAATATTGTGACGAAAGTAATATCAAACCATGGGAATGGGATTTTAAAAACCATTCACTTTCTCCACTACCTAATGATAGTATTACTGCTTTTTTAAAATACAAACAGCTCCCTGACAATGAGGGTATAGATTGTGATAAAGCAGCATTCTATCTATATAAACTTTTGGGTTGGCAGGAGTCACAAAATAGTATTATTAGGGGAGAGACAATGAACTCTTTTGTTACAATTTTTCTCCAAGCAATTAAAAATAGTTCAAATTTTTATGAAGTATCACCAAAAATCGGTATAACAAAGACAAAAATTCCAACTTCTATTCTGTGTGAACATCAGAATTATTTAAAATTTGAAACTGTTCAAAATAATTTAGATAACTTTAAATTATTTGCAAGAACAACTCATACAATTGGAAACTTTACAGTATTCCCTAACTGGATGAATTGTGGTAGAGGTTTTGTTCTACAGGACTACTGGGATATCACTTTAATGTCACTTCGAGAATTTTTAAATATTTTATCTCCTGAAGCATGGCCAAACTTCATAAAAAGGTACCACCTTCAACCATATGTTAATACCGATTATAACGTAGAGTTATTTTGGGATAATCATAATAACAACCTATTACCTAAAGAAAAAGATTTCCCAATTTTCCTCAAAAAAGTCAATGAGCGAATTGAAGAACGTGGTAAATTTATCATTAAACAAATTTGTGATCAATTAGATCAAAAAGATTTTCATTTCTACAAGGAAATTGAAAATATGGATACAATAAGATTTTCTAATGAATTTTAAAAAGGAGGATATGTGGTTAGAGTATATAAAACTGTGCGTCTTGCATATGAAGCTAAAGTGTGGATAGATGAACTCATTCAAAATAATGAACGTAAAATCAAAGAACTAAGTCAGGATAATTTTCTAAATACCCTAGAACAAACACTTCTATCAAATCATTACGATGAATTAAATGGTCTCTCTTTCAATATTGTTTTGAAAGCTTCTATTGGAAGCGTAATTGAAGAAGCATATAGAAATACAAAACATTACTCCATTGACAAATGGCAAAAACTACGTCAAGAAATGGAAAAAGATATCAAAAATGTCAATCCTAGTCTAGAAACATCCGTAACTCCTAGACTCTATTTAGATGAAAATGTTCTAAATGGTCTTGATGAATTTCGATATCATTTAATGAAAGAAGATGGTGCTACTAGATTACCAAGGCTTAGTTACATCATTAAACTTGTTATATATTCCTATTGGAAGACTCAACAATAACCTAAGCAACCCCTGCTTAGGTTCCTTATACAAATCATTGTGTAGTTGTTTTACTACTTATATGGAGGTTACTTATGTTTAAATTAAAAAAAGAAGCTGACTTAAAAAGAAATTATTTTATTACAAGTTCACGTTTAAAATGGTTACATCTGATAATAATTGTCTTTTCTATCTTTTCTTTATTAGGTTTAATAGTAAGTATTAGAGCTCCTGCTTTTATTCAAATCTTATGTATTGTCTTTGGTATTCTA
Source organism: Streptococcus mitis (assembly GCF_946190065.1). Taxonomy (GTDB): domain Bacteria; phylum Bacillota; class Bacilli; order Lactobacillales; family Streptococcaceae; genus Streptococcus; species Streptococcus mitis_DE. Next base: position 65,764 of record NZ_CAMHZD010000003.1, read on the forward strand.
GCAATCTATAAAATAAATAATAAATTAAAAGGTTTTAGATACGAACTAGATTTTGATTTAATTATCAGGGAAAACTTACTATTTGTTTTATATACAAATCATCTCTACACTTCGGAAAAGGATAATTCAGGTTACGAAAAAATTATTAGAAGTGCGATTTTAAAATATGAATTAGATAATCAAAACGGTCGTATTATCATTAAAGCGCTTATCAGAGGTGACGAATTTAGTAAAAAGGTTCAGACACTTGATGATGTATTAGCTGGAGTTCTCGAACTTGAACTAGAAGAAAAAATTACTCATCCTAATATTGTGGAATATCACTTTTATTACAAGAAACCTGATAGACTAATATTATCACCCCACAGTCATAAAAAAGAGATAGATAATCTTGAGATAGACTTAGGATATGATATAACTTATAATCCTATAAAATGTCCTCATATTTTAGTTTCAGGTGGTACAGGTAGTGGAAAATCTATATTTATATCTTTCTTAATTATTGAACTTCTTAAAAGAAACTCAACACTATATATTGCAGATCCCAAGAACAGTGATTTAGGCAGTTTATCTCATTATTTAAGCGATAAATATGTAGCTACAACTCCCAATAATATTGCTCGTATTGTACGTTTGGTAGTTGAACAAATGCAGGAACGATATCAAGCCATGCGTGATAACTTTCATTACGGTTCAAATTTTGCCGATCATGGATTTAAACCAATATGGCTTATATTTGATGAAATGGGAGCATTTCAAGCTTCAGCAACAGATAAAAAATCTAAAGAAGTTATCACCGAAGTAATGGACGGTATCAAACAAATTATCCTACTAGGCCGACAAGCAGGAGTATTTATTCTTATATCTGCTCAACAAATGAGAGCTGAAACTCTAAACACTGATCTTAGAGATAATTTAGGACTGAGAATAGCTTTAGGTGAAAACTCAATAGAGGGATACCGCATGGTATTTGGCACAGCTACTCCTGATAAGTTTAAATCTATTGAAGAAAAAGGAGCAGGATATCTTTATATGCAGGGCTCAGGGAAAGAAAAAGCTCAATATTGGGAAAGTCCTTATCTTGATACAACGCAATTCGATTTTATAAAAGAACTACAATTATACATAACAAAGTCAAAATAATTTCAATAGATATTTTTGCTTAAATTCAATAGATTTTCAGCAAAAATATCTATTCCTCATCGCTTAAGCGATGACAAAAAGAAACGAGGTATTATATGAAAATTAACGATTTTCTTAAAGCAGAATTATTAGGAAATAAATTCGTGGCAGTAAAAGGATATACAGAAGTTCTAGACAGAGAAACAAATAAACCTGTAGCACTACGTCTTAATGTTTCAATTCAAGATGAGGATTCTGATTTCTTTATGGAAATGATCCAGATAAAAGTTAATACGTTATCTCCTACGGCTACTCCTCAATTATTATCAGATAAAAAAACATGCCCCATTAAATTATCTAATTTAACAGTTGGACAATTTAACGGAAATTTATGGTTTTCTTGTAACGATGTAGTCCCTATTTCTAAGTAATTTGGTGATATTACTTATGGCTAAACTTTTTGTAATATCTGATATACACGGTTACCTAGATGAGTTCATATGCGCTCTCAGTAAAGTAGATTTATCTGATAAAAATAATCGTCTTATTCTAATCGGAGACTACATTGACAATGGACTTCAATCTTTTCAAGTTATTTCCAAAATAATTGCACTTGAGGAACTTTATCCTAATCAAATTATCACTCTATTAGGAAATCATGAAGAATGGTTTTATGATTGGTTGATTTTAGAAAAACCTACTTCTTCTGCATTTTCAGAAACAATAAAAAGTTTCTTCTCTTCGGAGGAATTGAACCATATTTTTAAATCGAATGCTAACAACTTTGAAACAAGTGTTAGAAATGAAATTAAAAATAATATCAAGTTCAACTCATTCATAAACTGGTTTAAAAAACGATATAGGGATAAACGCTATTATGAAACTGATACCCAAATTTTTGTTCATGCTGGCATTGATGAAGAAGCTGGCAAGCTTTGGAAAGAGCTAACGAGTTCAGAGATGTTTACAAATAAATTTCCTCTTACCACTGGTGGATTTTTAAAAGATATTGTTTCTGGTCATGTTGCTTCTTGGGAAGTAGCTAAAGATAAAAGTTACCTAGGTAAGATTTACCATGATAGTAAAAGTCATTATTTTATTGATGGAGATGTAAAGAATAGCAAAACAATACCTGTTCTTTGCTATGATACAGCTTCAAAATCCTATCAATATTAAAAAAATACTTCTCTATTACATAAAAAATTTAAGCAAGCTTAATTCTATTCTTATACTAATAACAAAAATAAAGAGGGGAATCTATATGAAGACATTATTAATTGGCGACTTACATTTAAAATCTCAACTAATTTTACCTATTGTTGACAAGATTATACAAACACATAATATTAAAAGAATCATTTTTCTTGGTGATTATGTTGATTTACATGGACAAACTAACAATATCCAACTATATGCCAAAGATCTCACTTTTCTATACGATTGGAAAATAGAAAAAGAATTAAATTCAATAGAAGTTATTAACCTTATGGGCAATCACGATGTTTATTATTTACTTGGAGAACAAGTTCCTTTCTCAATTCAAAATCTAGAGGTCTTTTTCGCAGTTCAACAATTATTACAAGATTTGAATTTACAAGTAGCTTATCAACTAGATGATTATTTAGTTAGCCATGCTGGTTTCAATTTGCTATTTGACCCAAAAGAATGGCACTTTAAACCTTTTACTGAAGAATATGAAGAAGAATTAGAAATCCTTGCTAATGCAGTAGGATATATGCGTGGAGGAGGAGATATGGCTGGTTCTCCTTTATGGGCTCATTTTAGAGAACTAGAGCTAATCCCTAATCACAACTACCCTAAACAAATTGTTGGACATACCCCTAAAGAATCTATCGATATTTCTAAAAATGTTATTGGTATAGATACTTTTTCATTATATATTGACAAAGATAATAAATATCAATTTATTGGTAACGGAGATTTGCTCGTTTATGACCAAGGACATCTTGAAATCATTTCAACTGACTGGGCTACAGACCAAACATTAAAACAATTACCTAAACCTCAAATTTAACTACTACTTCTCATCATGTGACTAAGCGAAACTGCCGACTGGAAGTCGGCAAGCTGGAAGCGTGTTTAGCAGAGCGATGCTTAGAAACACATGATAGAAGTATGGAGGAGCTTTGCTTCTCCTAGTTTATTTATTATATAAGCAAACATTACGAGAAAAGGAGATGATTTTGTGAGTTACAATCGCAAAATTATCCGAACTTCTTCGTACCTTGAAATATGGGAATACGAATCTCCAATTTTTTCAAATGATACTACTCAAATTGATGAAGAACACATTTCACTAAAAGAAAAGAAGAAACGTAGAACTTTTGAAGAACTCACAACTGCTGAACAAGATGAACGAATAAAAAGAATTTCTAACACTCGTAAAAATTCTAAATGGAAACTTCAACGCCTAATAGATACAAATTTTGATGACAGAACTAGTTTCCTTACCCTTACAACCAAAGAAAATATACAAAACAGATATGAGTTTAATTTACTTTTTGATAAATTTATTAAACGTTTAAACTATCACATATACCATTCCAAAAAAAGACTTATTAAATATATTGCAGTATTAGAACGACAAAAAAGGGGAGCGTGGCATGCACACATTCTCCTTTTTTCATTTCCTTTTATCCCTCATAAAGAATTACTGACAATTTGGGGGTTAGGTGCAGTTCGGATAAACAAACTACATAACTTAGATGATTCTTCTAATGCTGGTCGTTATGTTGCAAAATATATGGAAAAAGGCATAGGACAGGAATTATTAGATAGTCTAGGAAAGAAGGCTTTTTATTCTTCTCGTAATTTACAAAAGCCTGAAGAAATAAAATTATTTACAAGTGAATCCTTAGATAACCTTGTTAAGAATGAAGATATCCTATATGAAAGCAACTATATTAGCAAAGTATTTCGAAAAGGACACTTAATTGACAATAAAGTAAAATACAAAAAAATAAAGTTAAGTAAGGAGTAAGGAAAAAATGCAAGTTATTCTACCAACAGAACAAGTTCAAGAAATACAGTCGATGATTACTAATCTCTTGCAAAATGAAATTTCTCATTTCAAAGAAGATTTAGGTTTAGATAGTCCTTACCTTAACAAGGGGCAAACTTGCAAATATCTAGGGATATCTAACAATACATTAGATGGCTGGATACAAAAGGGGCTACCCGTTATTAAAATTGGTAAGACTGTCCGTTTCAATAAAAATGAGATTGATAAATGGCTTTGTAGAAAAGCTATGCTATAATATCTCTAATGATATATCCTGACTCGTAAAAGGAGAACATCATGACAGTTACAAAAACAAATAGTAACACTTACAATCTTAAAGTGTATATACCTAAAGAAATCCGACCTAAAATGGGGATTAAAGGAAATCACTTTGTTAAACGCTATAAAACAAGAAAGGAGGCCAAAGAAGCTGAACTAGAAATTTTAACTAAGATACATCAACTTGAAAATGGTGAGGATATCCTACTTTCTAAAACTAACGATATTCTATTCTCTGAGTTCTTTAATAATATTTGGTGGGATTCATACAAAGCTGGTCAAACAACTTCAACAACTAAACCACCAACACAGGTTACTATTGATAATACTAAAACTGTTTTCAGAAAGCATATCTTACCAATGTTCGGTAATTATTCAATCAATTTTCTGAATCAAAATAAGCAAGTCGTACTAAACTTAATGACTGCTAAAGCTGAAGAATATGCTAATTTCAAGGTTATTCGAAGCTATGTAAACTCAATTTTCGATTGGGCTGAGGAATTAGAATACATAGAATCAAATCGATTATCCAAGACAATTAAGCGAATTAAAGCCACCAAAAAGCTAAAACTCCAAGAATCCAAAAATGAGGAAGATTTGTATCTATCTAGTGAAGAATTAAAAGATTGGTTTGATGCTTTTAGAGAAGATTTGGAGAACGATAAATTATCACTAAAAGATTATGTCCTATTCTTTACAACCTTTATTCTAAGCGATAGAAAATCTGAATCCTATGCCCTACATTGGAAAAACATAGACTTAGAAAACGCTCAAATTGACTTAAGGCATGCACTTGACAAATATAAGAATGTAAAGTCAACAAAAGGGAATAAGAAAACGATTTTTTCAATTCCTAGTTACCTTGTATCACTTCTTTCAGAATGGAAAAAACAGCAGAAATATGAGTTAGCAAAATTTGGTATAATGCAAACATCCGATCAACTAGTCTTTACCTATATAGATACGAAAGGTAATGTAAATAGCCCTCTACACGTTGATTATCTCAATAACAAAATGAACTCTGTTAAAAGACGACACCCAAAGTTAAAACACGCTACACCTCATAAATTACGACATACAGGAGCGACACTTGCTAAAAAAGCAGGAATGAGCTTAGAAGCCATTTCTGAAGCATTAACTCATAGCGATACCGTTACAACTAAGACTTATGTTAATACTTCAAACATAGTTCCATTATCTGCTGGACAAGTTGCCTACCAACATCTTAAAAATAAGTAGGGTAATTTTAGGGCAAATTTTAGGGCAAACTTTTTTAGAAAGTATAGAAAAAAGCACCCATAGGGCAAACCTTTGAGTGCTTTGAAACGTTGATATAATCGTATTGATTAACGTTTTGAGAATTGTGATGCTTTACGAGCTTTCTTAAGACCTGGTTTCTTACGTTCAACTTTACGTGAGTCACGTGTAAGAAGTCCTGCGCGTTTCAATGAATCGCGGAAGTCTGGGTCTACTTGAAGAAGGGCACGAGCGATACCGTGACGGATAGCTCCTGATTGACCTGCATATCCACCACCTACAACGTTAACGAAAACGTCGTATGAACCTACAGTTGAAGTAACTGCGAATGGTTGGTTGATTACAAGACGAAGGTCAGCGTGTGGGATGTACTCTTCAACATCTTTTTTGTTAACAGTGATTTTACCAGTTCCTGGAACAAGGCGAACGCGTGCAACAGCGTTTTTACGACGTCCAGTACCTGCATATTGTGCTTGTGACATACTTTATTGTTCCTTTCCTTAGATAAGTCCTGAAATGTCAAGAACTTCTGGTTGTTGTGCAGCGTGAGTGTGCTCAGCTCCAACAAATACTTTCAACTTCATACCTTGAGCGCGTCCAAGAGTATTGTGTGGAAGCATACCTTTAACTGATTTCTCGATCAAACGTACTGCATTTTTAGAACGAAGTTCACCTGCAGAGATTTGTTTCAATCCACCTGGGTGGTTTGAGTGAGTGTAGTAGATTTTATCAGTTGCTTTTTTACCAGTCAATTTAACTTTTTCAGCATTGATAACAATCACAAAGTCACCTGTATCAGTGTGTGGTGTAAATGTTGGTTTGTTTTTTCCGCGAAGTACGCTAGCAACTACTGCAGAAAGACGTCCAAGTGGTACATCAGTTGCGTCAACTACGTACCATTTACGTTCAACTTGGCCTGGTTTAGCCATAAATGTTGTTTTGTTCATGATTTCTCCTATATATAGTTCGATTTTTGTTTACGGTGATGGGTGTTCCTTCCCATCGAAAAGTATTTGGAAGGTTCCGGGGCCTTTCAAATGGGGTAAACAATACCGCCTACTATAATACCAAATTTCACCCCTAAAAGTCAATAGATATGAAAAATATTTTTCTGAATTCCACTCTTTTTGTCTCTCAAAAACCTCGCTTTCGCGAGGCTCTTCTATTTATAAGATAAGGCACGTTTAAAGGTTTTCCAAGGACCTAAATCATCTGTCTGCAGAACGAGACTAGCATACATACGCCCAATAAAGACTGTTGCAATTACTGCAAAAGCAATCGTAATAGCAAGCGAAATCCAAGCTTCTAGGCCATTTGCATAACCATTAATAGCTCTAAATGGCATGAAGAAAGTCGAAATAAAGGGAATATATGAACCGATTTTCAAGATCAAATTATCCCCTGCAGAACCTAAAGCAGTAACTCCCACAAAGCCTACCATAATTATAATCATCAAAGGTGACAAGGCTTTTCCTGCATCCTCAGGACGAGAAACCATAGAACCTAGGAAGGCTGCTAAAACTACGTACATAAAGAGACTGACCAAAATAAAGAGCAAGGTATTTAGAGAGAAAGCATCTCCCAAATGGTCCAGAATACCAAACTGAGCTAATAATGGCAAATCCTTAAAGAGCAGAATTGCAGCGAGACCACCCACGACATAGATGCCGATATGAGTCAAAATCACGAGTAACAAGGCAAGCATACGAGCATAGAAATAATGGCTAGCTCGAATGCTAGAGAAGACCACCTCCATGATTTTAGTCCCTTTCTCACTAGCCACTTCCTGAGCAGTGACACTAGCATAAGTAATTAAAATCATATAGAGAAAGGCTCCAACCGCTGTAGCCGCAATTGTTTGAATCATTTTTTTATTTTCCTTGGATTCATCAATTTTCTCCGTAAAGTTAACTGTTTGTTCCAAGCGTTTTTCCTGCTCTTGCGACAAATTAGCTGCCGAACGATTGAGTTGATCTTGAAGCTCATTTAACTTGCTCGTTACTCCTAGCTTAATAGCACTCTCAAGGGAAGTTTCACCGTGATAGACTGCCTTGAGGACGCTGTCCTCTTGGTCAATGGTTAGATAACCCTTGATTTTCTCATCTTTGATAGCAACTTGGGCACTGGCTTCATCCTGATAATCAAAATTGAGACCATTGGTAGATTTGAGACCTTCTGTCACAGCTGGAACCGTGCTAATCACTGCTATCTTACCACTTTGAGCCATTGATGAGCCTTGGAGATAGCCAATTCCTCCAGAGAGACCGATAAACAAGAATGGTGAAATCACCATAAAGAAGAAGCTCCACGATTTGACATGTCGAAGATAGGTTTCCTTGATTACAACCCACATATTTCTCATACTTCCACCCCTGATTCTAGTTTAAAGATTTCATCGATTGTTGGCGCTTGTTGATCAAAGGTTGCAATATATTGCCCCTGAGTCAAGATTGGGAAGAGTTCCCTTCCAGCGCTCTCATCCTCCAAGATCAATTTCCAACTGCCTTGTTTGGTCAAGCTCACCTGTTTAACATGAGGAAGTTTTTCCAATTCTTCCTTGCTTCGCTCACTTGAAACAAAGAGACGCGTTTTCCCGTATTGATTACGGACATCCTGGACCGGCCCATGCAAGACTACACGACCATCTCGAATCATGAGAATATCGTCACAAAGCTCCTCGACGTTGGTCATGACATGGTCAGAAAAGATAATGGTTGCCCCACGTTCTTTTTCTTGAAAAATGACTTGTTTGAGCAATTCTGTATTAACTGGGTCCAATCCACTGAAAGGCTCATCCAAGATAATCAAGTCTGGTTCATGAATCAGAGTAATAATGAGCTGAATCTTCTGCTGATTTCCTTTTGACAGACTCTTGATTTTATCAGTCAGCTTCCCTTTCACTTCCAACCTCTTCATCCATTGAGGGAGTTTTTCCTTGATCTCCTTGGCATCCATACCTTTTAGAGTCGCCAAGTAACGAACTTGTTCAAGGACTGTCAATTTAGGTATGAGACTGCGTTCTTCAGGCAGATAGCCAATCCGAGCATAGGTTTCCTGACGAATATCCTGACCATCTAGACTGATTTCTCCCTGATATTCTAAAAACTTCAAAATACTATGGAAAATCGTTGTTTTACCAGCACCGTTTTTCCCGACTAATCCCAAAATACGACCTGGTCGCGCTTGAAAGTCAATACCAAACAAAACTTGCTTGGATCCAAAACTTTTCTCTAGACTTCTTACTTCTAGCATCTTTCACCTCCGAAATGTCTTGCACTCATTATACTCCTTTTTGATAGCCTTTACAATGATTTCTGTCCATTTTTATCATCCTCATTTTAGTAAAAAATCTTAGGGTACTTTGAGTTATGAGTAAATTATACACTGGTAAACTCCAATTTATCTTCTCTGTTCCTCAACTGTCTATTTTTGATCCTGAATTGTTATTTGAAAAGCAAAAATCCACCCCGAAGGATGGATTGATAAGTTAACGCACTTCTGCATTGACTTTTTCTTCAAGAGACGCTTGGATTTTTTCCATGTAGCGTGCGACTTCTTCGTCCGTTAAGCTATCTTCTGGATTTTGGAAAGTCAAGCTATAAGCCATTGACTTCATACCAAGTCCCAGTTTTTCGCCTGAGAAGACGTCAAAGAGTTTGATATCTGTCAAACGTTTCACACCGGCAGCTTGGATAGCGTCCACAACTTCTTGGTGAGTCACTTCTGCCTTGAGGAGAAGGGCAACATCACGGCTGACTGCTGGGAATTTAGTAATTTCTACAAATGGAGTAGCAGGTTGAAGCGCAGCTTCGATGGCTGAAAGGTTAAGCTCAGCTACATACGTTTCTGGAATATCGTAAGCCTTAACAGTGACTGGATGTACTTGACCAAGGAAACCAAGAACTTGATCACCGAGTGAAATCATAGCTGTACGACCTGGGTGGAGGCTTGCAATTTCAGATGTTGCCGTATAGGTTACTTGGAGTCCCAAACGAGCAAAGAGGGCCTCAAGGATTCCTTTAGCATAGAAGAAATCAACTGGAACTGCTGCTGTTTGGAAATCTTTTTCTGCAACCAAGCCTGTCAAGGCAAAGGCAAAACTGTTGATTTCATTTGGAAGTTCTTCTTTTGGATTACCTGTTTGTTCAAAAACTTTCCCAATCTCGTAAAGGGCCAAGTTTTTGTTCTTACGAGCCACGTTGTAAGCAACTGTATCTAGGATACCTGAAATCATATTTTGACGGAGGACAGAACGATCCACAGTCATTGGCCACATGAGTTCTGTAAGGTTACTTGGTTGAGCCGTAAACTCAACTGCTTTTTCAGGAGTTGTTAGAGCATAGGTGATAATTTCTGTCAAACCTGCTCCTTCAGCAATGGTACGAACTTGACGGCGGAGTTTTTGTGTAGCTGTCAATTCACCAGCTGTACCATCATCTTTTGGAAGGCTGGTTGGCAAGCGGTCATAACCATAGATACGAGCGATTTCTTCAAAGAGGTCTGCCTCGATAGTGATATCCCAACGACGACGTGGGACGCTGACTGTAAAGCTATCTGCATTGCCAGAAAGACCAAAGCCAAGACGACGGAAGACGTCTTCTACATCAGCGTATGAAAGCTCTGTTCCAAGAACACGATTAACATCGGCAAGAGTTGAAGAAACTTCCACATCAGAGGTATCAAGCTCACCCGCTGAAACGATACCTTTACGCACCGTCGCACCTGTAAGTTCTGCAATCATGCTAGCTGCCGCATCAAGAGCTTCGTTAACAGTTGCCACATTGATACCTTTTTCAAAGCGAGAAGATGACTCAGAACGAAGGTTAAGACGACCGCTGGTCTTACGGATTGATTTTCCGTTGAAGACTGCAGCTTCAAGGACGACACGACTAGATTTCTCAGAGATTTCTGTTGCTTGACCGCCCATGACACCTGCAAGGGCTACTGGCTTGTCTGCGACAGTGATGACTAAGTCATTCACGTCCAACTCACGTTCTTCACCATCCAAGGTCACTAATTTTTCACCAGCACGCGCTTCACGCACACGGATGTCATTTCCCTCAAAAGTATCCAAGTCAAAGGCATGCATTGGTTGACCAAAGTAAAGCAAGATATAGTTGGTCACGTCCACAACATTATTGATAGGACGGATGCCTTCATTCATAAGGAGATTTTGCAACCATTGTGGACTTGGTGCGATAGTCACATTGTCCAAGATACGAGCTGCATAGTAAGGTGCCTTGTCTGTCTCAATGCCTACAGAAAGAGCATCTGCTGCAGCTTGGTCAGTTTCTGAAAGAGTAAATTCTTTAAAGTTGACCGCCTTGTCATAGATGGCAGCCACTTCGTGAGCTACTCCACGCATAGAAAGGGCATCTGCACGGTTTGGTGTGATTGAAAGTTCGATGATTTCATCATCCAAGTCTAGGTATGAGAAGACTTCACCCCCAGGAACGGCATTTTCTGGCAAGATTTGGATTCCATCTGCGAATTCCTTAGGCACAACTGAGTCAGAAATTCCCAATTCACCAAGGGAACAAATCATCCCAAGTGAGTCAAGACCGCGGATTTTCCCTTTTTTGATCTTGTAATTGTCAGCGATGCGAGCTCCTGGAAGAGCCACCATAACCTTGATACCAGCACGCACATTCGGTGCACCACAGACGATTTGACGGGCTTCTTCTTCGCCAACGTTAACCTGACAAACATGGAGGTGAGTTTCTGGCACATCTTCGCAAGACAAGACCTCACCGACGACAATTTTTGAGAGACCAGCAGCAGGTGACTCCACACCTTCTACCTCGATTCCTGTGGTTGACATTTTTTCAGCCAACTCTTGTGATGGCACATCAATGTCCACCAATTCTTTTAACCATTTATAAGATACAAGCATAATTCTGATTGTAAGATCCCACCAAGTAAGACCTTTTCAATTCCTTTCTTTTTCTTCGAGTCAGTCCTCACCATTTCTCGTCAAGAGTAGCTGACTAGGACTGTGTTTCAGGTTTCAATCTTATTTAAACTGTTCTGAGAAGCGGACATCTCCTTGGTAGAATCCACGGATATCGTTGATTCCGTAACGGAGCATAGCTACACGCTCTTGTCCAAGACCAAAGGCAAAGCCAGAGTAAACAGTCGCATCGATACCACTCATTTCAAGGACACGTGGGTGAACCATACCGGCTCCCATAATTTCGATCCAACCTGTTTTCTTACATACGTTACAGCCTTCTCCACCACACTTGAAGCAAGAAACATCCACCTCAACAGATGGCTCTGTGAATGGGAAATAAGATGGGCGCAGACGGATCTGACGCTCTTCACCAAACATTTTTTGCACAATCAACTGAAGGGTTCCTTGAAGGTCAGCCATAGAGATATTTTTCCCAACAACCAAGCCTTCGATTTGGTGGAACTGGTGACTGTGGGTCGCATCGTCTGTATCACGACGGAAAACGCGTCCTGGTGAGATCATTTTCAAAGGCCCTTTAGAGAAATCATGAGCATCCATGGCACGCGCCTGTACTGGAGACGTGTGAGTACGGAGTAAGATTTCTTCTGTGATATAGAATGTGTCCTGCATATCACGGGCTGGGTGGTCTTTGGGAAGGTTCATACGTTCAAAGTTATAGTAGTCTTGCTCTACTTCAAAACCATCCACGACTTGATAACCCATCCCAATGAAAATATCTTCGATTTCTTCACTGGTTTGTGTGAGGACATGACGGTGACCCGTCGCAACTGGACGACCTGGAAGTGTCACATCGATACTCTCGCTAGCCAGTTGAGCCGCGACTTTCTTTTCTTCCAAGAGCTTAACTGTTTCTTCAAAAGCAGCTGTCAAGACATCACGAGCTTCATTGACGTGTTTCCCAATGATTGGACGCATCTCAGCAGAAACATCTTTCATCCCTTTGAGGATTTCAGTGAGCGAACCCTTTTTACCAAGGACAGAGACACGCAAATCTTGCATCTCTTTTTCATTTTCAGCAGAAATCTGCTTCAAGCTAGCCAGCGTTTCTTCGCGAAGCGCTTTTAATTGTTCTTCAATAGTTGACATAATTCCTCCATCAGTCGCTCATAAAAAGAAAACCACATGCCAAAAACTCCACTCGGAGCGTTGACACGCGGTACCATCCGTTTTCATCTGACAAGTCAGACCTTCATTTCTAAATCCATACGCAAGTGAATTCACCCAGCTTTCATATAGAGAGCTTGCAGTCACGGCTCTCCTCCCTGATATACTTCCCTTGGGCTACTAGTCTTGCGGATTCCTATTCAATTACTACATAGTTTATCAGATTTTTAGTTAAAAAACAAGTTAGATTAGACTAATTTCAATATAAAACTCATTCCTTTTTCTGTTGCTCCATTTTCCACAAATCCAAGCGACTTGAAACACCTCCTAGAAGCATGATTGTAGGTGTAGATTTCTTTGACTCTCAATTCTTTCCATCCTTTTACTCGAGCCAATTCAATCAAAGTACTTAGGATCTTTTTTCCAAATCCTCGATGTTGGTAAGCGGGATTTCCAATCACAATGGGAAGATTATCCTGAGATAGTATAACATCCCCAATTGGAAACCATTCTCCCTTCTCCTTGACTTCAATCCAAAAAAGCTCACCATGCTGATCCAAATAGAAATACATGGCTTCCAAAGTTTCTTGACTATAAGGAAGCTTCACCCCATCTACGAGGTAAACTAAGTCCACATTCTGATACCAAGCAAAAGCTTCATCACAATGATTGACCTTATAATAAGGAACAAGACGCAGTGAATTATCTATTTGTAGGGTCTGTTTCATCTGCTTTCCTTTTCAACAAAAGAGTTGCTGCTTGATTAAAACCATCACACCAATTATACCATTTTGTTTCATACTCATCTTGAGCTAAGATATGATTTTTTAAATCCAGAACAGAGTAAATTTTTCTTTCTTCGCAGGCTTGCGCATAAAGATGATATAGTTCATCACCGCCGTCTCTATCAAACTCAGCAGAAATCGTATCCCGACCTGACAATAAAGCCTGATAAGTCCTGTGATGCCCATCTGTAATCAACAAGCAATTTCCAAAGGCAAGAATACTGATTGGATCGACTTGGATTGTTTCTGCCGACTGGTAAAGCATCTGAATATCTTGCAACTTCTTTTCTGATAAGTATAGTTGAGTCGGATGAAGATCTGCTATATTGACTTTCATTTCTTTCTCCTAAAAGGAATTTGATACTCACTTCTGCTTGCCTTTAAATCGCCATTGGAAGCGTAGCTTGTCATAGAAGGGAAACTCTATAAACAGGACTCCCAAACCCACACAGAGACTGGCAAGGACATCTGATGGATAATGAACTCCCAGATAGATCCTTGATACCAACACACTGACTAGGTAGAGACCAAAGACGATTTGCACGATTTTTCTCCAGACTGGATTTTTAATCCGTTGACCGAGAATGACAATCAGAGAACCGACCATCAAGGTTACAGCCAGAGAATGGCCGCTTGGAAAGGAAAATCCCTTCTCCTCAACCAAGTGTAAAATAGCTGGTCGTGGGCGCTGGTAGATATTTTTAAAGGTCACGATTAAAAGACCTGCCAAAGCCAGATTTCCTAGCATGAAGAAACTTTCTATCTTCCATCGCTTACGATAAAAGATCAAGGCTGTAATAACAACCCAAGTGATAATTACTGGAATATCAATCAGGCGTGTGATGGCTCTGAAAAGAAGAGTCAAGTAATCTGGTAAATCTCCTCGAATGGCAGACTGAATCGATTGGTCAAAATTGACCAACATTTCAGGATAAAATTTGACCATATAGCCAAGAATAACGAAAAGTAAAAGGGCAAAACTGCCCTTCATCAAAAATGTTTGTTTATCTTTCATAATGTTTTAAGGTTGGTTTCAAGAGAACATACAACAACCAGAATGAAACGGAAAAGATTACACCCTCAATCAAGTTAAAAGGCAACACCATAGTCATTAGGTAGTTGGAAAGTCCCAAAATTTTTCCAATATCAAAGTTAGCAAACTTAGCGTACAGAGGAACAGCGTAAACATAGTTGAGAACCAACATAGCCACGGTTAAACCAATAGTCCCAGCTAGAGAGCCTAGTAGGAAACGAAGGGTTGTCCGTTCCTTTTTCCAAATCAAAGCAAATACGATGACAAAAACTCCCAAAGCTACGATATTCATCGGCAAACCAATGTAAGTATTCACTCCCTGGCTGTTAAGAAGCAATTTCAAGAGTGAGCGAAGCAAGAGAACTCCTAGAGCAGCAGGCAAATCCATGACCACCAAGCCCACAAGGACTGGCAAGATACTAAATTCGATCTTGAGGAAGGACGCCGCTGGTAAAAGCGGAAAGTCAAAGTACATCAGCACAAATGAGATGGCTGATAAAATCGCAATGGTCGAAAGTCGACGTGTGTTTGTCATAACAGGTTCCTCCAATTTTCTATAAAATCAGAAGAAGTTAGAAAGGATTCCTCTATCTATTCTCACTTTTTATATCCCAAAAAGTTCCCTCTCACTCTATTAAAGAAATCCAAGCAAGCGGTTACAATCTAGCTATAAATCTATCAGAACAGACAAAGCTATTCTTTCGTCTTCTCCCATCCAGACTATACTGTCGGTTGTGGAATCTCACCACATCAGCTTGCGCTCGCGGACTTCTTTAAAGAGAAGGAAATAGAGATTTTTCTTTTAGACTAGGCGACAAGCTGTAGGCATAACTTCTGGTTAGGCAAAGCTTGTCAACAAAGTATAAAAGGAAAAGATCATTTCCTAGTTAAAGTCACCGCCGGTCGGGAATCACACCCTGCCCTGAAGACTCTTTTATCATAACAAAAAACGCTTGCAAGCGCAAGCATTTTGTTCATTTTCATTTTCATTTTTTATTTCAATTTATCCACTTCATAGGTATGAACAAGCTCAAGACCTGCAAAGTTCTGCTGGCGGAGAGCCTCATAGACAATCATGCAGACGGTATTAGACACATTGAGACTGCGGACATGTTCATCATTCATAGGAATACGGAGAGCTTTCTCAGGATGTTCTCGCATAAAGTCCTCCGGCAAGCCCTTATCTTCACGTCCAAAGAGAAAATAATGGTCTTCGTCAGTCGATAAATCCACATCAGAATACACTTTCTCAGCGAATTTCGAAATCAGATAAAGTTTACCCCTCATCCGAGACATGAAATCTTCCAAACTCTCGTAAAAATAAATCTCTAGCTTATCCCAATAATCCAACCCAGCTCGCTTCATCTTGCGGTCATCGATAGGAAAACCCATAGGCTTGATGATGTGGAGGGGAGAATTGGTCGCAGCGCAAGTACGCGCGATATTGCCTGTATTTTGTGGAATTTGAGGTTCAAATAATACAATGTGATTTGTCATGACTTGCTTCCTTTCACCATTGCAAAAAAATAGCCACACTGCCCGGAGTCAAGCTCAGCAAACAGCGTGGTTAAGGCATCGTTAACTTACCTCACAACAGGTTTGAAGTAAATCAGCGAAACTACTTTCTTAGTATAACACTTTCAGAATCATTGTCAATAGAAACGACTTGATTTTTTCAATTTTTTCAAGCTATTTCCAAGGGTTTCTAGGAGAAAATTCTTAAATATCTGCAAAAATTGCTTACTCTTTTATACCTATCTGTGGACTGGGAATGATGATATTATGACTTCGTTATCTCAAATACTGCTGTATGAACCCACTCATTATGAATTTGTAAGTCATTTTCTATAACCCTACTAAAGGTGAAGCCATTTTTTAAAAGCACCCTCTGAGAGGCTAGATTGTCCGTTGCCGTCCCTGCAATGATTCTATTGAAACCATAAGTCGTGAAGGCTTTTTCTAAAACGAGTTTAACCGCTTCGCTGGCATAACCTAGATTAGTAACATTTTCTCCAATCCTATATCCAAGTTCTGCTGTTTTTCGATTATTCTCTAAAACACTTAAATTGATTCTTCCAACCATAACGCCTTGTGCATCTCTAATAAGATGCATGTAGACATCATGATTCTCTTGTTCCCTTAACAATTCCCTTGTAATTTCTTTAAACTCTTCTAAATCAAAATAGTTAGCTGGTCTAGGAGGTAAATTCCGCTCAAAATACTTTCGATTCTCTTTTTCAAAAAAATAGACGTCTAAACTATTTTCTTCAGACAACAGCTCTAAACTTATCATTGTAAATCATCTCCCGTCATTATCTACATTCAAATTTTCTCATGTTTACACAAAATGAAATTAACATGATTTAAATTAAATACTTTTACTATTTTATATCGTCTCTATATTATAACACTGAACTTAGTTGAAAATGATTATATTTGAATAACTTTGATTTTGTAGTGTAAATTCTACTATAAAATATACAAGCTAATTCATGTTTTGTCAAAAAGTTTCAAGCATACAATTATTAACTTTATTTCTCATACAATCTATCAATAAAAAGTTATAGAATAATTTCTCTTTACTTATCTAATGAAAACTTTGACAATACTATTTCCAAGGGTTGTAAAATCGTCCCTGATTCTGAAAGATAAGTAGTAAACTAGCTACTAAAAACACAGTTGCCAAAAGCAAGGTAAGATAGTCTCCTTTTTTCAAGGCCTGATAACTATACCAAGTGCGTTTTTTCTCTTTCCCAAAGCGACGAAGCTCCATGGCGGTCGCGATGGTATCAATGCGTTCTAGCGAGCTAAAAATCAAGGGAGTAATAATGCGCAGATTGCCTTTGATTCGTTGCATTAGAGAAGCTTTCTTGGATAATTCCATCCCACGCGCTTCCTGAGACATCTTGATTGTAAAGAATTCTTCCTGCAAATCTGGAATATAGCGCAAGGTCAGACTGACAGAATAGGCAATCTTGTAAGGCACACCAATTTGATTTAAACTGGAAGCAAACTGACTAGGGTGGGTTGTCATCAAAAAGATAATGGCCAGAGGAATGGTGCAAAGGTACTTAATAACTAGATTTAGCAGATAAAAGAGCTCTTGACTGGTCAGAGTGTAGGCACCGATTCCCTGCCAAATCACACTTCTATCTCCGTAAAGTCCAACTCCATACTCAGGAGAAAAGAGATAGACCATCAAAACGTTTAAAACGGCAAATACCGTCGCAAAAACAGCTACAAAGGAAACATCTTTAAAACGGATTTCTGACAAATAGAGGAGAAAAACCGAAAAGATGGCAATCAGAACAAGCAGTCTGGTATCATAGCTAATCATGGCCGCCAATGATACAAGGATGAAAAAGAGGAGTTTACCAGCTCCTGACAAGCGATGAATCACAGTATCTCTATGCTGGTAACCAATTAATTTAGCTTGCATCCTTCTCTCCTTTCTTTGTAAAATGCCGTTAAAGCAAGTGGATCTACGTCTAGTTTCTTGGCCAAGTTAAAGATTGAAGTTTCTTTTAGGTTGGCTTTTACTAACAGCTCAGGATTGCTCAAAAGACTAGCTGGATCAGTATCAGCAATCAATTCTCCATCAACCATGACAAGAGCACGATCAGAATAATCCAGCATCAATTGCATATCATGCGTAATCATGACAATGGTATGACCTTTTTGATGCAACTCTTCGAGAAATTCCATAATCTCAGTATAATTCTTCTGGTCTTGACCTGCTGTCGGTTCATCTAGGAGGATAATTTCAGCTCCTAAAACCAAAATCGATGCAATAGTAACACGTTTTTTCTGACCAAATGACAGGGCAGAAATAGGCCAATTACGGAATTCATAGAGACCACAGATTTTCAAAGTTTCATAGACTCTCGTTTCAATTTCCTGCTCGTCCACACCTCGCAAACGAAGTCCCAGAGCCACCTCATCAAAAATCATATTGGTTGAAATCATTTGATTAGGATTTTGCAGCACATAGCCTACTCGTTCCGCCCGCTCTGCAACAGAATCTCCTTTGATATCCTGTTCTTCCCAAAGATAGCGACCTTCCGTCTGGATAAAGCTACTTAAGGCCTTGGCTAGGGTTGATTTCCCAGCCCCATTTTTTCCGACAATGGCAATCTTTTCGCCCTTTTTAATATCCAAATGTAGGGACTTTAAAATCGGTCTATCATCATAAGAAAACGACACGTCCTCTAATTTAAAGAGTGACTGCAATTCTGGAGTTTCTTTTACCAGTTCCGTCTGTAACTGGACTTGCCCTTTTGAGATAGACAAGTTATCCAGATCTGCTAATTGTTCTTCCTTGACTAAGTCCACACCTAATTGACGGAGAGTAGTGAGATAAAGGGGTTCTCGAATTCCATTTTGTGTCAATAAATCAGTCGCCAGTAACTGGTCAGGACTCCCATTAAAGAGGATACGACCATCGTTTATCAAGACAATCCGATCCACAGGGCGATGCAGAACATCCTCCAAACGGTGCTCGATAATAAGAGTCGTCGTCCCCTCCTCCTTATGAATCTGATCAATCAATTCGATAATATCCTGACCTGACTTGGGATCCAGATTGGCGAGTGGCTCATCAAACAAAAGAATCGGACTCTCATCAATCAAGACACCAGCCAGACTGACTCGTTGCTTTTGTCCACCAGACAAATCCTGAGGACGCTGATTCAGTAAAGAAATAAGGTCCAGCTTTTCAGCCCATTTATGAACACGATTTTTCATCTCATCTAGTGCTGTCACGTCATTTTCTAGAGCAAAAGCCAAGTCCTCTGCCACGGACAACCCGATAAACTGCCCATCTGTATCCTGCAAAACTGTGCTGACTAGATGAGATTTATCATAGATGCTCATATCAAAGGCTGCTTGCCCCTTGATCAAAAATTCTCCAGATGTCTGACCCTTGTAAATATTTGGAATAATCCCATTCAAACACTGACCCAAGGTAGACTTACCTGACCCAGATGGCCCAACAATTAAGACTTTCTCTCCCTTGTAAATGGTTAAGTCCACTCCTTGCAAGGTCGGTTCTTGTTGCGTTTCATACTGGAAAGAGAAATCCTTCCACTCAATTATAGCTTCTTTCATCTTACTCTCTTCATTCGCTTCTTAGACTTCTATTTTATCATAAATCGAACCCTTCTTGCAGTCTCTTCTCTTAAAAACTTAGCGCCAACAAGATTCCTAGCCTAAATTGCTTACCCGACTAGCCTATAAACAGCAAAAAGACTGGATGCCCAGCCTTTTCCTTTATGTTAATCCTTTTTCAAACTTCCTGAACGAGTCTGCGTACGTGAATAAGCTAGCAAGAGAAGAGTACCTGCGATAGCTACAGTTACAGCATTAGCAATTCCCGCAACAATCCCTTGGGCAAATACTTTTTCTGCTGCTTCTTGATAAATCACAACATCTCCAAGTGGTGCCAAGACACCCCAAACAAGAGCATTTGCAACAATCTGAATGAGGTTAAAGAAGACAATATCCTTCAACTCAAAAACACCCTGTGTTACTCGAATGTATTTTCTAAATAGTCCGACGGCTAGACCAAAGAGACCACTAGCAATAATCCAAGTCCACCAAAGACCGTAGCCAGCAAGAGAGTCCTTCACTGCATGACCAATTAAACCAACAAGTAATCCCACTAGAGGGCCAAAAATGATAGATAAGAGGCTCTGTACCGCATACTGAAGCTGGATGCTTGTATTTGGAACAGGTGTCGGAATGCTGATCATCCCGATGACAACAAAGAGCGCAGCTCCAACACCGATAGCAACTACTTGTTTAATTGATTGATTTTTCATCTATATTCTCCTATTTTATGATTCTATTTTCTTTATTTCAATGGTCCAAGATGAACCGACACCTACATTATAGGCCTTGGCAAAGGAACCTTGGTTGATAGCCAGACCTAAACGATAGAGAGAGTTGATGTAAAGGATGGGTTGCCCAATTCTCACATCTGCAAATGATTTGCCATAAACAACCTGATTTTGATAGACCAGCATATCAGCGTGATAGATAGTCACTTCAAAACGGTCACCGAATGCTGGTTCCAGCTTGTAAAATTCTTCTCGCGTGATAGAGGTCCAAAGCGAGCCGAAACGCACATCCAGAATATCAATAGCTCCCTTCACCAGATGATCTTCTATGATTGTCTCTACGACTGGAAGCTCCACAATCTGATCCACACTGAGCTCTGGCCCCACTTCCTCAAAACTAATGTGACCACTGGCCAGTTTAGCACCAGTATAGGCATAAACATCACGACCGTGGAAGGTATAAGAATGCTCTGTATTTTGACGTCTATTGGCCACTTCAGAAATCTCACGAATAGCTACAATACCAACGTGTTTCTTGATAAAAGAAAGAGTTCCATTGTCTGGCGTGACAATGTATTGATTTTTTGCAGTCTTGGCAACCACACTCTTACGTTTCGAGCCGACACCTGGATCGACCACCGATACAAATGTCGTTCCCTCAGGCCAGTAATCCACCGTCTGAAAGAGACGATAGCTCCCCTCAAAAATATTATAAGGCGTGATATCGTGCGTCAAATGATGAATTTTTAAGGTTGGAGACTCTTCTAAAGCCACTCCAATCATAGCCGATACCGCACCATCAACCAGACCAAAGTCTGATTGTAATACCAGTAAATTATTATTCATTTTATCTCCTTGTATATCCTTTATCATACCATATTTCAGAGAAAGGTGCTAATAGCTATTTCAATTGATTAGGGTATAGTTTTACCTTATAGCAAATTTCCTACTAAAAGCTCTTGTTATTAGCTAGTAGGTGCATTTTTTCTTGAAAAAAGGTATGATAGTTACATCATGAAAAAGTAGGTTTTATTATGAAAATTATCCTTGTCGGAGGGGGAAAAGTTGGTTCTGCCCTCTGTCGCTCCTTGGTTGCAGAAAAGCATGATGTTTTGCTGATTGAGCAAGACGAAGCTGTTCTCAATCATATTGTTAATCGCTTTGATATCATGGGTATCCTTGGTAACGGGGCCGATTTTACCATCCTTGAGCAAGCCAGTGTCCAGGATTGTGATATCTTTATTGCCCTGACTGAATACGATGAAGTGAACATGATTGCAGCCGTTCTAGCCAAAAAAATGGGAGCTAAAGAGACCATCGTTCGGGTGCGGAACCCTGAATATTCTAACTCTTATTTCAAGGAAAAGAATATTCTCGGTTTTTCTCTTATCGTTAACCCTGAGCTCTTGGCTGCCCGCGCTATCGCGAATATCATTGACTTCCCCAACGCCCTCTCTGTCGAACGTTTCTTTGGTGGACGCGTTAGCCTCATGGAATTCACTGTTAAATCTTCCAGCGGTCTTTGCCAAATGCCCATTTCTGATTTTCGTAAAAAATTTGGCAATGTTATTGTCTGCGCTATAGAGAGGGATCATCAAATTATCATTCCAAGCGGTGACATGACCATACAGGATAAAGATAGAATCTTTGTCACTGGTAACCGTGTTGATATGATGCTCTTCCATAATTATTTTAAATCTCGTGCCGTGAAGAGCCTTCTTATTGTTGGAGCTGGTAGAATCGCCTATTATCTACTAGGTATCCTAAAAGACAGTCGTATTGATACCAAGGTTATTGAAATCAATCCTGAAATCGCTAGCTTCTTTAGCGAGAAATTCCCAAACCTCTACATCGTTCAAGGAGATGGTACCGCAAAAGATATCCTGCTGGAAGAAAGTGCTCAAAACTATGATGCCGTTGCGACTCTAACAGGGGTTGATGAGGAAAATCTGATTACCTCTATGTTCCTTGACAGGGTAGGTGTACAAAAAAATATCACCAAGGTCAATCGTACCAGTCTCCTCGAAATTATCAATGCGCCTGATTTTTCAAGTATCATCACACCTAAAAGCATCGCTGTAGATACGATTATGCACTTTATTCGTGGTCGGGTTAATGCCCAGTATTCAGACCTTCAGGCCATGCACCATCTAGCCAATGGCCAAATCGAAACCCTGCAATTTCATATCAAGGAAGCTAATAAAATGACTTCCAAACCTCTTTCTCAACTAAAACTAAAAAAAGGGGTTCTTATAGCAGCCATCATTCGAAAGGGCAAGACTATTTTCCCTACTGGGGAGGATATGTTGGAAGTTGGAGACAAGCTCCTAGTAACAACCTTGTTGCCAAACATCACCAAGATTTATGACTTGATCGCGAGGTAAGAAATGAATAAAAGTATGATTCGTTACCTCCTTTCAAAATTACTTTTGATTGAAGCTGTTCTTCTTTTGGTTCCTGTGTCTGTCGCTGTCTATTACCGTGAATCGAGCCAAGTCTTTACGGCCCTCTTTTCAACAATAGGGATTCTCGTATTACTAGGCGGTTCAGGAATTTTACAAAAGCCCAAAAATCAACGGATTTATGCCAAGGAGGGAGTCTTGATTGTTGCCCTCTGTTGGATCCTTTGGTCCTTCTTTGGCGGTCTCCCCTTTGTTTTTGCTAAGCAAATTCCCAGCGTTATCGATGCCTTTTTTGAAATCAGTTCTGGCTTTACAACTACTGGAGCAACTATTCTGAACGACGTTTCGGTTCTCAGTCGTTCCCTCCTCTTCTGGCGAAGTTTTACCCACTTGATTGGAGGGATGGGAGTGCTTGTTTTTGCACTTGCTATTATGGACAATGCCAAGAATAGCCACCTAGAAGTGATGAAAGCTGAGGTTCCTGGCCCTGTTTTTGGCAAGGTTGTATCCAAACTCAAAAATACTGCCCAGATTCTCTATCTCCTTTATCTAGCTCTCTTCTCCCTCTTTGTCATCATCTATTATCTGGCTGGCATGCCCCTATTTGATAGTTTTGTCATTGCCATGGGAACAGCAGGTACAGGAGGTTTTACAGTCTATAACGATGGAATCGCCCACTATGGTAGCTCACTGATTACCTATCTAGTTAGTATCGGAGTTTTGGTTTTTGGGGTAAATTTCAATCTCTACTACTACCTCATGCTCCGTCGCGTCAAAGCCTTCTTTGGAGATGAAGAACTTCGAGCTTACTTGGTCATTGTACTGCTTTCTACAGGCTTGATTAGCCTCAATACCCTCTATCTCTATCCAGGATTTTCAAAGAGTTTTGAAATGGCCTTCTTCCAGGTTTCCAATATCATTACAACGACTGGTTTTGGTTACGGAGACATTACCAACTGGCCCCTCTTCTCCCAGTTTATCCTTCTCTTCCTTATGGGAATCGGTGGTTCTGCTGGTTCAACCGCAGGTGGACTCAAGGTTATTCGAGGCCTTATCCTTTCAAAAATTGCTAAAAATCAGATTTTGTCAATTCTATCACCCCACCGTGTTTTGACCCTCCATGTTAATAAAACGGTAATTGACAAAGATACCCAGCATAAGATTCTCAAGTACTTTGTCATCTATGCTATGATTTTGCTAGCACTTATCTTTATTGTCAGCCTAGACAGCAATGATTTCCTGGTCGTTACCAGCGCTGTCTTTAGCTGTTTCAATAATATCGGGCCTATTCTAGGAACGACATCTAGTTTCTCAATCTTTAGTCCTATCTCAAAAATTCTCCTCTCCTTTGCAATGATTGCAGGACGACTAGAGATTTACCCAATCCTCCTTCTCTTTATGAAGAGAACTTGGTCCAAGAGATAAAATACAACCACACCTTGTAAACCTACAAAGTGTGGTATTTTTATTTCTGATTATCTCCTCAACTCAACCAACTCTTTTTAAACCAAGTGAGACACTTCAGGGGCTGACTAAGGGTTTAGGTTCACACTCAATAAAAATCAAAGAACAAGCTAGGAAAGCAAGCCACCGAGTTCTCAAAATACTGCTTTAAATCAGCAGATAAAACTGCCGTATTTTGAAGAGATTTTGTCAGAGTATAAGAGTTCAAAAAACAACCCTCAGTCGACTGACCGAGGGTTCCTTTTCATTATTCAAGAACTTGATTAGTTCAATGCATCCAATGCATCATCCATTGAAAGAACTTCGTGGAAGACACGTTGTGTCAATTCAGTTTTTTGTTCTGGAGTGAGGTATTTAGTGTTTACACAGTATCCAGAGATACGTACGATAACGTCTTCACCTGACATAATCTTTTCGTAAACATCGTTCAAGTCCATAACGTTCAAGTTAACGTGTTGTCCACCGTTTTCGAAGTAACCATCAAGGATTGTTACCAAGTTATCAACTTGTTCATCACGAGTCTTACCAAGCGCGCGAGGTGAAACTTGTGTAGTCAATGAGATACCATCAGCTGCGTAACTAAAGTCAAGGCTAGAAAGTGAGTTCAAGTTTTGCAACCATCCACCTTTAGCTTTGTTAGATGGGTTAGCACCTGGTGAGAAGAATTCAAGTTTAGACAAGTTCACAGAACCATCTTCGTTGAGGTATACACCTTTGTGGACTGGTGAGTTACCAGTTTGTTTAGAGTAAGCAACGTTAGATGTGATTGTCAAAAGTGATACTGTAGCTTCCGCGTCTTTGTAAAGTTTGTGGCTACGTAGACGAGTTGTGTAAGCTTCGATCAACCATTCTGCCAATTCGTTTGAACGTGGGTCATCTTCACCCCAACGTGGGTATTCACCGATTGTTTCGTAATCGTAGATGTAGCCATTTTCATCACGGATTGGTTTAACTGTAGCGTATTTGATAGCTGACAATGTATCAACAGTATTAGCAAATCCACAGATACCGAATCCCATGTTAGCGCGTTGTTTAGTTGGCAAGAAGGCCATTTGAACAGCTTCATAGTTGTACTTATCAGTCATGTAGTGGATGATGTTCAAAGCATCTACGTAAGTGTCAGTCAACCAGTCAAGAGATTTTTCAAAGTTTTCTTTAACTGATTCAAATTCAAGAACTTCGTCACGGATTGGTTCGATGTCAAATACTTTGTAGTCTTTGTGAACATCGTCGTAACCACCGTTCAAACCAGTAAGAAGAGCTTTCAATACGTTTACGCGCGCACCGAAGTACTGGATGTTGTGGCGTTGTTCTTCATTTTCTGGGTCAAGTGGAGATACACAGCATGAGATACAGCTCATTTCACCATATCCGTCTTTAGCCATTGTTGTTACACCTTCGTATTGGATAGAAGAGTGTTTGTGGCTCATGTGCATACAGTAGCGACGGAAGTTGTATGGCAATTTGTCAGTCCAAAGAACTGTCAAGTTTGGTTCTGGAGAGTTACCGATGTTGTCAAGAGTGTTCAAGAAACGGTAGTCCATCTTAGTAACACGGTGACGACCGTCGTTACCCATACCAGCCATAGAAGTTGTGATGAAGGTTGGATCACCTGAGTACAATTGGTCATAAGCTTTAGTACGAGCAAATTTAACTGTACGAAGTTTCATAACGAAATCATCAACGAATTCTTGGATTTCTGATTCAGTAAATGTACCACGAGCAAGGTCACGTTCTGCAAAGATGTCCAATACGATTGGTACACGTCCTAGAGATGTAGCAGCACCGTTGATAACACGGCAGACAGCCATGAAGGCGATGTTAACCCATTGGATAGCTTCTTTAGTGTTCATCGCTGGCTTGCGAACGTCAACTCCGTAAAGGTCACCCAAGCGAACAACTTGTTGCAATGCTTGGTATTGAAGATTGATTTCTTCACGAAGACGGATTGTTTCTTCATCGATTTCTTCGATTGCATTCCAGTCGTTTACTTTTTCTTGCATCAAGTAGTCTGCACCGTAAAGAGCAAGACGTGCGTAAACACCGATGATACGTCCGCGTGAGTATGCATCTGGAAGACCAGTTACAGTGTGAGCGTGACGAGCACGACGGATGTTTGAAGTGTAAGCACGGAAGATACCGTCGTTAACTGTTGTTACGTATTTAGTAAAGATTTCGTGAACAGCTGGGTCTGGTTCGTATCCATTTTCTTTCAAAGTAGTTTCAGCCATACGGATACCACCTTTTGGCATGAAGTTCAATTTGAAGAGTTCATCGTTTTGGATACCATAGATAACTTCGTTTTCTTTGTCGATAAATCCTGCTGGAATATCAGCGATAGATGTTGGACGAGTGTCCATTGGGAAACGAGTTTCTTCGTAGTGAGCCTTAGTTTCTTCTACAATTTTTTTGATGTGAAGTGAACGTTCTGTTGGTCCTGCAAGGAAGCTTTCGTCTCCATCGTAAGGTGTGTAGTTAGCTTGTACGAAGCGTGATACACTTGCTTTTTCTTTCCAATCTACGCCTTTGAAGCCTTCCCAAGCTTTGTCAAAAATATCTTGTGCTTCAACAACTGTTTTAACAACCATGTTAATGTCCTCTGTTTTCTTTCTAGTAACAGTCATCTGTTACATTTATGAAACCAGTATACCATACAGTAAACGATTTCAACAAGCTGAAAATCCTAATTTTTACACTTTCTTTTCTAACACAGACTGTATTCTATACCAAACTGTATTATATTTTTGAAAAAATAAAATCCTTTTTTCTTTTTTTCAGAAAAAAGGGTATAATAAAAGAAAATAAGCAGTAAAAAGGTGCTAGGCATGTTGATTTTCCCCTTGTTAAATGATTTGTCAAGAAAAATCATCCATATTGACATGGATGCCTTTTTTGCTGCGGTAGAAATCAGAGACAATCCTAAACTCAGAGGAAAACCTGTCATTATCGGTAGCGACCCTCGGCAAACAGGTGGACGGGGAGTCGTTTCTACCTGTAGCTATGAGGCGCGAGCTTTTGGTGTCCATTCAGCCATGAGTTCTAAAGAAGCCTATGAACGTTGTCCCCAGGCCGTCTTTATCTCAGGAAATTATGAAAAATATAAAGCTGTGGGCCTCCAGATTCGAGCTATCTTTAAGCGTTATACAGATTTAATAGAACCCATGAGCATTGATGAAGCCTATTTAGATGTGACAGAAAATAAACTCGCTATCAAGTCAGCTGTCAAAATCGCTCGTCTCATTCAAGAGGATATCTGGCAAGAACTCCATTTGACTGCTTCTGCAGGCGTTTCCTACAACAAATTCTTAGCTAAAATGGCCAGCGATTATCAAAAACCACATGGTCTGACAGTGATTCTACCTGACCAGGCTGAGGATTTTCTCAAACAAATGGATATTTCCAAGTTTCATGGAGTAGGAAAGAAGACGGTGGAACGACTTCATCAAATGGGCGTGTTTACTGGAGCTGATCTACTTGAAGTTCCTGAAGTGACCCTAATAGACCGCTTTGGCAGACTGGGCTATGACCTGTATCGAAAGGCTCGTGGTATCCACAATTCCCCCGTCAAATCCAACCGCATCCGTAAATCAATCGGCAAGGAAAAAACCTATGGGAAAATTCTCCGTGCCGAGGAAGACATCAAAAAAGAGCTGACTCTTCTATCAGAAAGAGTCGCTCTCAATCTACATCAACAAGAAAAAGCTGGAAAAATTGTCATTTTGAAAATCCGCTACAAGGACTTTTCAACTCTTACTAAACGAAAAAGTCTGGCCAAAAAAACACAGGATGCTAGTCAGATAAGCCAAATAGCCCTACAACTCTATGAAGAGTTAGACGAGAAAGAAAGAGGTGTCCGCCTGTTGGGGATTACCATGACTGGATTTTAAAACTCAATGAAAATCAAAGAGCAAACTAGGAAGCTAGCCGCAGGTTGCTCAAAACAGTGTTTTGAGGTTGCAGATAGAGCTGACGTGGTTTGAAGAGATTTTCATTGAGAATAAAACCTTGAAGAGCTGACCCTTCAAGGTTTTTCTTATACAAATAAACGGACAAAGCTATAAAGTAGCAAGACACTACCAAGCACGATACGGTATTTACCGAAAAGAGTGAAGTCGTGTTTTTTCACATAACTTGTCAAGAAACGAATTGCAACCATGCTGACCGCAAAGGCTACTCCCATCGCAACCAAGAGCAAGAACAATTGCCCAAAACTCAAGAGCTGTCCTGCTTTTATAAATTTGAAAATCTTTAAGGCACTGGCTCCAAACATAACAGGAATTCCAAGATAGAAGGTAAATTCTGTCACAACAGAACGACTAGTTCCATTCAACAAACCACCGACAATCGTTGCACCAGAACGACTGGTCCCTGGTAAAAGGGCAAGAACTTGGAAGAGTCCGATATAGAAAGCGGTCGTATAAGGAAGCTTGTCCAACTCTGTTACACTTGGCTCGATAGCACGCGCTTTATTGCGCTTTTCCAAATAGATAAAGGCAATCCCATAGATAATCAACATGAGAGCAACAGAAACCATGTTATGGAAGTGGGTATCAAACCAATCATCAAACTTAAATACTGCAAGTAAAGGCAAAGTGGCAACCAAGACCTTCAACCACAGTCTCCAAGTCTTACGAACTTCCTGCTTGTCCTTAGTCGGTTTGAACGGATTGAGCTTGTTAAAGTAAATGACCATAACCGCCAAAATAGCACCAAGCTGAATCACGACATTAAACATGGACATAAAGGCTTCATTCTGATTTTGGTATTGGATAAATTCCTCTGCTAAAATCAAGTGACCTGTACTGGAAATCGGCAACCATTCCGTAATTCCTTCAACAATCCCGAAGAAGATAGATTTTAAAATTTCAATAAGATACATAGATTACTCCTTTTTCTATCTTCCATTATAGCATACTTTTTTCAGTCTGTGGCAGTTCTCTCTAAAAGGCGCCGATACTGCCACCGCCTCCGCCTCCAGAGAAGCCACCGCCAGAACTTCCATTTCCAGAAGATACGGAGTAGGTACTTGCTGTATTTGCGACGCTGGCATAATGGCTCATTTGCGCGCTTGAATGATAAAACATACTGTGCCAGCCATAAGCTACATAGAGGTTGATATCTGGATTTTCCACTTGGATATGATGAACCTTCATCAAATGGCTGACCTTGTCCGCATAGCCAAATAAGGTCGCATAGACCAAGAGGCGATTCCAGACCACAACACTTTCCAATTCAGCCTGATCCAATCGTGCAATCTCACGTAACATATTTTCAAAACTGGTCCAGAGATAGTAGACTTCTGCTCCCGCTTCATTTAAGACACCATCACGATTATCTAGCCGAAGCTTCCAATAATAGAAGACAGCCAAAACTAAACCTAGAAAACCAAGTATAGGCAAGGGAAGGTAAAGATAGCCATGAACATCCAAACTGTACAAGAACAAACCAAATCCGATAAATAAGGGCAAGATAGTGGAAATACCCATACCTACCTGTAAGGCCTTTTCCCCACCAGTCAAGGGACGATAATAATCCGGAAGCCCCCAGAAGGAAACTCGATTTCTCACTCCTTCTTGCATCTCTTTCAATACTTCTTCAAAAGACGATTTGAGCTGACGCCCCTTTGCTTGAATCCGTTTTTCATCAGAGACTTTTGCTCTACGATAAAGACTATCAGATACCTTGTAATCCGCAAACAAATTGGAAAGAGTTGTTTCTTTTTTGCCTGAAAAGGCCAGATTTAGACAGTCTTTCTCAAAACTTGACAAGCCATCTTCTTTCACCAGCCTCAAACCAACTGCATCTCCTTCTGAAATAATAGAGACATTCCCACGATCTATCACATCTAACAAAGTAGCTTGAATGAGTTGATCAAAGGTGAATTTGCCAGCTCCCTTGACCAAGGGACTCACTTCCTCCAAGGAGGTCGAGTAGACAGCCTCTGATAAAACCATAGGTTCTAATTCCATTGGCGGTTCGTAGAGACGATGATTTTTGGCATATTTGACTGAAGGAGTGGTCTTTCTTCTATAAATAAAATAGAAGCAGACGCTCAATAACAGAGAGATGGAAAGTATGGAAGGGAAGACCCAAGTAACGAGTTGTTTACTTTGCTCTTTTTCTCTAACAATCGAGTCTTCTATCTTATTAAACTCTTCTAAACGATTCCCTTTCAATCCCTGATCCCTAGCGCTAGCAAAATCGGTCCGAGGCCAATAGGCATGCAATTCAACTCCACGCTTAGGCGGAAGATTGTCTAAACGGATAGTATAATCAAGATTACTCTTTTCAACCGTTCCCTCTCTAAAAAGTTTGCCTGTATGGAAAAAGAGTTTTTCCGCTCCCTTGTCTCCCCTTACATGAAATTCAAACTTTCCAATAGCTCCTGAACTATCTGTCAGAGGTTGCCAATTTAATTCAGCGATGTCATCATATAGAAAAAGCAAATTTTTTAAATTCCATGTTAGGTCAACTTCAACTATGTCGCCCTCCTGACCTGGATTATAAACTTTCACAGTGTAACCATTCGCCTCTTCTGTCACTTCGCTAGTAACGTCTACTAGTTCAGCACCGTTTTTCGCGGCCTGAACCGTTGGATGAGGATCAATGTCAAATCCACTAGGCATCTTGCCAGCACGTCCAAGTCCCACAATTTGACCCTTAAAGTCCTCCTCAAACTGGTAAACTATCTTCTGTCTAAATTCTGCTGTATTGTCTGCATGAATATACAAATCCCCTTGATAAGAGTTTATCTTGAAATCAATGGCAAAAACAGAGAATGGCAAAAGGCAAAACAAGCCTAACACCAGTAAGAAAAAAGTTTTTTTCATCAACTAAGCCCCCTTTTTATCTTTGCTATCATTATATCATTTTTTCTCAAGTAAGGGCTTACCTATATTGAAAAATAGAGTTTTTTTCGATAAAATAGGAGACAGTTATTTTTTAATAGATTAGAAATAGGAGAAATCATGAGAAAAATATACTTATCTATTTTCACAAGTCTCTTGCTGATGCTGGGATTTGTTAATGTTGCCCAAGCCGATGAATATTTACGCATCGGGATGGAAGCGGCATATGCTCCCTTTAACTGGACTCAGGACGATGATAGTAATGGGGCTGTCAAAATCGATGGGACTAACCAGTATGCTAACGGATACGATGTTCAAATCGCCAAGAAAATCGCTAAGGACTTAGGTAAAGAACCTTTGGTTGTTAAAACAAAGTGGGAAGGTCTAGTTCCTGCCCTTACTTCTGGTAAGATTGACATGATTATTGCAGGTATGAGTCCTACTGCCGAACGCAAACAAGAAATTGCCTTTTCAAGCAGCTACTACACTAGCGAACCAGTTTTGCTTGTCAAAAAAGATTCTGCCTACGCAAATGCTAAATCTTTGGATGACTTTAATGGTGCGAAAATCACTTCTCAACAAGGTGTTTACCTTTACGACTTGATTGCACAAATCCCAGGTGCTAAAAAAGAAACAGCCATGGGAGACTTCGCTCAAATGCGCCAAGCTCTTGAAGCTGGTGTCATCGATGCCTATGTTTCTGAGCGCCCAGAAGCTCTGACCGCTGAAGCTGCGAACTCTAAGTTTAAGATGGTCCAAGTAGAACCTGGTTTCAAAACGGGGGAGGAAAATACAGCTATTGCCATTGGACTTCGTAAAGATGACAACCGTATTAGCCAAATCAATGCCAGCATTGAAACCATTTCGAAAGATGATCAAGTTGCTTTGATGGATCGTATGATCAAAGAGCAACCTGCCGAAGCTACAACAACTGAAGAGACTAGCAGTAGTTTCTTTAGCCAAGTCGCTAAAATTCTTTCTGAAAACTGGCAACAACTCTTGCGTGGTGCTGGTATCACTCTTTTAATCTCTATCATCGGAACCATCACAGGTCTCATTATTGGACTTGCCATTGGTGTCTTCCGTACTGCTCCTCTATCTGAAAATAAAGCCATTTACAGCCTACAAAAACTAGTCGGCTGGATCCTCAATGTCTACATTGAAATTTTCCGTGGTACGCCAATGATCGTTCAATCGATGGTTATCTACTATGGAACTGCCCAAGCTTTCGGTATCA
Source organism: Streptococcus mitis (assembly GCF_946190065.1). GTDB lineage: Bacteria > Bacillota > Bacilli > Lactobacillales > Streptococcaceae > Streptococcus > Streptococcus mitis_DE. The sequence goes on from NZ_CAMHZD010000003.1 coordinate 98,128, forward strand.
ACCTTGACCGTACACTAGCTGCTATCTTCATCGTTTCGATCAACACTGGTGCCTACATGACTGAAATCGTTCGTGGTGGTATCCTAGCAGTTGACAAGGGACAATTTGAAGCTGCGACTGCTCTTGGTATGACTCATAACCAAACCATGCGTAAGGTTGTCCTACCTCAAGTAGTACGCAACATCCTACCAGCAACGGGTAATGAATTTGTCATCAATATCAAAGATACATCTGTATTGAACGTTATCTCTGTTGTCGAACTTTATTTCTCAGGAAATACCGTGGCAACACAAACCTATCAATACTTCCAGACATTTACAATCATCGCCGTGATTTACTTTGTCCTCACCTTCACCGTAACACGTATCCTACGCTTCATCGAACGTCGCATGGACATGGATACCTATACTACAGGTGCTAACCAAATGCAAACGGAGGATTTGAAATAATGACCCAAGCAATCCTTGAAATTAAACACCTCAAAAAATCCTATGGACAAAACGAAGTGCTAAAAGACATTTCACTCACTGTCCACAAGGGAGAGGTAATCTCTATCATCGGAAGCTCTGGAAGCGGAAAATCGACCTTCCTACGCTCTATTAACCTACTTGAAACACCAACTGATGGACAAATCCTTTATCATGGACAAAACGTCCTCGAAAAAGGCTATGACCTCACGCAATACCGTGAAAAGTTGGGAATGGTTTTCCAATCCTTTAACCTCTTTGAAAATCTCAACGTGCTTGAAAATACAATCGTCGCTCAGACAACTGTCCTTAAACGTGAACGTACAGAAGCTGAAAAGATTGCCAAAGAAAACTTGGAAAAAGTCGGCATGGGAGAACGCTACTGGCAAGCCAAACCAAAACAACTCTCAGGTGGTCAAAAACAACGTGTAGCCATCGCTCGCGCTCTTTCAATGAATCCTGACGCTATTCTCTTTGATGAACCAACATCAGCTCTCGATCCAGAAATGGTTGGAGAAGTCCTCAAAATCATGCAAGATTTGGCTCAAGAAGGCTTGACTATGATTGTTGTAACCCACGAAATGGAATTCGCCCGTGATGTCTCTCACCGTGTTATCTTTATGGATAAGGGTGTAATTACTGAAGAAGGTAAACCAGAAGACCTCTTCACCAATCCTAAAGAAGACCGAACAAAAGAATTCCTTCAACGTTATCTCAAATAAAAAGAAAAGGCTGCATCAACCGTGCAGTCTTTTTGCTGCCCTAAAAATGAAAAGGCAGACCCTATTCAAGAATCCGCCACTATCCAAAGATTAATCTTCAAATTTTTCATAATTTTTTTCATAGAAATCAATTAAACCTAGAGCTGTTTCAAATGAAATATTTTTTACTTTTGCACGACCCTGCGCTAGAGCAATGATAGACATTTCACGCGCATTCGTTTCTTTAGAGATACGGTAGCCTGTGATTTTCTTATCACGAACCCAGCCAACAACTGATTCTACTTTTTCAAAGTTTGACTTAGCCATGTCCTTCTCCTATTTTCTTCTTTACGATATTTAATTGTATACGTTTTTATGTGTTTTGTCAATAAAAAAACATATATTCAATAAAATTAATGATTTATTTTTCTGTTACTATCTTATTAAAGCCGATAATATATAGGTTTTTGCTTACTATAAATCATTAGTAAGCACCTAAAAAATAATTGCATTATTAAACCTATAATGTGTAATAATATTCATATAAACTACATACCAGCTGCTCTATAGGATAGACAGGAGTCATATTCAAGTAATTCTATACATTCCTTTTAAATTATTAAAGCTAGCAAAGATAATATTTTCCTCTGATTATCTATTAACTATCTCTTTCCTTTCTCTTTGTCTGAGGTCCCTTCCTGGCATTATTTAAATCTTATTTTCTTTTTCAACTGGTACAATGAACTTGTTTCATCAGATTTTACATATTCTTTTCAAACACCATCTCGTAGTCAACATCTAGAATATGACTTACTAATGTCACAAACTTTTCTACTACTCTCATTTTACAAGTATCAGATCAATTTTATCAATTAAATCACCAAATCTGTCTCATGAATACTGATTATTTTCTCTATTTGCTATTATATTTAGACGATTTTTAAATTAGTTATATATAAAATACTGTATTCTAAATAGTACCCTTATATATAGCAAGTGATTCTTTTTTATTATTATAAACTGAAACAAAAATAATAGGCACTATAATAAGTTGTAATAGAAATAGTAGGATAGTTTTCCTAAGTTCATAGGAATCACCCCCTTTCTTCACCCTCATTATAGCACCTATACATCAGTTGTGCAAATAATATGATATTTTTTATTATTCCTCAGACTAGCATATTATAGAGCGTTTCATTACCATTCAAGTTAATATAAGATGGATCAAAACCTTCCATCCGACGAATCAAACCTGCATAATCATGCTTATCTGCTAAGGCGATCCCAATTAATACTGGTCCTGTCCCCTTGCTAGCTCGTTTGATATACTCAAAACGTGTGATATCATCATTTGGCCCCAGAATATCATTTACAAATTCACGCAAGGCCCCTGGACGCTGTGGAAAATTCACTACAAAGTAATGCTTGATCCCATCATAAATCAAGGCACGCTCTTCCATTTCCGGCATACGGTTGATATCATTATTTCCTCCAGAAATGATACAACAAATGGTTTTCCCCTTGATATATTCAGCCAAAACCTCTAAAGAAGCGATACTAGCTGCTCCAGCAGGTTCTGCAACAATCCCTTGCTTAGAGTAGAGGTCAATCAAGGTTTCAGAAATCAATCCCTCATCGACACCTACTAAGGTTTGAACATGTTGACGAGTTGCTTCATAGGTCAATTGACCTACCTTTTGTACAGCAATCCCATCCGCAAATTTGTCAATTTCTTTGAGTTTAACAGGTCCACCAGCTTCAAAGGCAGCTTTCATGGAACGCGCTCCATTAGCCTCTACCCCAATGACTTCAATCTCTGGACTTGTTTCCTTGATATAGGTAGAAACCCCAGCAATGAGACCGCCACCGCCAACAGGGACTAAGACAGCATCAAAATCAATCGATTCTTTTCGAGCTTCTTCTAAAATCTCATAAGCAACTGTTCCTTGACCTGCCTGAACATGGGCATCATCAAAAGGATCAATAAAGGTACGATTTTCAGAGACTGTAAATTCTTGAGCTGCTTTAGCTGACGCATCAAAGGTATCTCCAACTAGTTTAATAGTTACGAAGTCCCCACCAAAAAAACGAACCTGACCAATTTTTTGTTGCGGAGTAGTAATTGGCATGAAAATAGTTGCAGGAATCTTCATTTCATTGCAAGTATAGGCAACTCCCTGCGCATGATTCCCCGCAGAAGCGCAGACTACCCCACGCTCACGTTCTTCCTTGCTGAGCTGGGAAATGGCATAATAGGCACCACGAATTTTAAAAGAGCGAACACGTTGAGCATTTTCCTTTTTCAAATAAATCTTAGCACCATACTTCTCCGATAAATAATGGTCATAATCCAGTGGGGTATTAACAACCACACCGTTCAAGACCTTATGAGCCTTGATGATATCTTTTGAACTTAACATCTTTTTCTCCTAGACTATTTCATACTATCACAATCCATCCTCTTAAAAGAGAGATGAATTGATTATAAAAGCGAGTTAGTCCCCCAACTCGCCTTCACCTTAATTTCTATCAATTAGTTATAGATTTTGAATGCATCGTCGTCATTTTTACCAACGAAAGGCATTGCTTTACGCAATTCTGCACCAACTTTTTCAATTTCAAGGTTAGCTGCTTGTTCACGGTAAGCAGTCAATTTTGGACGTCCAGCTTTATAGTCATTTACAAAGTCATTTGCAAATTTACCATTTTGGATGTCTGCCAAGACAGCTTTCATGTTTTCTTTAACTTGCTCAGTAATCACACGTGGACCTGATACATAGTCACCGTACTCAGCAGTGTTTGAAATTGATTGACGCATTTTCTTGAATCCACCTTCGTAGATCAAGTCGACGATCAATTTCATTTCGTGAAGAACTTCAAAGTAAGCCAATTCTGGAGCGTAACCTGCTTCTGTCAAGACTTCGAAACCTGCTTCGATAAGGGCAGTCAAACCACCACAAAGTACAGCTTGTTCACCAAACAAATCTTCTTCAGTTTCTTCTTTGTAAGTTGTTTCAAGAAGACCTACACGAGCTGCTCCAACACCTTTACACCAGTCCATAGCAATGTTTTTAGCATTTCCTGTTGCATCTTGATATACTGCGTAAAGAGCTGGAACACCAAATCCTTCTTCATAAGTACGACGTACCAAGTGTCCTGGTCCTTTAGGAGCACACATAAAGACATCTACATCCGCAGGAACTTTGATAAACTCAAAGTGGATATTGAAACCATGAGCAAATCCAACTGCATTTCCAGCTTCCAAGTTTGGAGCGATTTCTGCTTCGTACAATTCTTGTTGGATTTCGTCTGGTGCCAAAATCATGATAACGTCAGCCAATTTAGTTGCTTCTGCTACTGTGTAAGTGTCAAATCCATCTTCTTTTGCTTTGTCAAAAGATTTACCTGGACGTACACCGATGATGACATCACGACCTGAGTCACGCAAGTTTTGAGCATGCGCATGTCCTTGTGAACCATAACCGATAACGGCGATTTTTTTACCGTCAAGTGCTGCTACTTTAACATCTTTTTCATATTCCATTTGAACTGCCATAGTTTTTCTCTCTTTTCTATTATTTATTGCCTTTTAGGCTGGTTTAACAAATTTAAAATATTTTTATACTCAATGAAAATCAAAGAGCAAATTAGGAAGCTAGCCGCAGGCTGTACTTGAGTACGGCAAGGCAAAGCTGACGTGATTTGAAGAGATTTTCGAAGAGTATTAATCGCGGGTAAATCCAGTGGCACCCGTTCGAGCAATATTGCGAATACCGTACGGTCGAATGACTCGCAATAGAGCTTCACTCTTTTCAGCATTTCCAGTCATTTGAATGGTAATCGAGCTTGGCGCTACGTCTACCACTGTTGCACGGAAAGGTTGAATAATTGCTAGAATCTCAGCTCGCTTCTCAGCTGGCGCTGACATCTTAACCAAAATCACCTCGCGCTCCAAATGAGGCTTGTCTGTGATATCACGAATGCGAATCACATCAATCTGACGATTGAGTTGCTTGATAATTTGCTCCACTTCATCATGTGAAGCTACATCAATAATAATGGTGATGCGAGATACATTCGGATCTTCTGTTGCTCCAACAGAGATACTTTCGATATTAACCTGACGACGAGACAGAACGCCAGTAAAGCGATTGAGGACTCCTGAACGATTTTGTAGTTTTGCTGTTAACATTCTACGCATGGAACTTCACCCCCAACATCTCATGATTACTCTTACCAGCTGGTACCATTGGTAACACCTGTTCCTTACGAGAAATATCTACCTCGATTAGCATAGGAACATTCTCAGTGATGACTTCAAGGTCTTGAGCCAAGGTCTCAGGATTGTCAAACTTATAGTTTTTAATGCCATAAGCTTGTGCCATCAATTGAAAATCAGGAAGAGTGTCGAAGACCGACTCTGACGTTCTACCTTCATAGAAGGATTCCTGCCATTGGCGAACCATTCCAAGTGAGTGGTTGTTCAGCATAACCACCTTGATTGGCACCTTGTAAATGTTCAAAATAGCCAATTCCTGGTTAGTCATTTGGAAACCGCCATCCCCAACAAACAAGACTACTTCCTTATATGGGTTAGCAATTTTAGCTCCAATTGCTGCTGGAATTCCAAATCCCATCGTTCCCAAACCACCTGAAGTCACTAACTGACGTTCATTTTGGTAGGGATAATACTGAGCTGTCCACATTTGGTGTTGACCAACGTCTGTTACTACAATGGCATCCCCGTTCGTCAATTCACCAATGCGTTCAATAACGGCTTGAGGTTGAACCACACGCTCTTTCTTGTCATAAGAACGAACACGATTCTTGTCTTTAGTAACCTTCTCAATCCATTTCTCAGTATTGTTATGAACTGTTGGTTCCGCCAACAACATTTGCAAGGCCTTCTTAGCATCTCCAACTACTGGAATATCGGCACTGATAATCTTGCCAATCTCAGCTGGGTCAATATCAATGTGAGCAACCTTAGCATTCTTAGCGAAGGTCTTAGGATTTCCTGTCAAGCGGTCATCAAAACGGCAACCAATACTAATCATAAAGTCAGCTTCCGTCATGGCAATATTAGCTGCGAAAGATCCGTGCATGCCTCCCATTCCAAGGAAGAGTGGATGAGTTGTTGCAATCGTACCTTGCCCCAAAAGACTGGTTACCACTGGAATCTGATAGCGTTCTGCAAATTCATTTAATTCTGCAGCAGCTTCAGCATAACTAATTCCACCACCAGCTAACAAGACTGGTTTTTTAGCCTTGGATAATTGCTTCAAGATTTTTTTGATTTGCATATCATTTGGCTCAAGAGTAGGCTGATAGCTTGGTAGGTTCACTTCTGGTGAATAAATGAAGTCTGTTTCTAAAGCAGATACGTCTTTAGGTAGGTCAATGACAACTGGCCCTGGACGGCCTGTAGTTGCGATATGGACAGCTTCCGTAATGATACGAGGGATATCAGCTGTCTCACGAACTTGGTAATTGTACTTAGTGATTGGCATGGTAATTCCCACGATGTCTGCCTCCTGAAAGGCATCTTTCCCAATCCCCGCTCGCGCCACCTGACCTGTAAAGACCAAAAGGGGAACGCTATCGCTCATGGCATCCGCAATCCCTGTAATAGCATTTGTTGCTCCTGGTCCACTAGTGACGACGGCAACACCCAACTTTCCAGTTGATTTGGCATAACCTTCAGCTTCATGCAAACAACCTTGCTCATGGCGTCCTAGAATGTGGCGAATGCCTTTAAAATTATATATCGCATCATAAAAAGGCAAGACCGCACCACCAGGATAACCAAAGATGGTATCAATTCCTAAATCACGAAGTGTTTCCAAAACTAGGTCCGACCCCGTCTTAGGAGATTCTAAACTGATTTTCTCCATTGTTCCCCTTTCTCTTCTCTTAAAAATAACTTGTTACTATCATACCATTTTTTCAAAATTTTTCAAGACAAAAGAAGAAATTTTCTGAATTTTCTATTTTAATGTTTATTTATGAATGTTATTTTTGTTTTTATTAAAAAGATACCGATTTCATTATTCGAAAAAGAAAAAAGAACTGATTTCTCAGTCCTTCATTAATCTTATTCTACACTAAATAGGTATGGGTAAACAGGTTGTTGACCTTGGTGAATCTCGACTTCAACGTCTTCGAACTCTTCTGCAATTTCTTGAGCAATTTCATTGGCAAGTTCTTCGCTTCCGTCTTCACCGACATAGAATGTTACGATTTCACTATCTTCATCCAACATATGTTTCAAGGTTTCAGTCAAGGTTTGGTGCATGTCAGGGTTTGACACGAGAATTTTCCCATCCACCATACCAAGATTATCATTTTCATGAATTTCTAAGCCATCAATCGTTGTATCACGAACAGCTGTTGTGACGCTTCCGCTAACGACATCGCTAAGGGCTGCAGTCATACGCTCTTGGTTTTCTTCGATGGACTTGCTTGGATCAAAGGCAAGAAGACTAGTCAATCCTTGAGGAAGAGTACGAGCTTCCACCACTACTGCTGGTTGTTCCAAAACTTCTGCTGCAGATTGAGCTGCCATGAAGATATTCTTGTTGTTTGGCAAGAAGATAATGTTACGAGCATTGACCTGTTCAACAGCCTTAATAAAGTCTTCTGTTGAAGGGTTCATGGTTTGACCACCTTCGATAACATAATCCACGCCTTGAGAACGGAAGATATCTGCTAGGCCTTTACCAGCCACTACAGCAATCAAAGCATACTCTTTTTCTTCAGCTGGCTTGCTAACTTGAGCAGCTTCTTTTTCAACCTGTGCTTCGTGTTGGTTGCGCATATTGTCAACTTTTACCTTGACCAAGCTACCATATTTGAGACCTTCTTGCATAACAAGTCCTGGATCTTCTGTATGGACATGGACTTTGACAATTTCATCATCATTGACAACAAGGAGAGAATCCCCAAGTTCATTCAAGTAGTTACGGAACTCGTCATAGTCAAAATCTTTGGCATAGGTTGGACCTTGCTTAAGGGCTACCATGATTTCAGTACAGTAACCAAATGTGATATCCTCAGTCGCCACATGACCAGCTACAGACTTATGGTGCTCTGCATTGATCATTTCACTCATGTTGGCAGGAGTGGCTACAAAGTCCTCAGATGCAATATATTCACCAGTAAGGGCTGAAAGGAAACCTTCGTAAATGAAGACCAGTCCTTGACCACCTGAGTCCACAACGCCAACTTCCTTCAATACTGGAAGCATATCTGGCGTTTTAGCTAGAGCTGTTTTAGCACCTTCTAAAGCTGCGCGCATGACTTCAACAGCGTCATCTGTTTGCTCAGCCTTTTTCTTAGCACCGATAGCAGCACCACGAGAAACTGTCAAAATCGTTCCTTCAACTGGCTTCATAACGGCCTTATAGGCAACTTCCACACCTGATTGGAAGGCAAAGGCCAAGTCTTGACCTGTTAACTCGTCTTTATCCTTGATGGCTTGTGAAAATCCACGGAAAAGCTGAGACGTAATAACACCTGAGTTTCCACGCGCACCCATCAAAAGACCTTTGGCAAGAATACTCGCTACCTCGCCAACAGTAGAAGCTGGCTTATCAGCAACTTCCTTAGCACCATTTTCAATGGTCATTCCCATATTTGTACCAGTATCTCCATCTGGAACTGGAAAGACGTTTAATGAATTGACATATTCAGCTTGCTTATTCAAGCGAGTTGACGCAGCCTGCACCATTTCTTGAAATAAGCTAGTAGTAATTTTTGACACGGTTATTCTCCTACAACTTTGATATTTTGAATGTAGACATTTACAGTCTGAGCAGTAATTCCAAGTTGGTTTTCCAAACTAAAACGAACACGCTCTTGAATGTTTTTTGACACTTCGCTAATCTTTGTTCCGTAGCTCAACACGGTATATACATCAACTGCAATACTGCCATCTTCGGCCGCCTTTACGACGACACCTTTGGAATAATTTTCCTTACCTAGAAGGGCTTGGAAATTATCTTTGAGGGCATTTTTACTAGCCATACCGACCACACCAAAAATCTCAGTTGCTGCTCCACCTACGACGGTTGCAATCACTTCATCTGTTAGTTCGATTTGACCATCTTTTGTATTAATTTTTACAGTCATCCTTTTTACCTCAACTAGTTGATACTCTATTTTATCATATTTCAGCCCAAGTGTAAAAGCAGAATACTGTATCAGCGGATATTTACTCTATTTTTCAAATGATTTTATATCTACAGTAAAAGAAAAAAGACCCTAAGGTCTCCTTACTTTTATTATTAAACGCGTTCAACTTTACCTGATTTCAAAGCACGAGCTGAAGCCCAAACTTTTTTAGGTTTACCATCGATAAGAACAGTAACTTTTTGAAGGTTTGGTTTTACGGCACGTTTTGTTTGGTTCATCGCGTGTGAACGGTTGTTTCCTGATACAGTCTTACGACCTGTAAAGTAACATACTTTAGCCATTTGTGTTTTCCTCCTATTAGATCTAATATAGCGGATGTGCTAGCACCACATACTGTACTATGTTATCACACTTTCTTCATTTTTGCAAGGGAATTGGAAGATTTTTTTATTTAACGTAGACAATTCCCAACTTCCCAAAGGCCACATCTCCACGGATAATCAAGGTTTTGCTGGTTGGCGCTAGAGGAGTATCTGCCTTGGCTACGCCACAGAAAGTTTCTACCTTTAAATCAACTCCCCAATGTTGGGGAACATAGATAACTGCATTCCCAAAACCGACTTCCACTTTCAGAGTTGCGCTATCTCCCAACATCTCTGCATTGTCATAATAGATTTTGGCATTTCCAAAACCAACTTCTACTTGGTCGTCTACCAATTCTTGATTTTGCTTGTAGAAAGTCCCAGTCCCAAAAGCAACTTCCTTATCTATAAGAATGGTCTTTTTACCATCATACCACCATTTTTTCCCATTCCAAGTTCTGTTAGAATGAGTGAGTGCGCTGACACCCATTACGATTAAAATACTTGCCCAGAACAATGACTGATTAGGAATTGGTAAAATGCCATAAAAGTGGTTAGCAATCATTAAGGCTACTAGAGCTGTAAAAGAGGCTGAAGTCAAGTGACGACGCAACAAAGCTCCAACTGATTGATAGGCAAAAAATGCAATACCAAGCAAGGGCCAAATTTGCCCACCGAATGAAGGGATTCCAAAATTTCCTTGTAATAATATTAAAGCTGCCAATACTAGCAACACAATACCAAATGCTTTCTTTTTCATGTTCTTACCTCATGTTTCTTAGATTTTCTTTTAGGAGGGATTGGTAATGCCGTGAGACATGAACCTCCTTGTGGGTTTGATAAAAGGAAATGGTGCCCGTTCCTGAAAAGGACTTGTCAACCGAGTAAACTTGCCGAATATTAGCGATCGTTGACTTGGATACCCGACTAAAATAGCGAGGAAGGATAGCCTCTAACTCATAGAGTTTAAGCCGAACCTCGTAGGCATCTTTCTGGGTATGGGCATAAATCTTGCTACCTTCCGTCTCAAAGAAGAGAATTTCCGATAAGTCCAGATAATATTCACCTGTCCCCTTGTAAAAAATCAACCTAGGAGACTTGGACTCTTGCAAGAGACGCTGCAAATCCGCAATCTCATCTGTCAAAGCCGCTGCCTTGATGACAATTTCAGTTTCCTCTACATTACTGTCAATTTCGATTCGTAACTTCATTCCATCTCCTTTCTGACTCTACTATATCAAAGGGAAAATAAGAAAACAAGAGCAAAAAAGCAAGTGGTTACTTTAGACTCGTAAGTGGTTGTGGGATCACCTTAACTTACAGGTCAACATAGAAAGAAAATCACACCCCACACAAGAGCACAAATATAACCAACTACTACATCCTTTGGAAAATGCACTCCACCTAAGACTCTCACTAGACCTAGGAAGGCTGATAATATCAAACAAATCATCCCCATAGTTAGACTAGCATGCAAGCAAGCCATGGAAATAATGGTTGCTGAAAAGACATGACGACTAGGCATAGACTGACCAGGACTATCTCTGTCAAGCAAGGGTTTAATATCCCATTCCTCATAAGGCCTAGGGGCATTGATTTTCTTACGAAGAAAGGACAAAATCACAAAATCTGATGCAGGGATAAACACATAGATCAAGACCTGTTTTCCAAGTCCTTGTTGGAGATAGGTAGTTGCTAACAAGGTTAGATAAATCATAGGCATAACTGCTGTCATAAACCGATTGAAAGATCTTAACAAGCTCAGAAGAAAGGGCTTATTTCCAATGTTACCAGCAATGTGGTCATACCATTCTTGATAATTTTTCATATATTTTCTCATCACTTACTCAAATTTTATACTCAATGAAAATCCAAGAGCAAACTAGGAAGCTAGCCGCAGACTGCTCAAAGCACTGCTTTGAGGTTGTGGATAGGACTGACAAAGTCAGTAACCATACCTACGACAAGGCGAAGCTGACGCTGTTTGAAAAGATTTTCGAAGAGTATTGCTTGCAGGGAAGCACTTGCCTTCTAGTATAGTGCAGAAAAAGAAGGCCGTCAAGCCTTCTTTCGATTTATTCTTCTGCTTCGTCTTCTGTAAATTGACTGTTGTAGAGGTCAGCGTAGAAACCAGCTTGCATCATTAGCTCGTCATGATTTCCTTGCTCGATGATATTGCCATCTTTCATAACCAGAATAAGATCAGCATTACGGATGGTTGACAAGCGGTGAGCGATGACAAAGGAAGTTCTGCCCTCCATCAAACGATCCATAGCTTTCTGAATCAATTCCTCTGTACGGGTATCAACAGAAGAAGTCGCCTCATCTAGGATTAGGAGTGGCGCATCTTTTAACAAAGCACGAGCAATAGTTAAGAGTTGTTTTTGCCCGACAGACAAGGTAACTGTATCATCCAAGACGGTATCGTAACCATCTGGTAGAGTCATGATAAAGTGGTGAATCCCTACAGCCTTGCTGGCTTCAATCACACTCTCATCACTAATCCCCTTTTGGTTATAGATGAGATTATCTCGGATAGTACCTTCAAAGAGCCAAGTATCCTGCAAGACCATTGAAAAGGCATCGTGTACTTCCGAACGCTTCATCTCCTTGGTATCCACACCATCGATGCGGATACTTCCCTTATCAATCTCATAGAACTTCATCAAAAGATTGACAATGGTTGTCTTACCAGCTCCGGTCGGTCCGACAATGGCAACCTTTTGACCTGCATGAGCAGTCGCAGAAAAGTCATGGATGATGGTTCGCTCTGGTGTGTAACCAAAAGAGACTCGATCAAAGACTACTTGACCTTTCATATCGCTCAATTGTCTTTCTTTATGGGATTCGTCTTCCATTTCCTCTTCAGCTAGGAATTCGAAGACACGTCCCATGGCTGCACTAGCCTGCTGAAGACTAGTAATCCCTTGGGCAATTTGTGAAAGAGGCTGAGAAAAGATACGAACGTAGGCCATAAAGGCAACGATAATCCCGATACTGATGTGCCCATTTAAGGCCAAGGCTGCACCAACAATAATCACCAAGGCATAGCTAAAGTTCCCAATGAACATCATAATCGGCATCATAATCCCTGAAATAAATTGAGATTTCCAGATACTATCATACAGACGATTGTTTAATTTCGCAAACTCTTCTTTCGTACTCTCGATGGCATTGTAACTGGTCACCACATTATGGCCAGAGTACATTTCCTCCACATAGCCATTGACAGTTGCCAAATCCTGTTGCTGACTCTTAAAAAAGCCCTGCGATTTGCCCATAAAGACGGATACGAAGGCAAAGCCAACAAGAGTTGACACAACCGTCACCAAGGCTAAAATCCAGTTCATCCCAAACATGGTCACCAAGACTGCCACGACCAATAAAGTGGATGAAAGAACTGTTCCCAGACTTTGATTGAGGGATTGGGCTGCAGTGTCAACGTCATTGGTTACACGAGACAAGGTATCTCCTTGAGAGTGTCCATCAAAATATCTCAATGGTAGGCGATTAATTTTCTCTGCAATGGCTGTTCTTAAACGCTCTGAAAAACGTTGAATAGCTGTTGTAAACAGAAATGCCTGTAAATAATTTGATAGAAGTCCGATCACATAAATCACGGCTAAAAAACCACCAATAGCTGCAACCGCCGCGACATCCACACTGGTTTCCAGACCACTGGCAATGATATTGGTCATCTCCTTTATACGGGTTGGGCCATAAACAGTAATGATATTGGATACGATTGTTGCTAGAAAGGCAATCAAAAGGGCAAACTGGAGACCTGCAAGATAGGGTTTACTCTGTTTCCAAAGAGACATTTTCTTATTTTCCATGTTCCAATTCCTCCTTCGATAGTTGAGAATAGGCAATTTCTTGGTAAACTTCGTTATTAGCTAGAAGTTCCTTGTGGGTACCTTGTCCCACGACTTTTCCTTGATCCAAGACCAAAATTAAATCTGCATCCATAATCGTTGAAATACGCTGTGCGACGATAAGCTTGGTCATAGACTTTGTTTTCTCTGCTAGCTCTTGGCGTAGGACACGGTCTGTCTTATAGTCCAAGGCCGAGAAGGAATCATCAAAGATGAGGATTTCTGGCTTCCGAGCCAAGGCACGCGCAATCGCCAGACGCTGTCTTTGTCCACCTGAGAAGTTGGTTCCTCCTTGGGCTACTTCTGACTCTAATCCCGCTTCCTTATCTTCGATAAAGTTCTTAGACTGGGCCAATTCTAAGGCTTGCCACATAGCTTGTTCACTAAGCGGTGTTTCTTGGCTACGTCCAAAGTCTAGATTGCCCTTGACATCACCTGAAAAGAGAACAGCTTTTTGTGGAATATAGCCGACCCTATTGCGCAAATCTTCCAAACCGTAATCTTGAACATTAACTCCGTCCACTAGAATTTCTCCTGCTGATACGTCATAGAAACGTGGAATCAGATTGACTAGAGTTGACTTACCAGAACCAGTTGAGCCGATAAAGGCAACTGTTTGGCCAGCTTCTGCTCTAAAGCTAACATTCTCGATAACTGCCTCCGAATTTGCAGCATAGCGGAAGGTCACATCCTTAAATTCGACCTGACCTTTAAGGTTTTCATCAGCCAGCTGCACTTGAGCAGGATTTTGGATAGAAGAATGCAAATCTAGAACCTGATTAATCCGCTTGGCAGAGACCATAGTTCGGGGAAGAACGATGAAGAGCGCCCCCATGAGAAGAAAGCCCATAACAACCTGCATAGCATAAGACATGAAAACAACCATGTCACTAAAGAGAGGCAGACGTGCTGTCGGAGCAGCATCGTTAATCACATAGGCACCAATCCAGTAAATCGCCACACTCAAACCACTTGAAATCCCCATCATGATGGGATTCAAAATGGCCATGAGACGGTTTACAAACAAATTCAAACGGGTCAATTCATCATTTGCTGCTGCAAATTTTTCATCTTGGTACTTTTCAGCATTGTAGGCACGAACAACGCGAATACCTGTTAAACTCTCCCGAGTGATACTATTCAGTTTATCAGTCAGACTTTGAATCAAGGACTGTTTTGGAAAGGCTAGCGTCATCAAAACTGTTGTCATCAAAACATTGACAATCACTGCCACAAGTACTGCCCAGAGCCAGTATTCTGAATGGCCTAAAATCTTCCCAATAGCCCAGATAGCCATAATCGGACCACGCGTAACCACTTGCAAGCCCATGGTAATCAACATCTGAACTTGAGTTATATCATTGGTGGTACGAGTTAAGAGGCTGGGAATAGAGAATTTCTTAATCTCTGTCTGTGAGTAATCCAAAACTCGGTTAAAAATGTCACTTCTCAACCTACTAGTGTAAGAAGCAGCCACTCTGGATGCAAAAAATCCAACTGCGACTGCGGACAAGAAGGCAAAAAAAGACATTCCGACCATCATACCTGCTGGTTGCCATAACTCATCCAAGTTGGTTCCTTGACTTCCCAGCAAATCCGTAATTTTCGAGATATAGGTCGGAACTTCCAACTCTAGATAGACAGAAAAGCATGTAAAGAGAACGGCTAGAAAAATCATCCCCCATTCTTTTCTATTAATTCGTTTAGCTAATTTCTTCATTCTCTCCTCCTATTCTCTTGATATTTTCCTGTAGTTGATTGAGGACTTTCTCAAAAATCAGTAATTCATCTTCATCAATGTCTGCCATCAACTGGTTGTCAATGCGTTCAAAGAAGGCTTTAACCTGCTTCATTTGAGAACGCGATTTGTCCGTCAGACGAACAAACTTAGCCCGCTTATCGACAGGACTCGCCTCCAATTCCACCAAACCATTTTGTACCATACGCTTGACCAAGTTACTCGCCACAGACTTGGTAATATTGAGTTCCTGCTCGATATCTTTAATCAAGACCAAGTTTTGGTTTTCCTCACGGCTATCCAAAAAACGTACAACCTGACCTTGCGGTCCACCCATAAATTCAATGCCACAACGCTTGGCTTCCTTTTGCACCATCAGATGAATCTGATGACCAAAACGCTTAAAGACCAACATCGGTTTATCCATACTAATTCCTTTCTAACTATCGAATTTAGTTCTCCTAGGAACTAATTAAGTTTTCATGAGAACTATTTTACCACTTTGAAAAAAGATGTCAAGAAAAAAGTTCCCTAGAGAACTATTTTCTTGATTGAAAAAATCCCAAGTGATTTTCTCACTTAGGATCATGTTTTTTAGGTTAAATTAGAACCCATCTACGTTTGTGTAGATTTTTTGCACGTCTTCGTCGTCTTCAAGAACGCTGTAAAGTTTTTCAAACGTTTCAAGGTCATCACCTGACAATTCCACTTCTGACTGAGGAATCATTTCCAATTCAGTCACTTGGAATTCTTCGACACCTGACTCACGAAGGGCAACGATAGCCTTGTGAAGGTCAGTTGGAGCTGTGTAAACTGTAATTGTACCTTCTTCTGCTTCTACATCATCCACATCCACATCTGCTTCAAGCAATTGCTCAAAGACTGCATCGGCATCTTCACCTGCAAATACAATAACACCCTTGTTATCGAAGAGGTATGAAACCGAACCTGAAGCACCCATGTTTCCGCCGTTTTTACCAAAGGCTGCACGGACATTGGCCGCTGTACGGTTGACATTTGAAGTCAAAGTATCAACAATCAGCATAGAACCATTCGGTCCAAAACCTTCGTAACGTCCTTCTGTAAAGGTTTCGTCTGTGTTTCCTTTAGCCTTATCCAAAGCTTTATCGATAACGTGTTTTGGTACTTGAGCTTGTTTAGCACGGTCGATAACGAACTTCAAGGCTGAGTTTGATTCTGGATCTGGATCACCTTTTTTAGCTGCTACATAGATTTCTACACCAAATTTTGCATATACTTTAGAGTTAGCTCCATCTTTAGCCGTTTTCTTGGCTACGATATTGGCCCATTTACGTCCCATTAGGAATCTCCTTTTTTCACATTTTAATCTTTCTTATTATAACACAAGTTTTTTCGATTTTCACTAGAGGAAATGGATTTTATTCAGTAAATCCAACTAGGGTTGCACTTTGGTTACCAAGATTGCCTTGCCTTCTTTTATCAAGGGGTGACGAAACAGTGAGAAATACAGTTGGATGGTCATGGCAACCCAGATAAGGGGTTCGCACAGGATAACTCCCTTATAGCCTGCCCAAGGGATAATCAAGACAACAAAAGCAATTTTCCCAATTAGTTCGATAAAGCTAGAAACCAGCGGAAGGACTTTTTGCCCCAAACCCTGCAAACAATTGCGATAAATCAACAAGAGACTCAAAATAGGATAAAAGGCTGAACTGATTTGCAAGTACAGACTTCCATTTTCTATCAAGTAACCATCTGTCGAACTAGCCAAGAAGGAAACCAAGGCTGGACTGGTAAAAAAGAGGAAGATACAAACAAAAACTGCCCAGGATATACTTAAACGACTGCCGATTCGAAGTCCTTGAACAATGCGGTCTGGACGCTTAGCTCCTAGATTCTGAGAAGCAAAGGTCGTCATCGAGGCAGAAATAGCGGTCATAGGAAGAAGGGCAAAGGCCATAATGCGTCGAGCTGCCGTCTGGGCACTAATAATTACGGCACCAAAGGTATTAACAGAAGACTGTAAAATCACACTGCCGATGGACACAATTGAACTCATCAAACCCATAGCCAAACCTTGCTCCAAGAGATCCGCGTACAAGGCCTTGTCCCATTTGAAATGCTTGATTTGAGGCAAAAGTTCTGGCACACTCTTACGAATATAATAAAAGCAGAGAACCGCTGATAAGCCTTGCGAAATGATGGTAGCAAGGCCCGCAGATTGAACCCCCAGTTGCAGTTGCGTAATAAAATAGAGATCCAGAACCACATTAACCAAGGCAGAGAAAATCAGAAAACCAAGGGCTGCTAGACTGTCCCCAATGGACCGCAACAAACCTGCAAAGAGATTATAGGCAAAGCTGACACCGACACAGGTCACAATCATAGAAATATATTGATAGGACTGGTGAAGAATTTCTGCAGGAGTATCTAAATATTGCAAGAGTGGATACAGACCGACAAACCCCAGCAGCATAACTACAATACTCAAAAGAGCACCTAAAATCCAGGTGGCTGCTACTGCCTCCTTGATTTTAGTGAAATTCCGAGCTCCATAATAACGGGCAATGACAATTCCCATGCCATTGCCAACACCAAGAGTAAAACCTACAATCAAATCAAAAATAGCAGTTGTTGCCCCAACCGCAGCCAAGGAATCTTGACCAAGAAAACGTCCAACAATCAAGACATCAGCAGTATTATAGAGCTGTTGGAAAATATTGGACAGCAAGATTGGAAAGGCAAAACTCAAAAGCGAAGGAAGAATAGGACCATGAATCAGGTCCACTGTTCGTTTTTTATTCATAAGGCTATTATATCAGCTTTCTAAAAGAGCGACAAGAAACAGCAAACTATGCGTGAGCTGAAAACCAGAAAAAGACAACGAAAAAGCAGTGAATTTCTCCACTACTTTAACAGCTTATTCTTCAATTTCGATTTCAAGTTCGTCGCCTAGGTCAAGTGTTACTTCTTCATTCACTGAATCTGCTTGAACTGCTTCATCTTTTTTGCTTTCAGCAGCTTCTTCTCCATCAATCAAACCAAATTGAACACGGACTTGATGGTCAATCTCATCAAAGACTTCTGGGTTTTCTGCCAAGTATTTCTTAGCATTTTCAGAACCCTGCCCGATTTTCTCATCCTTGTAAGAGTACCAAGCCCCTGCTTTTTTGATGATATCCAAGTCGCTTGCGATCTTCAAAAGTTCACCAGTCTTAGAAATCCCTTCTCCGTACATGATTTCAACGAAGGCTTCCTTAAACGGTGGGGCCACCTTGTTTTTAACGACCTTGATCTTAGTTTCTTTACCGACATTGGTATCTTTTTGGTCACCAGTTCCCTTGATTTGCGTGCTTCCACGAACATCCAAACGCACTGAGGCGTAGAATTTCAGAGCACGTCCACCAGGAGTTGTTTCTGGATTTCCAAACATGACCCCAACCTTTTCACGCAATTGGTTGATGAAGATGGCAATTGTTTTGGTTTTATTGATAGAAGCACCCAATTTACGCATGGCCTGGCTCATCATACGAGCCTGCAAACCAACGTGGCTATCTCCGATATCTCCATCAATTTCCGCACGAGGCACAAGGGCCGCAACTGAGTCGACTACGACAAGATCAACTGCACCTGAGTCAATCAATTTTCCTGCAATCTCAAGACCTTGCTCTCCTGAGTCTGGTTGAGACAAGAGCAATTCGTCAATGTTGACACCAAGGGCCGCAGCATAAGCTGGATCGAGGGCATGTTCCGCATCGATAAAGGCTGCAATCCCACCTTCTTTTTGCGCTTGCGCAACTGCATGAAGGGCAACTGTTGTCTTACCAGATGACTCTGGTCCATAGATTTCAATGATACGTCCCTTAGGATAACCACCTGAACCAAGGGCAATGTCGAGAGCTAAAGAACCTGAACTCATCACTTGCACCTTTTGCTCTGCACGTTCACCCAAACGCATGATTGAACCCTTACCAAAGTCTTTCTCAATCAATTTAAGAGCGTCATTCAAGGCTTTTTCACGTTCAGCCCCGAATTTTTTTGAAATTTCATCTAATTTTTTTGGTTTTTTCGCCATTCTATTCTCCTACATTCTAATGGTCCTTAGACCTATCTACTATTATATCAAAAGTTAGTCACTTAATAAAGCCTTGCGAACTAGGTTAAAGGCATGCATAACCGCAATATGACGTACATCTGCTCGACTTCTACCTCCGATATTGACCTTGATGACCTCAGTTCCTTGCTTTTGAGCCAAGCCTATGAAGACTGTCCCAGCTGGATGGCCTTCTAGGCTGTCTGGTCCTGCCACTCCAGTCAAACTAAGGCCAAAATCAGACTGGGTCTTGATTCGTGCCTGCTCAGCCATCTTCTGAGCTGCAAATTCAGACACCACACCCTGTTCTTCCAAATCCTTGGTAGGAATATCCAACATCTTTGATTTTTCCTCCAAGCTATAGGTCACAAAACCACCCTTAAATATACTGGAAGCACCCGAAAAATCAGCCACAGTAGCTTGGAAAAGACCTGCCGTCAAACTCTCTGCAGCCGTGATGGTTTTTCCTTGCCTTTTCAGTTCTTCTACCACAATGCTGGCCAAACTAGTTTCTTCCCCATAACCATAACAAAGGTCTCGTAAAGAACGGTCTTCAAAGGTCTGGCGACCTAAGATTTGATTTTCCAAGATATCCAACGCTTGATTCGCCTCTTCTTGGCTGCTAGCTTTTGTTGACAGACGCAGAGTGACTTCTCCTGTCTTAGCATAAGGGGCCAAGGTCGGATCGGTTTGATTATCAATCAAATCAGACAAAATCGTAACCAACTGGCTCTCGCCAATCCCAAAGAAACGAAGAACTCGGGAATGCAGCTTGCTCCCTGTCATCAACTTGGGTAGAAGTTGGTTTAAAACCATAGGTTTTAATTCACTTGGTGGACCTGGAAGGACAACGTAGGTCACTCCATCGACTTCCAATATTCCTCCCACAGCCAGTCCTGTTTCATTTGGCAGTGGAATCGCTCCTTCTACAAGTTGAGCTTGTCTTTCGTTATTCGGTGTTCGGGCATAGTCTGGTCTCTGGGCAAAAAAGACATCCAACTTCTCCTGCGCCTGAGGATCAAAGACTAATTCTTTCCCTAAAAATTTAGCCAGAGTTTGTTTGGTCAAATCGTCCTCAGTTGGCCCTAAACCACCTGTCAAAATCACTAGACTACTACGTTGACTGGCAATTTCGAGCAAAGACAAGAGACGAGCTTCATTGTCTCCTACAGCCGTCTGAAAATATACATCTACCCCAATCTCTGCTAGTTTTTCCGACAAAAACTGAGCATTGGTATTGACAATCTGTCCTGTCAAAATCTCTGTTCCAACAGCAATGATTTCTGCTTTCATGTTTCCTCCTACCTATCTATTCGTATTTTTTTGAAAAAATCGCAGGAAATTTCCCACGATTGATTTTTTATTTGTATCAAAAAACAAACTATTCTACTTCATTTGTTACAAAGACGCCTTGTTGTTGATTATCCCCATTATCAACAGGCACCCGTCCAAACAAATCTTCAAATAAGACAACATTTGTTTCAAGCTGAGTGACTTCTTCTTGTCCCAAAGAACGTCGCAATATATTCTGCATTTCCAACATATGCTCTCTAGAAACAATCTGGTAAGAAATACCTTGCAACATCTCTCCCTCACCCTTCAACTGTTGTGATTCAATGGTTTTAAATGAATCTTTATAACCCAACAAGTTCGGAATACTTTTCGCAGATAGATCAATATTAGTCTGCATATTGGTACTTAGGGCTTTTAAGATAGATTGATAGTGACTAACACTATTCAAGCTAAGAACTTTTTCAACAACCTTTTGAATGACTTCACGCTGACGCTTCTGACGTCCGTAGTCCCCTTCTGGGTCCTGGTAGCGCATGCGAGAATAAACAAGAGCTTCATCTCCATTTAGAGTTTGTTGCCCAACACCAATAGAAATGGTATTAAATTCCTCTTGGTCACTAATAGAAATCGGGAATCCTAGAGTGTTATTAACGGTAATTCCACCAACTGCATCAACTAATTGTTGCAATCCGTGCATATTGACCATAATATAGCGATCAATATGAATATTCATCATCTTCTGAATAGTTGAAATAGCCAACTCTGCACCACCACCAGCATAGGCAGCGTTTAACTTCGCTTCTTCAATACTACCATCTTTATGTTGAATTTTCGTCAGGATATCACGTTCCAAACTCAACATCATGGTTTTTTTCGTATGCGGATTAACCGTTAAGAGAATCATAGAGTCACTATTCCCCTCCCAAGGGTCCGTTCGTTCCACGTTTCCAGTATCAACCCCCATCAAAAGAATCGTTAAGGGTTCAGTCGCCTCAATAACATTGGTTTCTTCCCCAATTTTTTTATAGGTCCGTGATAAGGTTTCTGTACCTTGCTGATAAATAGTATAAGCAAAAACACCCACACCCAAAACTGTCACGGCTAGAAAAGCTAGCACCATTCCAATAATTTTTTTAACCATATTTCTATTAATCTATTAGTCTACCCATCAGGTAAACATCTATAAATTCCCCTTCTTCTATGTATGCACCGCGCTCTTGTCTACCTTCAATTACAAAGCCATGCTTTTGATATAAATGAACTGCAGCCTGATTACGAGTTTGGACAGTGAGTTGAAGTCGACGAAGAATGCCACTAGTCTGTGCCCATTCTACGACTTCTTCAAGTAACAAACTTCCCAGTCCATTATTCCAATACTTCTTACCAATCACAATGAAGAGATCTCCAATATGACGAACTCTCTTGCGTTGATCAGCTGTGATATTCACAAGACCAGCAATTTCATCATTCAGCAAGGCCAGTAAAGTGATTTGATTTTCAGAGTGTGCCTGTTTATCCAAAAACAACTCCATATCAGTATCTGTCATCAAAATGCCATTACTGTCCAGACTGGTAAAATCTGTTTCTACACTGACACGATTTAAAAATGATACTAACTCAACAGCATCACCAGGTTCTGCTTCTCTAATGAGCAATTCATACTCCATGTTGAAGCTCCTCTAAGAGTTTTTCTGCACGCAAACCCTTTGCTTGGAAATGTAGTCTGCGACCGTCTTCTTCTTTTAGAATTTCCAATTCTAAATAGGTATCTGGTAAGGCATCACCTAAAAGATGTCCCCACTCGATGACAGTCACGCCGCCACCAAAGAGAAACTCATCTAAATCGATAGAATCAGCGTCCCCCTCAATACGATAAACATCTAAATGATAAAGAGGAAGACGACCTTCATACTCTCTCACAATAGTATAGGTTGGACTCTTAATCATCTGAGTAATCTGTAACCCTTTAGCAAGACCTTTTGTAAAGGTCGTTTTGCCTGCTCCAAGTTCTCCAGTTAGAATTAAGACATCATTCTTTTCTAATAAACAGCCCAAACGTTCACCTAAAGACTGTAACTCTTCTTCGTTTTTAGTGTACATGTTTCTATTATACCAAAAAGTTGTCCTTTGTCGAGATATTATCTATGAATTCCATATTATAAATTGTAAAACTTGGACCTTCACTTCTTTTATATTTAAAATAGAAACAGCAAAAAAACGACTAACAAGATATCTCTCATCAAATGACTGTAAAATGAAACTTCCCAGCGAATGACTTTTGGCACCAACAGTCCTAGAAATAGCATTCCCAAGGCAATATAAAAGGTCATGGACAATACCATCCAAGGATTTCTGAGAAAGATTAGAATAGCTAGTCCACTAATAAAACAGATTTCCTTCTTTCCCAAAATCTTTTTCAATCCATTTACATACTTCTGAATTGGTAGAAAAACCAACAAATCAATACCAAATAAGAAAAAGAAACTCGGTAGAAAGGCTTCCACAAACCCTTCTACGGATGTATTTCCTGCAAGGATATGTTCTATGACAATTAAAGCTAAACCCAAAATGTTTACTAAGAGCAACAGACTATACAAGAATTGTCGCTTATCTTCCTTAAAAACTGAATAAGATTGATTTTGCTGTCCACTATAGTAGTTTATCCCTGCCCCAATACTGGCAAGGAGCAACATGCCAACTAAATAATAGAAGCAGTTTTGATTTAACATCAAGGCCCAAGTCGATAAACTTAAACAAGAACAGCTACTAAGGCCAAAAACTGTCAGCAATAACAAAATACGAATTTGCTTTTTCATTTTTTCCATCATTCTTCCTCCCTTACTTGCTCTTATTATAGGCTAGAAATCCTCCCCATTGCTAGAATATTTCTCAACTGTCAGTTTTCTACTCTAAAATGCAAAAAAGTTTGATGCAAGTAACCCTTACATCAAACTTTTACTACTTTCCGTCAAACCAAAGAGCAATTTCTCGCTTAGCTGACTCTTCTGAATCTGAACCATGTACAACATTTTGAATAGCTTGGTTTTCACCAGCCGCTTTTGCAAAATCACCTCGAATCGTTCCTGGTAAAGCTTCTTCTGGACGAGTTGCTCCCATCATGGTCCGCCAAGTTTCGATTACTTTAGGACCAGAAATGATGCCTACAAGGATTGGTCCTGAAGTCATAAATTCACGAATCGGCGGGTAAAAACTTTGGCCAACCAAGTCCTGATAGTGCTGGTCAATCAAGTCTTCTGAAACCTTTGAACGTAACTCCAATTTTTCGATTGTCAATCCACGTTGTTCGATGCGTTTCAACACTTCCCCCACTAGTCCTCTTTTTACACCGTCTGGTTTAATGATAAAGAATGTTTGTTCCATACCTGTCTCCTTTGTCAGCTTCTTTCTTTTATTTTACCACATTTCATGGAAAAAGGGAGAAAGTTTTCAGAAAAGAGAAAGAGAACCCGAAGGCTCTCTCACTCTTTTATTCTACTGTTTCTTCCACAGTTTCAACGGCAGTATCCACAACTACTTCTGTTGTTTCTTCATTTCCTTCTTCCTCTACTGGAGGATTAAGATATTCTTCTTCGTTGATAGCATGTGGTTCAAGGTTACGGTAACGAGCCATACCAGTACCTGCTGGGATGATCTTACCGATGATAACATTTTCTTTAAGTCCAAGGAGATGGTCTTTCTTACCGCGGATAGCCGCATCTGTAAGGACACGAGTTGTTTCCTGGAAGGAAGCCGCTGACAAGAAACTATTTGTTTCAAGTGAGGCTTTGGTAATTCCCATAAGGACTGGACGACCTGTCGCTGGAACTCCACCTGCGATAAGGACATCTTTGTTAGCATCTGTAAAGTCATTGATATCCATGAGAGTACCCATGAGAAGATCTGTGTCACCTGGATCCATAACACGCACTTTACGGATCATTTGACGTACCATTACCTCGATGTGTTTGTCACCGATTTCTACCCCTTGGCTACGGTAAACTTTTTGTACTTCACCAAGAAGGTACGTTTCAACTGACAAGACATCACGAACTGCAAGGAGACGTTTTGGTTGGATAGAACCTTCTGTAAGAGCAGCACCACGCGCTACTTGGTCCCCAACTTCGACACGCATACGAGCTGTAAATGGAACGACATATTCACCTTCGCCAGTTTCACCCTTAACAAAGACTTTCTTAGTACGAGTTGAGGCATCTTCTTCGATAGCAGTAACTTGTCCTTTAACCTCTGTGATAACCGCTTCCCCTTTAGGATTGCGGGCTTCAAAGATTTCTTGGACACGAGGAAGACCCTGAGTGATATCGGTATTTGAGGCAACCCCACCCGTGTGGAAGGTACGCATTGTAAGCTGTGTACCAGGTTCCCCAATAGATTGGGCAGCGATTGTACCAACTGCTTCACCAACTTCAACCGCATCACCAGTCGCCAAGTTGATACCGTAACAGTGACGGCAGACACCGTGACGAGTGTTACATGTAAATACAGAGCGGATAGTTACTTCTTCCACACCAGCATTGACAATTTCACGCGCCTTGTCTTCTGTAATCAACTCATTTGGACCGATGATCACTGCACCAGTTTCTGGGTGTTTAACAGTTTTCTTAGTGTAGCGACCATTGAGACGCTCTTCGAGAGACTCAATCATCTCTTTTCCTTCTGCTATAGAGCGGATCAAGAGACCACGGTCTGTTCCACAGTCGTCCTCACGAATGATAACGTCTTGGGCAACGTCAACCAAACGACGAGTCAAGTAACCTGAGTCGGCTGTCTTAAGGGCCGTATCGGTCATACCTTTACGCGCACCGTGAGTTGAGAAGAACATTTCCAATACCGACAAACCTTCGCGGAAGTTTGAAAGGATTGGCAATTCCATGATACGTCCGTTCGGAGCCGCCATCAGACCACGCATACCGGCAAGCTGTGAGAAGTTTGAGATGTTACCACGGGCTCCAGAGTCCATCATCATAACGATTGGGTTCTTAGGATCTTGGTTGGCAATCAAGCGTTTCTCTAGTTTTTCACGGGCAGCACGCCATTCAGCTGTAACAGCATTGTAACGCTCGTCGTCTGTGATCATACCACGACGGAATTGTTTTGTGATTTGTTCTACACGTTTGTGTGATTCTTCAATGATTTCAGCCTTGTCATCAACGACTGGGATATCGGCAATACCCACTGTCAATCCTGCAAGAGTTGAGTGGTGGTAACCGAGGTTCTTCATGCGGTCAAGTAGGGCAGAAGTTTCTGTCGTACGGAAACGTTTGAAGATTTCAGCGATGATATTCCCAAGGTTTTTCTTCTTGAATGGAGGGTTGAGTTCAAGTTTGCTGATTGCTTCCTTGATATCTCCACCAAGTTGCAAGAAGTATTTAGCTGGAACGCCTTCTGTCAAGTTGGCATTGTTTGGTTCTTGCAAGTATGGTAGACCCTCTGGCATGATGTCGTTGAAAAGGATTTTACCAACTGTTGTAAGCAAGACCTTGTGTTTTTGTTCTTCTGTCCAAGGTTTGTTGAGGCTGTCTGTTGCGATACCAACACGTGAGTGAAGGTGAACATAGCCATTACGGTAAGCCATAACCGCTTCGTCACGGTCTTTGAAGACCATTCCTTCACCTTCACGACCAGCTTCTTCCATGGTCAAGTAGTAGTTACCCAAAACCATGTCCTGAGATGGAGTAACAACTGGTTTACCATCTTTCGGGTTCAAGATATGCTCAGCAGCGAGCATCAAGATACGAGCTTCTGCTTGGGCTTCTTCTGAAAGCGGTACGTGGATGGCCATTTGGTCCCCGTCAAAGTCGGCATTGTAGGCTTCACAGACAAGTGGGTGCAAGCGAAGGGCCTTACCATCAATCAAGACTGGCTCGAAGGCTTGGATACCCAAACGGTGAAGGGTCGGTGCGCGGTTCAAAAGCACTGGGTGTTCTTTAATCACTTCTTCAAGAATATCCCAGATACGCTCATCTCCGCGTTCCACCAAGCGTTTAGCCGCTTTGACGTTTTGCACGATATCACGGGCAACAATTTCACGCATCACGAATGGCTTAAAGAGCTCAATCGCCATTTCACGTGGCACACCACATTGGTACATCTTAAGAGTTGGACCAACGGCGATAACGGAACGTCCTGAGAAGTCCACACGTTTACCGAGCAAGTTTTGACGGAAGCGTCCTTGTTTACCTTTAAGCATGTGGCTCAATGATTTAAGTGGACGGCTACCTGGTCCTGTGATTGGACGACCACGACGACCATTGTCAATCAAAGCGTCAACCGCTTCTTGAAGCATACGCTTCTCATTTTGAACGATAATACCTGGTGCGTTCAACTCAAGCAAACGAGCCAAACGGTTGTTACGGTTGATAACACGGCGGTAAAGGTCGTTCAAGTCAGATGAGGCAAAACGACCACCATCCAACTGCAACATTGGACGAAGATCTGGTGGAATAACCGGAAGGATGTTAAGAATCATCCATTCAGGTTTGTTTCCAGACTTGTAAAAGGCATCCAAAACATCCAAACGACGGATGGCTTTAACACGTTTTTGTCCAGTAGCTGTTTTCAACTCTTCTTTGAGTTCAGCAATTTCTTTTTCAAGATCTACTTGTTTCAAAAGGTCTTGGATAGCTTCGGCACCCATCTTGGCAACGAATGATCCATAACCATACTCACGCAAGCGCTCACGGTATTCGCGCTCTGTCATGATAGACTTGTGCTCAAGTGGTGTATCCTTAGGATCAATCACCACATAAGCCGCAAAGTAGATAACTTCCTCGAGGGCACGAGGGCTCATATCAAGGGTCAAGCCCATACGGCTTGGAATCCCCTTGAAGTACCAGATGTGAGATACAGGAGCTTTCAATTCGATATGTCCCATACGCTCACGACGAACTTTCGTACGCGTTACTTCAACCCCACAGCGGTCACAAACAATCCCTCTGTAACGAATGCGTTTGTACTTACCACAAGCACATTCCCAGTCTTTTGTAGGACCAAAGATAACTTCATCAAAGAGTCCTTCACGTTCTGGTTTCAAGGTACGGTAATTGATTGTTTCAGGTTTTTTGACTTCTCCATAAGACCATGAACGGACTTTGCTTGGAGAAGCTAGGGTGATTTGCATACTTTTAAAACGATTTACATCAACCACTATTTCTTCCCTTTCTATTCTAAGTGAACTGCTTATTCTTGTTCAGCAGCTTCTTCTGTTGCTTCCGCTTTTGTTGCTTTCTCAGCTTCTTCAGCTTCAAAGGCTGCTTTAGCCTCTTGTGCTGCTTTTTCGCGGGCTTTTTCAAGGTCATCTACGTGGATGACATCTTCGTCCATTCCTTCATCCAAGTCACGAAGTTCCACTTCTTGGTCATCTTCGTCTAGGACACGCATGTCAAGACCAAGAGATTGCAATTCTTTGACAAGAACTCGGAAGGATTCTGGAACACCTGGTTTTGGAATTGGTTTTCCTTTTGTAATAGCTTCATAAGCTTTCAAACGTCCGTTAATATCGTCAGACTTGTAAGTCAAGATTTCTTGAAGGACATTTGAGGCACCGTAGGCTTCAAGAGCCCAAACCTCCATCTCACCGAAACGTTGTCCACCAAACTGAGCTTTACCTCCGAGTGGTTGTTGGGTAACGGTTGAGTAAGGTCCGACTGAACGCGCGTGCAATTTATCGTCAACCATGTGGTGGAGTTTGATCATGTACATGACACCAACTGACACACGGTTATCAAATGGTTCACCAGTACGTCCATCGTAAAGGATTGTTTTGGCATCACTATCCATACCTGCTTCTTTAACAGTTGACCAAAGGTCTTCAGAACTTGCTCCGTCAAAGACTGGTGTAGCGATGTGAATACCAAGAGTACGAGCCGCCATACCAAGGTGAAGCTCCATAACCTGACCGATATTCATACGTGATGGCACCCCAAGTGGGTTCAACATGATATCGACTGGAGTTCCGTCTGGAAGGTAAGGCATGTCTTCTACAGGAACGATACGAGAGACAACCCCTTTGTTTCCGTGACGTCCGGCCATCTTATCTCCGACCTTGATCTTACGTTTTTGAGCGATGTAGACACGAACCAGCATGTTAACACCTGATTGCAACTCATCTCCATTTGCACGTGTAAAGATCTTAACATCACGAACGACACCATCGGCACCGTGTGGTACACGAAGAGAAGTATCACGAACTTCACGAGACTTGTCTCCAAAGATAGCGTGCAGGAGACGTTCTTCAGCTGAAAGGTCTTTCTCACCCTTAGGTGTTACTTTACCTACAAGGATATCGCCTTCTTTAACCTCAGCACCGATACGGATAATACCCATTTCGTCAAGGTCTTTAAGGGCATCTTCACCAACGTTTGGAATTTCACGAGTAATTTCTTCAGGCCCAAGCTTTGTATCGCGCGTTTCTGATTCGTATTCTTCAAGGTGGACAGATGTATAGACATCGTCTTTAACCAAGCGTTCGCTCATGATAACGGCATCCTCGAAGTTGTAACCTTCCCAAGTCATGTAAGCAACGATTGGGTTTTGTCCAAGCGCCATTTCTCCATTTTCCATAGAAGGTCCGTCAGCTATGAAATCGCCTTTTTCAACGACATCCCCAACTTTAACAAGCGTACGTTGGTTGTAGGCAGTACCTGAGTTTGAACGACGGAATTTTTGGATGTGGTAAACGTCCAATGAACCATCTTCACGACGAACTTCTACCTTGTCAGCATCTGCATAAGTAACTTTACCGTCATACTGAGCAATCACAGCAGCTCCTGAATCGTGGGCTGCTTGGTATTCCATACCAGTACCAACGTAAGGTGCTTTAGGATTAATCAATGGCACAGCCTGACGTTGCATGTTGGCTCCCATGAGGGCACGGTTGGAGTCATCGTTTTCCAAGAAAGGAATACATGCTGTCGCAACGGCAACTACCTGTTTTGGTGATACGTCCATGTAGTCAACAACATTAGCTGGATACTCTTGGTTGACCCCTTGGTGACGTCCCATGACAACTTTCTCAGCAAATGTTCCATCTTCATTCAGACGAGAATTAGCCTGTGCTACAGTAAATTCATCTTCTTCATCAGCTGTCAACCAAACGATTTCATTTGTGACAACACCTGTTTCACGGTCAACCTTACGGTATGGTGTTTGAACAAAACCATATTTGTTCAAGTGTCCGTAAGATGACAAGTTGTTAATCAAACCGATGTTAGGTCCTTCAGGTGTCTCGATTGGACACATACGACCGTAGTGAGTGTAGTGCACGTCACGGACTTCATATCCAGCGCGGTCACGTGTCAAACCACCAGGCCCTAAGGCTGACAAACGGCGTTTGTGAGACAACTCAGAAAGTGGGTTATGTTGGTCCATGAACTGTGACAACTGTGATGAACCAAAGAATTCTTTAACTGCAGCTGTTACAGGACGGATGTTGATGATTTGTTGTGGTGTCAAGACTTCATTGTCCTGAACAGACATACGTTCGCGGACATTACGTTCCATACGAGAAAGTCCAAGACGTACTTGGTTGGCAAGCAATTCACCAACCGCACGGATACGACGGTTTCCAAGATGGTCGATATCATCTACACGACCAAGTCCTTCAGCCAAGTTGAGGAAGTAGCTCATCTCAGCAAGGATATCTGCAGGAGTGACGATACGGACCTTGTCATCTGGATTGGCATTACCAATGATAGTGACAACACGGTCTGGGTCAGTTGGGGCAACAACCTTGAATTTTTGAAGGACAACTGGTTCTGTCAAAACAGCTGCATCGTTTGGAATATAAACAATTTTGTTCAAGTCGCCATCCAAGTGACTCTCGATACTTTCGATCACGCTACGAGTCATAACGGTACCCGCTTCTACCAAGATTTCACCAGTTTCAGGGTCTACCAATGGCTCCGCAATGGTTTGGTTGAGCAAGCGTGTTTTAACATTGAGTTTTTTATTGATCTTGTAACGACCAACAGCTGCCAAATCGTAGCGACGTGGGTCAAAGAAACGAGCTACAAGCAAGCTACGTGAGCTTTCAGCAGTCTTAGGCTCACCTGGACGAAGGCGTTCATAAATTTCTTTCAAAGCTTCGTCTGTACGAGAGTCCATTGGATTCTTGTGGATATCTTTTTCAACGGTGTTGCGAACCAATTCGCTATCACCAAAGATATCAAAGATTTCGTCATCACCTGAGAAACCAAGCGCACGAACCAAGGTCGTAAATGGAATCTTACGAGTACGATCGATACGAGTATAAGCGATGTCTTTTGAGTCGCTTTCAAGTTCCAACCAAGCTCCACGGTTAGGGATAACAGTAGAACCATATCCCACTTTACCGTTCTTGTCTACTTTGTCGTTAAAGTAAACACCTGGTGAGCGGACCAACTGAGAAACGATAATACGTTCACCACCATTGATGATGAAAGTACCCATTTCGGTCATGATTGGGAAATCACCAAAGAAGACTTCTTGGGTCTTGATTTCGCCTGTTTCTTTATTGATCAAGCGGAAGGTTACAAAAATTGGTGCTGAGTAGCTAGCATCGTGGATACGAGCTTCTTCAAGCGTGTATTTTGGTTCCTTGATTTCATAGCCAACAAATTCCAACTCCATTGTGTCTGTGAAGTTTGAAATTGGCAATACATCTTCAAATACTTCCTTAAGACCGTGATCTAGGAAATCTTTGAATGAATCCGTTTGAATTTCAATCAAATTTGGTAAGTCAAGAACTTCTTTGATTCTTGAAAAACTACGACGGGTACGATGTTTCCCGTATTGAACGTCATGTCCTGCCAAGATGATTCTCCTTTGTAAATAAATTCCAAGCCTTGTCAATCAGGCTTTTCTAATCGTCATATGGTTTTTAAAACCCCTATCACCGTGTCCCTTTGACGAATTTTCAGAATCTTTAAATCTTTGTTACAAGCACTCAAAAACCTGAAAAAAAGCACAAAAAGAGCAGCTAAATCTGACTTTTTCAGAAGATTTAACTGCTGTGAGCCTTGTCTGGACAATATTTCAGACAAAACCTACGACAAATGATTACTCATATTATACCTTATTTAGCTAGATTTTTCAAGGGGATTAACGAATTTTTGACAAAATCTTTTCCTATAAAAAATTAAATTCAACTTTCACTTTGCAAATTTCATTTTCAGCTTAGTAGTTCACAAAAATATAGTAAATTACGATTTTCCTATTTTATATTAGGCTATTTTTCTTGACTTTACTAGAGTTTTCTTTTAATATATATGTATAAATATATAGGGAGATTTATGATGAATATCTTGCTTTCTAAGACTGAACAAGATTTGCTATTCTTACTAGAAGAATTAACCAAACACCATGATTGGATAGAAATTCCAGACTTGGCTAAGAAGCTGAATTTTTCAATAGAAGAATTGCAAGAACACCTTTTTAAGCTTGAACAATTATTTCCAAACCTCCTGCTTCAATCAAGCAAAAAAGGCATTCAATTGCAGTTTGACTTCCAAAACGCCTTGGATCCCAGGACTGCGATTTTTAAACAATCTGAAACCTACTCCTTTTTGAATCAGTTGTTTTTCAATGAGGGACAATCACTCGAGCAAATGTGTCAAGAACTTGTAATGAGTTGCGAACGAGTTCAGGAAATCATCCAGCATCTAAATACTAAACTTCCCCAACACTATGGCATCAAAATCCAACTTTCCCCTTTAGTCATGAAGGGAACAGAAGAGGACATTCGTGCCTTTTATCTAGACTACTTTAGCCAAAGTTACGACTTTCTAGATTGGCCCTTCCCTTCTATTTCTGAAGAATCACTCACTCACTTAATTCAGCTATTTTTGGATGCCCAACAAGTTTCACCCAACCTCAGTAGCTTACGGCAAATCAAATATACCCTAGCTATCAATCTAGAGCGGTTTAATAAAAGTCACTTCATTGAAAATCCTACTCCTCTTTTGACCAGCCATTACGGCTCCCTCATGCAAATTCCGCAGTTTGAAGAAAATATTAAGAAGATGGCTAAAAAACTCTGCTTTGAACCGACAATGGAAACACTGGAACAGCTATTTTCAAACCCAATCAAATCTCTTCAAATTGCAAACAATCCTAACAACGGAGCGCTGGGTGATATTCATCATATCCAAAAATCCTACCGTTTATTGAGTCAAATCTTAGAAGAGTTAGCTAAAGAATTTCACTTACAGATTGAAAATCGTGAGGAATTGATTTGGCTCATCCACTACACTGCCCAATCTGATTTCTTTCATTTACTCAGTAACCAGTCTCTCGACAAACAGAAATCCCGGATTTTAAGCAATTATCAAGCAGAATTTCCAAAACTATTTGAAGTAAGTCAACACAAATTCCAATCTTATTTGACTGAGATGGGGCTAAACAGTAAGTCAAGTAAGCTACAAGAGATGATCTACACCTTCACCATCCAAGGGCATCGGATTTTAGTCCAACTGCTTCAAAAACTTCCAAAAATACGCGTTTTGGTTATTAGTCATCTGGATAGCCGTCATGCACAAAGCCTAATCGATACCCTAACTCACTACGGCAACAATCTCTATCTATTTGATTCGTGGGAAGAATCTACGATTTCTTTCTCAGTTCTCAATCAAATCCCTCACGATATTGTGATCACTACCTTTCCTGTCACCAACTCTCCCAAACCACTTATCTACAGTCGTAACTTCTCTACTTCAGAATTATTCTACCACCTCCACCTGCTGGCTTCTCAAATTCATAAAGAAAGACTGGCTAAATCGTAACAAAATCTGTTGCGATTTTTCTTTTATTTTAATTTTAGGAAAACGCTTGCATCTTGTTTTACTAAGTGCTATACTGATAAAGAAATTTATTGATTGGAGAATGATTATGAGAAAAACACCATCTCACACTGAGAAAAAAATGGTCTACAGCATCCGTTCCCTCAAGAATGGAACTGGTTCTGTCCTTATTGGAGCAAGTTTTGTCTTGCTTGCTATGGCTACACCAACTATCTCAGCCAACGAAAATACTACAAGCAATAAGGCAACTAGTAATGAAACCACTACTGCCCTTGCACAACCTCTTACTGATACAGCAGTTAACTCTGGTAAGAACGAAAGTGATATTTCTTCACCTGAAAATGCAAACGCTTCCCTAGAGAAAAAAGAAGAAAAACAACCTGCAACAGAGGCAACTACTACTGCCGCAACTCCAGCCGATTCAGCACCACAAACCGGGCAAGATCGTTCAAGTGAACCAACTACTTCTACGAGTCCAGTAACGACTGAAACTAAGGCAGAAGAGCCAATCGAAGACAACTACTTCCGTATCCACGTCAAAAAACTTCCTGAAGAAAACAAGGATGCTCAAGGACTCTGGACTTGGGACGATGTTGAAAAACCATCTGAAAATTGGCCAAACGGAGCCTTATCCTTTAAAGATGCCAAAAAAGATGACTACGGCTATTACCTAGATGTCAAATTAAAGGGAGAACAGGCTAAGAAAATTAGTTTCCTCATCAATAATACAGCTGGAAAAAATCTAACCGGCGATAAATCGGCAGAAAAACTGGCACCAAAGATGAATGAGGCCTGGCTAGATGAAAACTACAAGGTATACAACTACCGCCCTCAACCAGCAGGAACTATTCGTGTCAACTACTATCGCACCGATGGCAACTATGACAAAAAATCTCTTTGGTATTGGGGCGATGTCAAAAACCCAAGTAGTGGAGAATGGCCTAATGGAACAGACTTTACGGCTACAGGCAAATATGGTCGCTATATCGATATTCCACTCAAAGATGCAGCTAAAGACCTTGGATTTTTATTACTAGACAGAAACAAACAAGGAGACGATGTGAAAATCCGTAAAGAAGATTATAAGTTCACAGATTTAAAAAATCATAGCCAAATTTTCCTAAAAGACGATGATGAATCGATTTACACAAATCCATACTATGTCCATGATATCCGTATGACAGGAGCCCAACACGTAGGCACTTCTAGCATTGAGAGTAGTTTTTCAACACTTGTCGGTGCTAAAAAAGAGGATATCCTCAAACACTCCAACATTACTAATCACCTAGGAAATAAGGTAACTATCACCGATGTTGCAATCGATGAAGCTGGCAAGAAAGTGACCTACAGCGGAGATTTCTCTGACACAAAACATCCTTATACCGTTAGCTACAACTCTGACAAATTCACTACCAAAACAAGCTGGCGTCTTAAAGATGAGACTTACAGCTATGATGGTAAACTTGGAGCTGACCTCAAAGAAGAAGGAAAACAGGTTGATTTAACCCTTTGGTCACCAAGTGCTGATAAGGTTTCTATTGTTGTCTACGACAAGAATAACCCTGAAAAAGTGGTTGGAACTGTCGCTCTTGAAAAAGGTGAAAAAGGAACCTGGAAACAAACTCTGAATGAAAACTCTGGTCTCGGCATCAGCAATTACACTGGCTACTACTACCACTACCAAATCGAGCGCCAAGGTAAAACTGTTCTTGCACTCGATCCTTACGCTAAATCCCTCGCTGCTTGGAATAGTGACGATGCCAAGATTGACGATGCCCATAAAGTGGCTAAAGCTGCCTTTGTAGATCCAGCCAAACTAGGACCTCAAGACTTAACTTATGGTAAGATTCACAATTTCAAGACCCGTGAAGATGCCGTTATCTACGAAGCTCATGTGCGTGACTTCACTTCAGATCCTGCCATCGCAAAAGATTTGACTAAGCCATTTGGTACCTTTGAAGCCTTTATCGAAAAACTAGACTACCTCAAAAACTTGGGTGTAACCCACATCCAGCTCCTTCCAGTCTTGTCTTACTACTTTGTCAATGAGTTGAAGAACCACGAACGCTTATCTGACTATGCTTCAAGCAACAGCAATTACAACTGGGGATATGACCCTCAAAACTACTTCTCCTTGACTGGTATGTACTCAAGCGATCCTAAGAATCCAGAAAAACGAATCGCAGAATTCAAAAACCTCATCAACGAAATCCACAAACGTGGCATGGGAGCCATCCTGGACGTAGTGTATAACCATACAGCCAAAGTCGATATCTTTGAAAATTTGGAACCAAACTACTATCACTTTATGGATGCCGATGGAACACCTCGAACTAGCTTTGGTGGTGGACGTTTGGGGACAACTCACTATATGACCAAACGCCTCCTAGTTGATTCTATCAAGTATCTAGTTGATACCTACAAAGTTGATGGATTCCGTTTCGATATGATGGGAGACCATGATGCCGCTTCTATCGAAAAAGCCTACAAGGCTGCACGCGCCCTCAATCCTAACCTAATGATGCTGGGTGAAGGTTGGAGAACTTATGCCGGTGATGAAAATATGCCTACTAAAGCTGCTGACCAAGATTGGATGAAACATACCGATACTGTTGCTGTCTTTTCAGATGACATCCGTAACAACCTCAAGTCTGGTTATCCAAACGAAGGTCAACCTGCCTTTATCACAGGTGGCAAACGAGATATCAACACTATCTTCAAAAATCTGATTGCACAACCAACCAACTTTGAAGCAGATAGCCCTGGAGATGTGATTCAATACATCGCGGCCCATGATAACTTGACCCTCTTTGACATCATCGCTCAGTCTATCAAAAAAGACCCAAGCAAGGCTGATAACTATGCTGAGATTCATCGTCGTTTGCGACTTGGAAATCTCATGGTCTTAACCGCTCAAGGAACTCCGTTTATCCACTCTGGTCAGGAATATGGTCGTACCAAACAATTCCGTGACCCAGCCTACAAAACTCCAGTAGCAGAAGACAAGGTTCCAAATAAATCTCACTTGTTGCGTGATAAGGACGGCAATCCGTTTGACTATCCTTACTTCATCCATGACTCTTACGATTCGAGTGATGCTATTAACAAGTTTGACTGGACTAAGGCTACAGATGGAAAAGCTTTCCCTGAAAATGTCAAAAGCCGTGACTATATGAAAGGGTTGATTGCCCTTCGTCAATCTACAGATGCCTTCCGACTTAAGAGCCTCCAAGATATCAAAGACCGTGTCCACCTCATCACTGTCCCAGGTCAAAATGGCGTGGCAAAAGAGGATGTAGTGATTGGCTATCAAATCACTGCTCCAAATGGGGATATCTACGCAGTCTTTGTCAATGCGGACGAAAAAGCTCGCGAATTTAACTTGGGAACAGCCTTTGCCCACCTCAGAAATGCTGAAGTTTTGGCAGATGAAAACCAAGCAGGACCAGTAGGAATCGCCAACCCGAAAGGACTTGAATGGACTGAAAAAGGCTTGAAATTAAATGCCCTTACAGCTACTGTTCTTCGAATCTCTCAAGGCGGCGCCATCGTTGCCCCAGCTATGGAAGAAAAGCCAGAATTTGACCTTTCCAGCTTAAAACAAGAACAAGGGCAAAATAATGGCCAAGGTACTATTTCAAACCGAGTGGTCAAACCTGAACATCAAGATCCAGCTCCACAAGTTAGACCTGACTCTACTAAACCAGATTCTCCTAAACCAGATGCAAAAGTAGCTGATGCAGAAGATAAACCTAGCCAAGCTACAACTGATTCACAAACCACACAAACTTCACAACCAGCGCAAGAAGCACAACCATCATCTGTAAGTGAAGCTGTTCAAAATGAATCAGTAGAAAATCCTAGCAAGGAAAATATACCTGCGCCTCTAGCTAAACAAGCTGAACTT
Organism: Streptococcus mitis; assembly: GCF_946190065.1. GTDB lineage: Bacteria > Bacillota > Bacilli > Lactobacillales > Streptococcaceae > Streptococcus > Streptococcus mitis_DE. The sequence continues at coordinate 135,473 of NZ_CAMHZD010000003.1, forward strand.
CCAAATACAGGAACCAAAAACGATAACAAACTCCTATTCGCAGGAATCAGCCTCCTTGCCCTTCTCGGTCTCGGATTCTTACTAAAAAACAAAAAAGAGAATTAAACTAGCCCTCCTATAGAAAAATCCTCCGAGCATTAATGCTCGGGGGATTGATTTTTGTACAATATTTGTTATCCTAATGAACTTTATTAATTTTTTTATTAAGCCTCTTTCATGGCAAAATAAGCCCGTACTTTTGGAGCCACTTGCGTTCCGAAAAGTTCAATAGCTCTCAGAACTTGTTCATGAGGCATGGAACCAAGAGGTAGGTGCAACATAAAGCGGTCCAAACCTAAATCCTCTATCATACGAATCAATTTTTCGGCCACCTGATCTGGATTGCCCACAAACATAGCACCATTTGGCCCAACTTGCTCCAAATATTGCTCATAACTCAATTCATGCCAGTGTGGACGGTCTTTAGAAATAGTGTCCACCACTTGCTTGGTCGGATGGAAATAATCTTTCACAGCCTGCTCGCCATCTTCAGCAATCCAACCCCAAGAATGGGCCCCAACCTTTAGTTCATGACTGGCATGGCCTGCTTCGCTCCCAATCTCACGATAAGCCTGAATCAATTTTTTAAAATAACGAGGATTGTCACCAATAATGGCATAGACAATCGGTAGACCTGCCTGAGCAATCTTCACTGTTGATTCGACATGACCACCTGTCGCTATCCACAAGGGTAATTTGTCCTGAACTGGACGAGGATAAACTTCTTTACCAGAGATTGTTTGGGTCAATCGCCCTTGCCAGTCTATCTTGGTCTTCTCATTGACTAACTGGAGCAAGTCCAATTTCTCATCAAAAAGAGCTTCGTAGTCTTTTAAGTCATAACCAAACAGGGGAAATGATTCCGTGAAAGAACCCCTTCCAGCAATAATCTCCGCTCGTCCATTTGACAAAGCATCGATGGTCGCATATTGTTGGAACAAACGAATAGGGTCCATGCTCGAGATAATGCTAACTGCACTGGTCAAACGGATTTTCTTGGTATTGACTGCCCCAGCTGCCAGGACGATCTCTGGGGCTGATACCGCAAAATCTGCTCGATGGTGCTCACCAATTCCATACACATCCAAACCAACCTTGTCAGCCAGCTCAATCTCTGCCATCAACTGGCGAATGCGTTCAGCATGACTGTAAGTCTGCCCAGTCCCTTCAAGCACCGTTGTTTCCCCAAATGTTGAAATTCCCGATTCTACCATTGTGATTCTCCCCGTCTATTTCTTTCCTTCATTTTGAAGAATTATTCTAACACGAAGCTTGACTACAAGCAACCGATTTGCTCACAAGAAAAAGCCTAGATAACTAGACTTTTTTTAGTTTATTCTACCGTTACTGATTTAGCAAGGTTACGTGGTTTGTCCACATCAAGGCCACGGTGGAGTGTTGCAAAGTAAGCGACCAATTGCGTTGGTACAACCATTGAAATTGGCGAGAGGTAAGGGTGTACAGTCGTAAGAACGATGTCGTCTGTATCTTTGGCAACATTCTCTTCTGCGATAGTGAGGACTTTGGCACCACGGGCTGCCACCTCTTGGATATTTCCACGAGTGTGGTTGGCAAGGACTGGATCTGACAAGAGGGCCAAAACAGGCGTTCCTTCTTCAATCAAGGCAATGGTTCCGTGCTTAAGTTCTCCTGCTGCAAAGCCTTCACACTGGATGTAAGAAATCTCTTTGAGTTTGAGACTGGCTTCCATAGCTACATAGTAATCTTGACCACGCCCGATGTAAAAGGCGTTGCGAGTTGTTTCAAGAAGCTCACGAACCTTAGCTTCAATAGTTTCTTTCTCTGAAAGAGTTGATTCGATAGACTGAGCTACGATTGACAACTCATGAACCAAATCAAAGGATTGCGCTTTGGCATTGCCATTTGCTTCTCCGACTGCTTTTGCCAGGAAGGCAAGGGCTGCGATTTGTGCTGTATAGGCTTTAGTTGATGCCACAGCAATTTCAGGACCTGCATGAAGGAGCATAGTATGGTTGGCTTCTCGTGAAAGAGTCGAACCTGGTACGTTTGTCACTGTCAAGCTTGGGATTCCCATTTCATTAGCCTTGACCAAAACTTGACGACTATCCGCTGTTTCACCAGATTGGCTGATAAAGATGAAGAGTGGTTTCTTGCTGAGAAGTGGCATACCGTATCCCCACTCAGAAGAGATTCCAAGTTCAACTGGTGTATCCGTCAATTCTTCCAACATCTTCTTCGAAGCAAATCCTGCGTGGTAAGATGTTCCAGCTGCAAGAATGTAAATACGGTCTGCATCTTGAACAGCCTTGATAATAGCTGAGTCTACGACAATTTGACCAGCCTCATCTGTGTAGGCTTGGATGAGTTTACGCATAACCGTTGGTTGCTCGTCGATTTCCTTGAGCATGTAGTAAGGATAAGTTCCCTTACCGATATCTGACAAGTCAAGCTCAGCAGTGTAGCTAGCACGCTCACGACTATTGCCATCATAGTCTTGAACTTCTACACTATCAGCCTTGACGATGACCAACTCTTGGTCATGGATTTCCATGTACTGGTTGGTCTCACGAATCATAGCCATTGCGTCTGAGCAGACCATGTTGTAGCCTTGTCCAAGACCAATCAAAAGTGGTGATTTATTCTTAGCCACGTAGATGACTTCAGGATCTTGTGAGTCAACCAAGGCAAAGGCATAAGAACCACGGATGATGTGAAGAGCTTTTTTGAAGGCTTCAAGAACTGACAAGCCATCTTCTTCCGCAAATTTTCCAATCAAGTGAACAGCGATTTCAGTATCTGTCTGCCCTTTTAAGTGGTGACCAGCAAGGTATTCTTCCTTGATTTCAAGATAGTTCTCAATCACCCCATTGTGTACCAAGACAAATCGCTCAGTCTCAGAGCGGTGTGGGTGAGCATTGTCCTCAGTTGGTTTTCCATGAGTTGCCCAACGAGTATGTCCGATACCAGTCGTTCCCTCAACACCAGCTGTCTTAGCAGACAATTCTGCAATACGGCCTACAGCCTTGACTAGATGGTTTTCAGCGCCACCTAGGACAAAAATCCCCGCAGAATCATAACCACGGTATTCGAGCTTTTCAAGCCCTTGAATCAAAATATCAGTTGCATTTGTGTTTCCAACAACACCAACAATTCCACACATAGTATATACGACACAGACCAGCTGTGCTTTCTCCTTAAAATTGGTATAGTCTAATTCATCTTTTATAGAATCAGCAAAAACAGTATATACTTGTTTCTTTCACTTGTCAAGAGTTAAAATTGGTATAGTTCAAATTAATATCCTGTAAGCAAAAAACTCTGACCAATTAGGATAATCAGTCAGAGTCCTTTTTAAAATCCATTATTGTCGCTTAATTCCTTGAACCAGTGCCCTGATTTTTTCAGACGACGTTCTTGCGTTTCCAAGTCTAATTCGACCAAGCCATAGCGATTTTTATAACTATTGAGCCATGACCAGCAATCAATAAAGGTCCAAATCAAGTAGCCCTTACAATTGGCTCCATCTTCAATGGCACGGTGAAGTTCACCAAGATGACCTTTTACAAAGTCAATACGATAATCATCTTGAATTATTCCATCTTGACGGAATTTTTCTTCCCCCTCAACACCCATACCATTCTCTGTCAACATCCACTCAATATTGCCATAATTTTCCTTGATATTTTTGGCAATGTCATAAATCCCTTGCTCATAAATCTCCCAGCCACGGTGAGGATTGATTTTACGTCCAGGCATCACATAAGGCTCGTAAAAATGTTCTGGTAAGAGAGGACTCTCTGGATGTTTAGCAAATCGAGGTGCCATAACACGCAAAGGTTGATAGTAGTTGACACCAAGGAAGTCTACCGTATTGTCACGAATGAGCTCCAACTCTTCCTCCGTAGTATCAGGTAAGAGGCCGTGTTCATGCAAGATTTCTACCAACTCCTGTGGATAAGTCCCCAAAACAGACGGATCTAAGAAAGATTGGGCCTGAAAAAGGTCCGCAATATGAGCAGCCTTTACATCGGCAGGATGCTGGCTACGTGGATAAGCCGGTGTCAAGTTGAGGACAATCCCAATTTTGGAATCAGGCAAGAGTTCATGGCAGGCCTTGACTGCCCGACTGCTAGCCAATTGTGTATGATAGGCTACTTTAACGGCTGCTTCCGCATCCACCTTATGTGGATAATGGGCATCGTAAAAATAGCCAAATTCCACTGGAACGATTGGCTCGTTAAAGGTAATCCATTGATCCACTAAATCTCCATAAGTCTCAAAACAAAAACGAGCATAGTCTTCATAAGCTGAGACAGTCGCCTTATTTTCCCAACCATCGCCATCTTCTTGAAGAGCAAAAGGCAGATCAAAATGATAGAGATTGACTAAAAGACGAATTCCTTTAGCCTTAATAGTCTCAAAAACCTTACGATAGAAATCCACACCTTGAGCATTGACTTTTCCACGCCCTTGTGGAAAAATCCGTGACCATTGAATAGAAGTCCGAAAGGCTGTATGACCAGTTTCTACCAGTAGCTCAATATCCTGTTCCCAATTTTCATAAAAGGTCGATGTCTTATCTGGACCAATCCCATTATAGTAACGATTTGGCTCCACTTGGTACCAATAATCCCAGAGATTATCTCCCTTACCGTCACCAGCTACACGTCCTTCTGTCTGTGGTCCAGAAGTAGAGGATCCCCAGACAAAATCCTTTGGAAATCTTAGCATACATTTACCTCTTTATCTACTCATTTTTCCCATTATACAGAAAAAACAAGGTAAAAACTAGTTACATTTTTTCCTTGTTTTTCTTCTGATTATAGTTTTTATTTCTTACTGAGGATTTCAAGTGTTTCAAGCAAGTTATCTGCATGAACTTCGATGGTGTCACCAGTCGCTTTAATCTTAACTTCTACGATGCCATCGGCCGCTTTTTTACCAACAGTGATACGAATCGGCAATCCAATCAAGTCGCTATCACTGAATTTGACTCCGACACGTTCGTTACGGTCGTCTGTCAAGACTTCGTAACCAGCTCCCATCAAGCTTGCTTCAAGCTTTTCTGTCAAGGCCTGTGCTTCTTCATCCTTGACATTGACAGTGATCAAGTGCACATCAAATGGTGCCAATTCTTTAGGGAAATTGATTCCCCAAGCGTAACGGTATTCACCTTTTGGCGTTTTATTAACAAAGAGGCGAGCGTGTTGCTCCATCACTGCTGAAAGGAGACGGCTGACACCGATACCGTAACATCCCATGATAATTGGCACAGCACGGCCATTTTCATCCAAAACATCTGCTCCCATGCTTGCTGAATAGCGAGTGCCGAGTTTGAAGATGTGACCAATTTCGATACCACGCGCAAAGTTAAGAACACCTTGTCCGTCTGGTGAAATTTCACCCTCACGAACTTCACGGATATCCACATATTCTGCAGTAAAGTCACGACCTGGGTTCACACCAGTCAAATGGTAGCCATCTTCATTAGCTCCCACAACTGCATTGCGAACATCTTGCACCTTACGGTCTGCGATGATTTTAACATTCTCTGGCAAACCAACTGGGCCAAGTGAACCGAATCCTGCTTGAACAACATTTGCCACTTCTTCTTCGCTAGCAACGTCAAAGAAATCTGCTCCCAAGTGGTTTTTCAACTTGACTTCGTTGAGTTGGTCATTTCCAACTAGAAGGGCTGCAACAACCTCACCATCTGCCATGTAGAAGAGAGTTTTAATTGTTTGTTCTTCTGGAACGTTGAGAAAGGCTGCAACTTCATCGATTGATTTAACATCTGGTGTTGCAACACGAGTCACTTCTTCTTCAGCAACGACACGGTTGCTTGGTTTGTACTCGTTTGTTGCCATTTCCAAGTTAGCCGCATAGCTAGATTCACTTGAGTAAGCAATGGTATCTTCACCAGAGACCATCCATTTGAGCAATTCTGCCTTGATTTCTTCTTGCACTTCTGCAGGAATTTCGTCAAATGAGGCAACTGACTTGTCCAAAACAACCCAGCGATCAAGGTCCGTACGGGCAGGTGTAATGGCCATAAATTCTTGGCTGTCCTTACCACCCATAGCTCCACCGTCACCGATGATAGCCTTGAAATCTAAACCACTACGAGTGAAAATACGCTCATAAGCAGCCTTGTACTCATCGTAAACACTGTCCAAGCTATCATAGTTAGCATGGAAACTGTAAGCATCTTTCATGATAAACTCACGTGTACGGAGAAGTCCATTACGTGGGCGTTTTTCATCACGATACTTAGGCTGGATTTGATAAAGGTTAAGTGGCAATTGCTTGTAAGACTTAACAGAATCACGGACAATAGCTGTAAAAGTTTCTTCGTGAGTTGGACCTAGGATAAAGTCTGATTTTTCACGGTTTTTTAGTTTGTAAAGGTCTTCACCGTAAGTTTCATAACGACCTGATTCGCGCCACAGTTCTGCACTGAGAAGGGCTGGAGCCAACATCTCAACCGCACCAATCTTGTCGAATTCTTGGCGCATGATGTTTTTAGCTTTTTCAATCACACGGTTGGCAAGTGGTAGATAAGAATAAACACCTGCTGATACTTGACGAACATAACCAGCTCGCAACATAAGAGCGTGGCTGATAACTTGAGCATCGCTTGGCATTTCGCGAAGCGTTGGGATAGGCATTTTACTTTGTTTCATAATATTCCTCGATTATCTAAAAAAGAGTCGCATAATGTCATTCCAGGTCACAGCAATCATCAAGACAACCATGATGACCACTCCGGCCAAGGTGACATAGGTTTCAATTTCTTGTTTCAATGGTTTGCGGCGGATGGCTTCTAGGATATTGAGCACAATCTTACCACCATCCAGGGCTGGAATCGGAATAAGATTAAAAATCCCAATATTGATGGAAATTATTGCCAAGAAGTACAAGACATTCTCAATTCCATTTTTAGCAGCATCACTACTTGCCTTAAAGATGGCAACAGGTCCACCTAGCTTGTTCAAATCCGGTTGGAAAATCAGATTTTTCAGTGCTGAGAGAATTCGGAGGGCCGAGTCAGCAGCAGTTGTAAAACCACCTACAAACATAGATACAAAATCTGACTTAATCCCCGGTTGAACACCTAGAAGGTAACGACCTTGACTTTCTTCCGGACTAACAGTGACTTGTTTGTCACTACCATTTTCAGAAATAGTCACATCCAAGGTCGGGGCCGTCTTATCTTTGGTTTCTGATTCCACAGCCTGAATCAAACTTTCCCAGTTGCTAACCTCATGTGAGCCAATTTTGGTAATTTGTGCCGTTTCTGGTACTCCCACCTTAGCCAAGGCCCCTTGGGGCATAATATGGAACTGGTTGGTATCGACATCTCTGACACCACCCTGCATGAAGATTAAAATCCAGAAAACAACAACCCCTAAGATAAAGTTGTTCATAGGGCCTGCAAAATTAGTAATGAGTTTCCCCCAGATAGTCGCATTTTGATATTGAACATCTAAAGGTGCAATCCGAACCTCAGTACCGTCTGCTTCCACAACCGTTGCATCGTGATCCACTGCAAATGTTTTTTCTTCTTCCAGAACCAGTCCTTTGATAAAGAGCTTGTCTTCAAAGTCAAATTGGGTCACCTGCATAGGAAGAGCTGTCTGATCCAATTTTTTACCTGAGAGATTGATGCGTTTAACCTTACCATCATCAGTAAGCGTCAAACTGACAGGAGTTCCTGTCTTAATTTCAGTTGTATCATCACCCCAACCGGCCATGCGAACATAGCCACCCAGAGGCAAGATTCGAATGGTATAGGCCGTCCCATCCTTGCCAATATGAGCAAAGATCTTAGGTCCCATGCCAATGGCAAATTCACGCACTAGAATCCCTGATTTCTTGGCAAAGTAGAAGTGTCCGAACTCGTGCACCACTACAATAATCCCAAAAACCAGAATAAAGGTTAAAATTCCGAGCATAGTATTTCCTCCGTCTTTTGATTAAAAGAGCCCAAATAGGTGCATGATTGGAAATACAAGCAACATACTATCGAAACGATCCAAAACACCACCATGTCCAGGAATAAATTTCCCAGAATCCTTGACACCAAAGTGACGCTTGATCGAACTTTCTAGTAAATCACCAAATTGTCCAGCAATGCTAAAGAAAATAGCAAAGACTGACATCTTGTAAATTCCATACGGAAGAGCAACTGTCCTATCAAACATCATAAAGATGATGGTTACTAAAATCGCACCTAAAATACCACCCAAGGCACCCTCAAAGGTTTTATTTGGAGAAACCGTTGGAGCCAGTTTCCGTTTACCATAGTTCATCCCAACAAGATAGGCACCACTGTCTGTCGCCCAGACGATACATAAGGCTAATAGTGCCTTATCTAAACCTGCAATTCTAGCATCTAATAGAGCATTAAAACCAAAGCCCACGTAGAAACTCATAGCAAGTGGGAAAACAGCGTCCTCAATCGTATAAGACTTGCTAAAAACAGTCGTTCCTAACATGATTGAAATCAAAACACTATAGGCAACCACATTCCCATCAACTGGTAAAAAAGTCAGATAATTCTCCAAGGGAATGGTCAAAGCAAAGGTTGCAAAGAGGGTTAAGAGGCCCTCCATAGTCATGGTCTCTAGACCTCTCATCTTCAAAAGTTCATGCATGGCTAGCATGGCTATGATTCCAATTGCTATCTGAAGCAAGAGGCCCCCAATCATTAAAATTGGTAGGAAAATAGCCAGGGCAATCCCTGCAAACAAGGTTCTTTTCTGTAAATCCTGTGTCATATTTCCTCCTAAACTCCTCCAAATCGGCGATGACGACGATTGTAGGCAAGAATGGCTTCCTGCAAGGCCGCCTCGTCAAAATCAGGCCACAAGGTATCCGTAAAATAGAGCTCACTGTAGGCTCCCTGCCATGGAAGGAAATTGCTCAAACGCAATTCTCCACTAGTACGGATAATCAAGTCTGGGTCTCGTAACTCCTTAGGCAAATGCTGGGTGAAGAGATAGTTGCCAATCAATTCCTCTGTGATGTCACCTGGGTTGATTTTGGCATCTAAAACATCCTGGGAAATCAACTTAAGCGCCTGTGTAATCTCAGCTCGTCCACCATAGTTGAGGGCAAAATTAAGAATCAAACCTGTGTTGTTCTTAGTCAATTCCTCAGCCTTGGTCAGAGCTTCAAAAGTTTGCTTAGGCAGGCGGTCTGTCTCCCCAATCATTTGAATCTTAACATTATTCGCATGCAATTCCGGGACATAATTATCATAAAACTCCACTGGCAAGTTCATGATAAACTTGACTTCCTGATCTGGACGGGTCCAGTTTTCTGTAGAAAAAGCATAAACTGTAATCACCTTGACGCCTAGTTTGTTGGCCGCCTTGGTCACAGTTTGCAATGCTTCCATACCCGCCTTGTGTCCGAAGACTCGCGGTTGCATACGTTTTTTAGCCCAACGGCCATTCCCATCCATGATGATGCCGATATGAGCAGGAACCTGCGTCGGAACCTCTACTTCCACAGCCTTATCTTTCTTAAAAAATCCAAACATGATCTTATTCCTATTCAAAAATCTATCGTTTCATTATACCATATTTCCCTATTTTCTTCTATCACTAAGCTATTTATACTCTTCGAAAATCTCTTCAAACCACGTCAGCTCTATCTGCAACCTCAAAACAGTGTTTTGAGCAACCTGCGGCTAGCTTCCTAGTTTGCACTTTGATTTTCATTGAATATTATTCTCAGGCACCAAGCCCATTTTTCAAAAAAATAAGCCGCCTGATTGGGCGACTCTATTTTTATAGGGAGATTATTATGAAAAAGTTTTAGGAGTTTAAGTTAAGGTCTTCTTAACTTATGAACTTAGTATACACTTCCTAGCTTAAAGTTTCCTTAAGTATTTTTAAAAATCAAATTTTTCCATTTCTCCTGCCAATTTTTCTTGGATAAACGTGTTTGATAGAGTTCCATTCGGTCTTCATTCTCTAAAAAATGAGGAGTTGGACGAACTTGAAAATTCACAATATCCTCGAGTCCATAAGGGGTAAAAAATTCTAAAGCAGAGTCTTCATTCAAACGGAGCCCAACCGCCGTACACCGTTCTGGATACTTACTCATAGCATCACGAGAGCTAGTATAGGGCGCAGTATGAGGACTGTGCTGGTGCATATAGACCTGATTTTTCAATTCCCACTGGTACTGAGGAAAATCCGCTCTCAACTTGTTCTCTATAGCCAGCGTTTCTTCATAACTCACATCTGTATCAAAGAAAATGACATCAACATCTGTTTCACAGTCAAAAGGTGGTCTGTCTGACAAGAGATTCCAGATGAAATTTCTGACAGAACCTGCTGCCAACCACGAGTCTTTCAGACCAAGATTTCGGATGATAGTCAGAATAGCCATCATATCCGGATTTTCTCTAAATGCATCTAGAATTTCTTGCTCATTTTTCACTGTATTCATACCCTAAATGTTCGTAAGCCTTAGCGGTCGCAACTCGTCCTGAACGAGTTCGCATGATAAAGCCTTTCTGGATCAGGTAAGGTTCGTACATATCCTCAACCGTCTCACGCTCTTCAGCGATATTCACAGAAAGAGTTCCTAGACCGACAGGACCGCCGCCATATATCTCAATCATGGTGCGAAGGATTTTCTGGTCCACATAGTCCAAGCCTTCATGGTCAACATCCAGCATAGTCAGAGCCTTATCGGTAATAACATCATCGATAACCCCATTTCCCATAATCTGGGCAAAATCCCGTACACGCTTGAGGAGACGATTGGCAATACGAGGGGTCCCACGACTACGTAAGGCCAGCTCGGATGCTGCCTCATGAGTGATTTCCATCTCAAAAATATCTGCCGTCCGCTCGACAATTTCCGTCAAATCAGCATGGGCATAATACTCCATATGACCTGTAATCCCAAAACGTGCCCGTAACGGATTTGAGAGCATACCAGCCCGAGTCGTCGCACCAATCAAAGTGAAAGGTGGCAACTCCAAATGAACACTGCGACTGCCTTCACCAGCCCCAATCATGATGTCAATGTAGAAGTCTTCCATGGCACTATAAAGCACCTCTTCCACAGACATGGGCAAGCGATGAATCTCATCAATAAAGAGGACATCTCCCGGCTCTAAATCATTCAAAATCGCTACCAAATCACCTGCTTTTTCAATGACAGGACCAGAAGTCTGCTTGAGATTGACTCCCAGTTCATTGGCAATAACAAAGGCCATGGTCGTTTTCCCCAAACCTGGAGGTCCAAATAAGAGGACATGATCCAGCGCTTCATCCCGCATTTTGGCAGCCTCGATAAAGATTTGGAGCTGGTCCTTGACCTTATCCTGCCCGATATATTCACGTAAATACTGAGGACGGAGCGTGCGTTCTACTAACTCCTCGTCCCCCATTATCTCATTATCTAAAATTCTACTCATGGCTCTATTATATCAAAAAACCAAGCCACAAACAAAAAAGCCACCTGATTAGCTGACTCCCGAGTTTAGCACTTATATGGTATAATATTCTACGGCACTGCTACACCGCCTACGAAAGGAGGTGAGATAGCCCATGATGGATACAATACTTAAAACTATCATCGGACCAATTGTGGTCGGTGTCGTTCTTCGGCTAGTCGATAAATGGCTAAACAAGGACAAATAGTGTCAAAAAAGACCCCAAGCTTATTTGGACGTGAGCTTGGGGTCTTTTCTAGCCTATGATATAGACACAATACTTAATTCCCTTTTATTATCCCATAATTCACAAAATTTGTCAAAGGTTTATATTCTCGGCTTTGCAAGCTTTAACCGCTTTATAACAAGACTTTCAAGTTTAAGAGAAAATTAGGGATTCTATCAATTTCATAGAAATTTTGATTTAGTAAACGAAGAGACAATCTTATATGTCACTTCTCATTTAATACGCCACTACTAGACAAGCAAAATCATTATTACAGTAGTTCCAGTCCCTCAATTAACAGTCACTTACATTCAAAGTGAGGTTGAAGTAGCCGAAGTAACAGCAAACCTATTTCTTAGTCATATTCGCTAAAAAGATCCCCGCCAATTCCCCGACCAAAATCCGAAAAATATCTGAAAATATCGAAAAATGATGTTTAGAACACTCCCAAAAAGCCTAGAACAAAGCCAAAAAACTCCACCTGATTGGGTGGAGTTAAGGGAGATTATTATGAAAAAGAAAAGTTTAGGATTTTATTAAATAAAGTTAGGAGGTCTTTATTTAATAACTATATGATACAAGACGAAGCTTAAAACTAGCTTAACTTTTCTCAAATTTTACTATTTTGCAAAAAATTTCTATCACCATCACCTCACCACGAAAAAAAGCCACCTGATTGGGTGAGGCCACTGAAAAAATAGGTCTCTTACTTTTAATGAAATGAAAACCGAGGAATCTCTCGTTAATTTGAGCGAGTTC